>JADJWS010000003.1:308405-616810 GCA_016716235.1 Candidatus Defluviilinea gracilis
ACCGTATTCGGTCAAAGCCGAAGTGGCGACGATCGGCGGCTTGTCGGGTCATGCGGGGCAGGATCTGTTGGTGAAGTATGCGACCACAGTCAAGAAGACTGCCAGGAAGATATTTCTTGTGCATGGCGAGGAAAAATCCGCCACGCCATTCATGGACATTCTCGCATCGCAGGGAATGCACGACGTTTTTTACCCCGACATGCACGAGAGCGCCGAATTATAAGTTATAATCTCCGCCGCACGAAATACGGGAAGGTGCCAGAGTGGTTGAATGGGACAGTCTCGAAAACTGTTGTGGGCTCCGGTCCACCGAGGGTTCGAATCCCTCCCTTCCCGCCTTACAGACCTGACAGGTAAAGTCAGGTCTGTATTTTCTTAACAGCCTTGTGAATATGCTTCGATCCTGTCGAAGATAAAATGGTCATAGTAGCAGGACTTACGCAGTTGGCGGGCAGTTGTACTGCCGCCGCCGCAGTGCAACTACGGCGCAACAGGTTCAACTGCGTAAGTCCTAATTAAATTGAAGGAAACCATGCTCAAATCTCTCCTGACAAGAATCTCCATTCAGTTGATTGTGTTCGCCGCTCTTGCAACTTCTTGCGCGCCTCAAGCCATTGTTGCTCCAACCCAAAATACGACGCCAACCGTCGCTGAAACGATCCTACCGCCCGAACATCAGGCTACTCCATTGCCTGCGCTTACGGCTTTGCCTGACGCTCCCCCGTCGCTACCCGATAACTCTCTGGCTTTGCCGGCCACCGCGCCCTTGCAATGGCCCACACAGCCAATTACTTTGGAGAATGCAAAAGACATCCAGGAGTTACATCGTTGGGGTCGCGGAGATGTGCAACGCCTCAGACAACTTGAACGAAACCCGGAGCAATTTCTTGTCCAGACCCCTCTTGGAGTGTATTTATATCAAGAGACCCCTCCTTATGTTCTTGCCTTTATGCCGGATGCGGATGAATTTGCCGTATCGGACAATGAAAATTTGTTAGCGGTGAGTCTCAAAACTGGCGATGTCCAAATTTGGGATTTGGAAAGTAAATCTCTAGTTACGACCTATGCGCATTCGTTCCCGGAGGATATCGTCAAGAAAATCGAAGACGATAAACTCCTCCCTTTTTATGTGGGCGGAATGGCATTTTCGCCCGATGGTTCTGAAATTGCAGTTGGATATGCGGACGGCACAGTAGAACTCCGCCGGATCGGAGAGCCAGCCCCATACCTCGCCCTAAAGCATGATTCCTTCTCCTTGTGGCAAACCGATATTGGCTTGATCTACCAACTCAGCTATTCTCCCGATGGAGAGACACTGACTGTCTTCAAATTTGAATCATATACCAATGCGAATCGAATATCTTTTTGGAGTCTACCGGAAGGGAAATTGATCTCGCTGAGCGAGGCGGGGCGATATTACGATTTTGTTCAGCCTGCCTACCTGCCTGATGACCAAACCTTGCTTGTGCTATCCAGGGAGGACTCGTATCTTTTCCTGACGTTGTGGAACGTTCTCACAGGTGAAAAAATGGGGAGATTTGGCACAGACCTTGTTGAAATCAATTCTACCAACCTGTCGCAGGATGGCAGTGCAATCACGATTCTGGGCTCGGATAGTGAAATGAACTTATATCGTATTGTGCGAGAACTACCGGGAGGTAAACTGATCGAAAAGGAGAAACTGAACGGAACATCCGGCGATGAAGAGTTGGAGCAGATTGGAGACTTCCTTTTGGAACAGGGTCACTACTCCAACGTTTGGGGCGAGGAGGATGATTTCAAAGTCGCCCAGGTTGGCATGATCGGCGATCAGGCATTTCGCTTATTGGGAGAGTCTCATTGGTTGACATTTCCCGAAGGAATTAGGCAACCCCTAAGTATTCCTGACGCCGTTTCTAGCCCATATATTGATATTTCCAATCAGTCCGTTACCTGGTGCGAATCTGGAGGGTTGTACATTCTTGATAAACATGGCAATGTAACCAAGATGATTGAAGCATTGCCGATTCCCAACTGCGACGGCGTTATCGTTAGCTCCACCTCTCGGTACGCGGTGATATGGCGTGATACAGCGCAATATTTGGTCAATCTTGAAAATGGAAAATCGAACAGCCTGCAACTCGGGATACCATGGGACCCCAAAATTCTTTCCGCGAGATTTACTCAAGATGATAAGTTTCTAATTACCAGCGCGGCGGGAGGTATTGCCACCTGGCAGGTCGATCCCCCGCAGAAACTCGCAATGAGCGATGCGAGTCTTTATTCCGGCAATAATATCGAAATCGTCATTTCGAGCGACGGCGCTTTTGTCGTTACGCTGGATGCCGGCACGAAACTACAGTTGGACCAAACGAGTCAGATTAAGGTTTGGCGATTTGAAGATGCTTTTATTTTGCGTCGAATTAATCTACCTTTCACCGACAAAGTTCAGCCGAAATTCATATCATTCGCATTATCGCCAGACGATAAGATGATTGCCAGCGGAGACAATTTTGGTGGAATTCGCTTGTGGAGCGTTGAACGCGGAGAAGAACTGGCGCTCCTCGAATTCGACTATCAGCCTGTCGATCTAACTTTTACTCGCGACGGCTCCGGCTTGATCGTTGTTCTGGGCGATGGCACATCTCGTTTGATAGGGATCCCGTAACCATGATCAAAACCCGATAAGTAGTATGCTCAAAAGGAGTTGTCATGATTCTGCGCGGGGGTGGGCGGATTTCATGGAAAACCCATTTATACACCCGCGTTAAACCGTGTTGTCCGTGAATTCCGCGTCCAAAAAATTCGTAGCCAGGGAAATTCCCAGAAACCGGTAATTCACCTTTTCGGGTTTCCCCTGTTTGATGGTAAGATTCTCGCAATGAAACTCAACCTCGCGCTCGCGCAAATCGCCACCAAACTGGGGGATGTCGATTCGAATCTCGACAAGCACCTTGAATTCATTCAACAAGCAAAATCGCAAAAAGCGGACTTAGTTGTCTTCCCCGAACTTTCACTAACGGGATATGTGTTGCAGGATTTGGTCGCCTCAGTCGCGCACACGCCGACGGATGGCGATCCTGTTTTTAAGCATCTTCTCAACGAATCTCGCGACCTGGATATTGTGGTTGGATTCGTGGACGAAGACTCGCGCCACCGCTTCTACATCGCCTCTGCCTACCTTTCAGGCGGACGCGCCATCCACGTTCATCATAAAGTGTATCTTCCAACGTATGGACTCTTCGATGAAGGGCGGTTCTTCGCCTGGGGGGATGCTGTCCGCGCCTTCGACACGCGCTTCGGACGGGTCGGCATGTTGATCTGCGAAGATTTCTGGCACGCCTCGCCGCCTTATTTGCTCTGGCTCGACGGCGCGGACATTATGCTGTTTTCATCCGCTTCGCCGGGGCGCGGTCTGACCGACAAGGAAAAACTCGAGTCTGCTCGTTGGGTGGAGCGCGTGAGCAAAGCCTATGCCAGCATGTTCACATCGTTTGTGGCGCATTGCAACCGTGTCGGCTTTGAAGACGGGTTGCTATTTTGGGGCGGCGCAACGATCAACGACCCGAACGGCGAATTGCTCGCGCAGGGTCCATACTTTGAAGAAGCGTTGACCGTTTCTGAACTTGACCTCAATCAGTTGCGCCGCACGCGCGCGCGGCTTCCGCTTTTGCGCGATGAACGGACAAACCTAACTGTTTCGGAGTTGCAGAGAATCCTGCAAAAATAGAGTTTGACTTGTGAAATTCAAATACGCCTTGTATAATCTTCGACGAGGTTAATTATGGAAACTACTCTAACAAAACGCGGACAAACCGCAGTTCCGGCAGAAATTCGAAAACGATATAAACTGAAAGAGGGAGATACACTGGCTTGGATCGATGATGGGAATACGATTCGAGTTGTATTTCTTCCTGCCCATCCGGTGAAAGCGCTGAGGGGTTCCGGCAAGGGACACAAATTGACGGAACGACTACTTGCCGAGCGTAGGGCGGAATATAAATATGAAAAAGTACGTTCTTGATACTTCGGCGTTGATGGCTTATCTCGAAGCAGAAGAGGGATTCGATAGAGTGGAAAATATTCTCGCTGACGAGGAAGTGATCTTGCCATTCATTTCCCTGATGGAACTGTACTATATCAGTTTACAGGAACAAGGTCAGACTATAGCAGACCAACGACATGCCGCGTTTCGACGCTATCCTGTTATCTGGCAGTTCGATGAACAGACCACATTGACCGCGGCGCGATTGAAGGCGGCGAATCGGATCTCATTCGCCGATTCGCTGATCGCCGCAATTGCAATTCGATATGGGGCGATACTTATCCACAAAGATCCTGAATATGACGAGTTAGCGGGGCAGTTGGAAATGGAAGCGCTCCCATACAAAACATGATTGATCTAACTATCAACACCGATGTCGCTCATCAAATCCTGACAGGCTTCATCAAAAGCGAAGTGACCCGCGTGGGATTCTCCCGCGCGGTGATCGGCTTATCAGGCGGTCTTGATTCGGCTTTATCGTGTGTCCTCGCCGTTGAAGCATTGGGACGCGAGAATGTGCTGGCGGTGCGAATGCCCTACAAATCATCCAACCCCGACTCGCTGGCTCATGCCGAACTGTTGATCGAACAGTTGGAAATTCCCAGCAAGACCATCGAAATCACAGAGATGGTCGACCCATTGTTTGCCAACGACGCGGAGATTACCAAACTCCGCAAAGGCAACATCATGGCGCGCGAACGGATGATCGTTTTGTATGATCAATCCGAAGTTTTCAAAGGGTTAGTTATTGGCACGAGCAACAAGACCGAAATTCTGCTTGGCTACAGCACGCAGTTTGGCGATGCGGCGTCGGCGATGAATCCTATTGGAGATTTGTACAAGACACAGATACGTCAATTATCGCGCGCGTTGAATATTCCCGCGCCTATTATTGACAAACCCCCTTCAGCCGATTTATGGGACGGTCAAACCGATGAAGGGGAGCTAGGCTTCACGTATGAAGAGGTGGATCGGCTGTTATATCTTCTCGTTGACCATCGCTACAGTCCGCAAGAATGTGTGGAAGCGGGCTTTGACGAAAAATTTGTGAGCGGGGTCGTGAAGCGCATCCAACGGATGCAATACAAGCGGATGCAACCGCCTATTGCCAAATTGAGTAATCGAACTATCGGATACGACTTTTTATATTTGCGCGACTGGGGAACTTGATGTTTTATCTTCCGCCCGCTCTCACTCACCGTAAGTTTTTTTACTTGTGGCTGGGGTTGCTGATATCTGTGGCAGGTTCGCAAATGCAGTTTGCGGCGATCCATTGGCACGTCCGCGAATTGACCGGCGAACCGAATCCGCTGGCGCTGGGGGGCATCGGTTTGGCGCGTATCCTGCCTGTTTTTATTTTTTCCATCCTCGGCGGCGCGGTGGCAGATAATTACAACCGCCGAAAAATATTGCTCCTCACCCAGTCGATCGCGGCGTTGCAGGCGGCGGCGCTTGCCTACCTGACGATTACGAATCAAATTACTGTGTGGCATATCTACCTATTGACAGCCATCCAAGCCGCGACTATGGCATTCGATCTGCCTGCCCGTCAGGCAATGGTGCCCAATTTGGTTTCTCGCGAACATTTGCCCTCGGCATTCAGCATGAGTTCGGTGGCGTTTAATACCGGGGCGATCGTCGGCCCGTTGTTATTTGGCGTGATCCCTGAAGGCGGGCAGGGATTTGCCTACCTGTTCAACTCAATTTCCTTCCTCGCCGTCATCCTTGCCTTGTTCTTCATGGGCAACGTTCAACAAGATTTGAATCGCGCGGGCGGCGTCAACGTTCGCTCCATGTGGGACGGCGTGAAATTCATCTTCACTCGTCCGTTGATCCTCTCCACAATGATGATGGATTTTGTTGCCACCTTTTTCGCTTCCGCAAACACGATGTTGCCCATCGTTGCCCGCGACATCCTGTTCGTAGGCAAGGCTGGGTATGCCTGGCTGGTCTCATCTCAGGCGATCGGTTCTGTTGTGGCTGGCATAATCGTTTCCCAGATCAAAGAACTGAGAAAACAAGGACCCTTGTTCCTCACGGCAGTGACCCTGTTCGGGCTGGCGACGGTTTGGTTTGGATTGAGCAGAACATTCATCCCCGCCATGGTTGCGTTGTTGTTCATCGGGGTGGGAGATGCCGTCAGCACAGTGATCCGCAATACCATACGCCAGCTCCAAACCCCGGACCACATCCGCGGCAGGATGACAAGCGTGAATCAAATTTTCTTCATGGGCGGTCCCCAGCTAGGGGAGGTCGAAGCGGGCGTTGCCGCATCCTTGTTCGGCGTTCCGTTTGCCATTGTCAGCGGCGGAATCGGGTGTATTGTTGGGATGTTGCTTATCATCTGGAAGTGGCCCCAACTCATTTCGTATAACGGAAACGAGCCGACTCTGGCGACTGCGCCGGCCGATTGACAGCTACCTTGCGATTCCCATACGATTTGCCGCCGTCATCCTTTTTGGTGTTGACTCGCACTTTGATTGAGGCTATACTGCGGGTAACGAGGTAAATGCCCTATGCGAGCAGATGTTTGCGAGGCAACAAAAGACCACCCAAAAGCACGCGACGTGTTCGCGTGCTTTTTTATTTCATACTTCAAACCCTGAAAGGAGATTGAACAATGGACTATGGAATGATCGGCAAACGCGAGAAAGCGCACAGGTACGCCGAGGAACGCCAGCGGTTCCTCTTCAATAAATTTGAGGTTACTTTTCACGGCGATAACAACAACCATCAGGTGAAATTTGACGGCGGCACGTATTCCTGCGATTGCGAATTTTTCGTCACCCATCACCGATGCGCCCACACGATGGCGCTCGAAATCCTTCTGAAGGATATGGTGCCGGAAACGGTCGAATCCTGATTTCTGCCTGATTCTGCAACTCGACTGCCCCCCGCCCCGGAGGGCAGTTTTTCTTTCGTAACTGAGGTTACACCATCCTGAAGTGGTAGATGAAAACCAAATCTGACTCGCGAAAACCCTCGCGACGTTCTGCGTCAGGTAAGTTCGTAAGGGTAGTTTTCCTGAGCCCGTCTAAACGCTAACACCTCTTGCAAGCTGACCTGAAAATTTAATGAGAGGATTTTAAAAACCCGCGTTTTCGATTAGAATTTTACGATGCAAAAAATTTCACGACGCGATTTTCTCAAACTAGGCGGCGCGAGCCTCGGCGCTTTCGCATTTTCTCCAGCGTTAGGCGTCTTGTTCAATTTTGATGATAGCGACCTGATTCGCGTGGCGACCACATCGGTGAGTGTGTATTCAAAACCCAGCGACGAAAGCTCGATCGTTTCCACGTGGTATCGAGACGACCTGCTGCATAGCCTCGGCGAAGTAGTCGCTAAGGAACCCGAACATAACCCGGTCTGGTATCGTGTGTGGGGAGGCTATATCCATCGGGCAAGGCTCCAAAAAGTAAAGATATTATTCAACAAAACGCTGACTTCGATAGAGGAAGGCACACCGCGGCTAGCGGAGATTACCGTCCCCTATTCCCAGCCCTGGCGCACCAGCCAGGCATTCGGCTGGCAACAATTGGGATTCCGCCTCTACTACGGCTCTGTTCACTGGATCGAAGCGGTCGAGCCTGGTCCGAACGGCGATCTGTGGTATCGCATCTACGACGATTTGACGGGCTTCCCCTACTACGTAGACGCGATGCATTTGAGACCAATTCCGCTTGAGGAATTGACGCCAATCACACCAGAAATTCCCGTCGAACAAAAGCGCATCGAAGTGAACCTGACGACCCAAACCCTGACGGCGTTCGAATACGACAAGCAGGTTTTGAAGACCAGTATCTGTTCGGGCATCCCAAATGGTCCGCGCGACGCGAATGGCATCCCCACCAAAACCCCGGCGGGAGATTTTCGCATCATGGATAAAATGCCCAATAAACACATGGGCAACGGGAATCTTTTTGCAGATTTCACCGATTACGAACTCCCCGGCGTTCCCTGGACGTGTTTTTTTACAGACAAAGGACATGCCTTCCACGGCACCTACTGGCACGAAAACTATGGCGTGCCGATGAGTCGCGGTTGCATCAACATGCGCACCGAGGAGGCTAAATGGTTGTTCCGTTGGGCAAAACCGGACCATCAGATCGGCAAAACGTACAATCGCGGTTTCGGCACGCTGGTGCGGATCTACTACTAGACCATGCCTGAGTTAATCTGGCGGGACAAACAACTCGCAATTCCCAAACCCGAATCACTGGTCGCCGATTCGATTATTTACCCGGGCGGGAACGGATACCCAACGGCAAAATCCGCTCAGCGGTTAATTTGGGGCGATAATCTGACGGTGATGGCGTCGCTTCTTTCAAGCTATGAAGGCAAAATCAATCTGGTGTATGCCGATCCGCCTTTTTTCACGAATAAAAGGTTCCTGGCGCGTATAGGCAGGGGGGAGGATTCGCGCAAACCGCAAAACTGGAAACTGGCGGAGGGCTATCACGATTCGTGGAAAGATTTAGATTCGTATCTGGATTTTCTTTACCAACGCCTTTTTTTGATGCATAGACTGCTCGCTCCTAACGGAACGCTTTACCTCCATCTGGATTGGCACGCCGATTCGTATGCCCGCCTCCTGCTCGATGAAATTTTCGGACCTGGGAATTTCCTGAATGAAATTATTTGGACGTATCACGGTCCCTCGCCGATCAAGCGAGCCTTTAACCGCAAGCATGACACGATTCTGGCTTACGTCAAAAGCGGGGAGTACACCTTCAATGCCGATGCCGTTCGCGAACCCTACAATCAAAATACGGTGAAAACCTTCGGGTCGTCGCGCAAAGCCGGTTTTGGAAAAATTCCAAATTTAGCGCGCGGCAAAGTGCCGGAAGATTGGTGGTACTTTCCTGTGGTGGCGCGCCTGCATAAGGAGCGCACGGGGTATCCCACACAAAAGCCCGAAGCCTTGTTGGAAAGGATTGTTCTCGCCTCCTCGAATCCGGGCGATATCGTTGCGGATTTCTTTTGCGGTTCAGGGACAACCTCTGTGATCGCCGAACGTCATGGGCGAAAATTCATTGCCTGCGACGAATCGTTCCGCGCAATTCACGCTTCGCGTAAACGACTCGCGAATGGGACACAGCCTTTTTCATTGGAGCATGATTCGAATGAGGCGTTTTCAATCGCGCCGCCGACTTCGACCACGAGAATAACTCTTTCCGATCATTCAGTCGCGCTGGAGACAAAACTCGGCGTGGACTATTGGGAGGTTGATCCGAATTGGGATGGGGAAACGTTCAAAAGCGCGGCGCAGGCTTCCCGTCCGAACAGAAGCGGAGAGGTGTCGCGCGAGTTAAAAATAAAAATCGGTCGCAGGGTTTGCGTCCGATTCGTCACAGCACAAGGTCGTTGCTATCAACTACACGTCTAGCCGATAGCCAACACCGCGAATGGTCTTGAGGAATTTGGGGTTATTGGGATCGAGTTCGATGGCGCGGCGCAACCATGAGATGTGAACATCCAACGTGCGCGTGTCGCCGGTGTAATTTGTTTCCCAGACTTTTTTGAACAACGATTCGCGCTCTACGACTTCGCCGTGTTTATCCATCAAAATGTGAAGCAGGGTGATCAAGCGGGGGGTCAGCTTGGTGCTTTTCCCGAGGCATCGTACCCTGCGGTGTTCGATATCGAGACGGATCGGACCTACGCTGACAAGATTGTTGCCGTCACCGGGCATGAGCGCCTTGACCCGGTTTACCAATTTTTGCGCGGTGAACGGGAGGGCAAGCACGGCGTCGGCGAGGTTTTTGTCGACAGGTTTCTCTTTTGCCAGGATGAGGATGATCGGGACTTTTTGATCTTTCTTGCGCAGAGAAAGGCAAATGCGCACGCCTGTGCTTCGCAGGGAGGCGGCGTTGACGACAACTACGACAGGATTGATTTGTTTGAGCTTGGATGCGGCTTGACTTCCATTTTGAAAGGAACGAATATCAAATCCCTTCTTTTGCAAGTCGTTTGCAAAAGAAGGGATTTCTGCATGTCGTCCTTCGATCACGAGAAGTGTCGCTTTTTTCATTGGAATAAGTCTGATGATAATTTCAAACGTATGGGTTGAAAATTACAAAGCCATTATACCTTAATCTTAACAAAAGCCGTTGTTTCGTCTTTTAAGGTAGCGCCGATTAAACTACAACTTCGTCATCTTATCAAGATGCAATTTGTTCTTTAGGGTTCGTAACAAAA
Organism: Candidatus Defluviilinea gracilis; assembly: GCA_016716235.1. NCBI lineage: Bacteria > Bacillati > Chloroflexota > Anaerolineae > Anaerolineales > Candidatus Villigracilaceae > Candidatus Defluviilinea > Candidatus Defluviilinea gracilis. The sequence continues at coordinate 318,628 of JADJWS010000003.1, forward strand.
CTAGCCACCCGACAGTTTGGTTTTTGGACGCAGAAAAATGCAGATGGACGCAGATTTTTTTGCAAGCCATTCTGAAAAATTCATCTGTATCAACGTTTTCAGCGTTCACACCGCACTGGCGCTCGGCGCAAGTGTCTGCGTCCCATTTTATTAAACTTTCAGGTAGGTAGTAACAAAATAACCCCCTGATAGGGATACGGCCGCGCGAATGGGCTCGCCAAATACTCTTGTAAGTTCGTCGCTGGTTTCCCGGGCGTTTTTTGGGAGTTGTTGCCGACAGCAGTTTTGCCGTGAGTGGCTTGCTTTGGCTGACAGTTGTCAAACAAATTTTATTCTCTTGCGCCATTTTCAGACAGCGCCCTTTTTTCCTGAAATCCGAAAGGTTCTGCGCCTTCGGCCCATTGACCGCTTTTCTCCCTCTACGCGCACCTTCCTGACCGTACCTTTTGGGTAAAGTCCAGCTAAGGATTGGTCGCAGCGCAAGACTGCAAAGCATCTCGCGCGATAGGCGGTTCTTGCGTAAGAGCGACATCAATGTCGTATTACGAGAACTGAATTGACTTCCACTGCCTAACATCGTTAGTCATGGAACGACCCTACCGGTTGGGGTCGATGAACTTGAAGAGGTCGTCCAGATATCGTTCGGCAAATTCAATGACAACCACATCGGGTTTTTGTTCGTCCACCCACGATAAATTCCAGATCCCGCCGCCGCTAAAATTTTGGATGAACATCCCGTGGTGGAAATGTTCGCCCAGCATGGGGTTGACATTGAAAAAGTAGGAGTCATGATAGATAACGAGATTCGGCAAGGTCTCATCTGGGTTATAGGAGAATAACAATTTGCGTCCGCCGAGGTTGATGGTTTTGTAGGAAGTGGCAAGGTCAAACTTGGGAGCGAGCCGGAGTTTCGACTCGGTCAACGAGGTGACGCCGATCACGTTGGCAAGGTCGAGCGACTCAGGCTCCAGCGCCTGCTCTGCGAAATCTGATAATGGGCGCGGGGAAAGATTCGGGTGGGTTTCGCTCAATCGCTCCATCAACAGGGAATACGCCAGATATGCGCCGTAGTCGTTCCAATGCGTGTCGGTGGCGAGGTAAATTTCCCGTTCGGTTTTGGCTTGCAGAAGGGCTGGACGAAGATCGAGAATCTGAGTTTCGCCATGCGTGGAAAGATAGGCGGCAACTTGGTCCAATTTCGATTGGGATCCAATCTGTGGGATTTGGGCGGGCACGCGCTCGGGGTAAATGGTATTTTTACTCGGCACGATAACGACAATCAGCGTGATGCCGCGTTCGGCATAGGTTGAGGATAACGAATCCAGGTTGGCTTGAAATTGCGCCAGCGATTCCTCTGTGAACGATGCGGATTTCTGGTACACATCGAGGTCGCCCTCGGCGGTGTAGACGAGCCAGCCGTCGTCGCCGACGAGGACCTTGGGGAAGACGCGGTCGCCGAGGGTGAGACGCAGGTTGGACGTCAGCGCGATGAGGCGCGAGCGCGCATAGAAATTCTCCTCGATGGCGTAGGGGTCGAGGACGAGAGTCCGCAGGGGGAGGAGGAGCATCCCAAGAAAAATGGCGATGAGTAGTTTGGGATAATGACGCGTCATCTAAAATCCTTCGTAGATGCCGGGGGTGAAGCCGTTCGCCGCCATCATGCCCACGGACAGAATGAAGAGGGCGATGATGAGAATGTCGCTCGCGAGGGTTCGCGCGAATGAGTGTCGCCCGTCTTTTTGAAAATGAAAACCAAACGGCAGGGCAAGAAACAGACCCGCGAGCAGGGCAAGGAGGAACGATGGTTCGATCAACGGGAGCGGGCTCGTATCATGAAATGGAAGCGGGAATGGGGGTTGAACCATGCCGCCTAGCACGCGCAGATATTGGAATGCGTATTCAAGACTCGGCGAGCGGAAGACGAGCCATGTGAACAAAATAATCGTCAGCGCGTAGAGATGGCGGACCGGCTGGAATGTTTTTTGCAACCAACGGTTGAGGAAAAGATTTTCAAGCGCGATGAAGAAGCCGTGAAGCAAGCCCCACGCCACAAAGTTGATCGTGACGCCATGCCACAAACCTGTGAGCAAAAAGACGACGAGGATGTTCAGTGATTGACCGATGACGGGAATCCGTTTGCGCTCGAGGGGGAAGAAAACATAATCGCGGAACCACGTGGAAAGCGAGATGTGCCAGCGCCGCCAAAAATCGCCGATGGATTGCGCGAGGTAGGGGAGGTCGAAGTTTTCGACGAAGCGGAAGCCCATCATCCTGGCGAGTCCGATCGCCATGTCGGTGTAGCCTGAAAAATCGAAATAAATTTGCAGGGTATAGCCAGCCAATCCCAGCCACGCATACGCGGGCGTGAGCGCAGGCGTTGGCAAGTTGAAGACCGCATCCACGGTGACGCCGAGCGCGTCGGCGATCAATATTTTTTTGGCGAAGCCTTTCAAGAAGCGACGGATGCCGTTTGCAATCTGATCCGAGTCTATGGTTGGGTTGGGCAACTGCGCGGCGACGCTCCGATAGCGGACAATGGGACCGACGAGCAATTTCGGGAACATCAACACATAAAACGCGAAAGCAATGAAATTCTTTTCGGGTTGAACCGCGCCTTTGCGAACATCGACGAGATAAGAAATGAGTTGAAAACTGATGAAGGACAAGCCAAGGGGAAATGTCAACGAATCGAGCAGGGTCGTTAGACGGGCGGGGAAGAATCTCTCCAGTCCGAAAAAGAGCGCGTATTGATAGGCGGTGAACAGTTTGAAGAAGGCGAGCGCGCCGACGTTGACGAGCAAACCGAGAGGCAGAATCCATTTTGAGAAGCGGGAGGCGAACAGACGCGCGAGCGAGTAATTAGCGACAATCAACGCGGCGATGAAAACCAGATTGACCGCGCTCCCCCACGCGTAGAAGAGTCCGCTGGCGAGAATCCCCAGCGCGGGACGCCAACGCGGTTGGGCAACGAAATAGGCGATGAGGAAGAACGGGAGGAAGAGAAATAGAAAGAGGGCGGTGTTGAAGTTCATGGCGAAACGCGGCAATTATAACGGAGAGGGTTTCGCGTCGTATATCTTGGTACCACTTGTTTGATACGCAGGTTTCACGGAACACGCGGACATTAATGATTTTCCCGCGCCTCTCGGGATACTGCGCGTCGGCTGTGTCGAAATAGTGAAGTCGGACGTGTTTCGTTTTTTATCTGCCGATCAACAGCACAGTTCCCTCTTCCCATTTCAATGTGGACGAGGGCGACTCTTGCTTGCGGATTTGTTCCGCCATCTCCTTCACGATCTCCATGCGCCGCCCCGCCGCCCAGGGGTATGCCTTATCCCATTCCGCGTCGGTGTTCGGAAACCAGATGATGGCGAACGTTCCAGGTCCGCCGAACTCCCAGTAGAACTCGCACGTTCTTTTGTTGAACAAAGAGCCTTCGATGTATTGGATCGTGCCAGAACGTCCTTTTGCGATCATTTTGACTTTTGCCATTTTGACTTTCCTTCGATCATTCCGAACCGCCCAGCCAATTTTTCCAAATCCCCGGCGTCGAATCGGGGATTGCTACTGCGCCAGCGACTTTGGTATAGAATTCCTGCGGACCCGCCCAGCCGACAATGGCATACCCGTAGCCTTTGATTTTCATTTCCACGAGACATGCCAGCAGTAACGCTTTGCCGATTCCCTTTCCTTGCATGGATTCAAGCACGCCCATCGGACCGAACAAGCCCAACGCCGCCGTGTCGTAACAGGCAAAGCCGACCATGTTGCGCCCGTGTTGGGCGATGTAACTGGATGTGGGAGCGCGCGAGAAGCTAACCTCCATCTCGGTCGCCCAACCATCATAGAAGTGTTCGCGCACCCATTTCACAGCGAGGGATTTTTCAGTGCCGATCGGTTTGCGGATCGTGATGCCGGGCGCGACAAGATTCGAAAACGTGGATAGCGTCTCCGGCAGGTCGTAGAGTTTTACAAGCATATCGGTCATGGAGGCTCCTGTCTCGCTAGAAGTATACCTATGCGCCGATTACTTTACACGTTCAAAATTGGGACGCAGATTCACGCTGAAAACGCAGATTTTTCTTTCTTTCAGATCAGTGAAATCAGCGTTTTCTGCGTCCATCAGGCATGGTGCAAGATAATCAGCCCATAGGTCTGATTATCTTACAAATTCAAAATCGAGACGCAGAAAAACGCGGACGAACGCAGAGGTTGAAAACTTCCGCGCGCATCCGCGCTTGTCCGTGCCCAAGTAACATTCTGTGAGGTAATCAGATTCTTACACGCCGCTAGACCACGTTGAAATCGCTCATCTTGCGGATGCGGTCTTTGACTGCCGGGTCTTTTAATTCTTCGGCTGTGTAGTTCATCTTGAAGTCCACTTGATCTTCGTAGCCGCCGGGTTCGTAAATGAGCATATTGCGGCTGTCTTTGCCGCCTACGACTCTCACGCTGTGGACGGTGTTCGGCGGGACGTAGAGCGCGTCGCCCGCGCTGAGGATGCGGGTCTCGCCTGCGACCGTCCACTCCACTTGACCATCCAGCACATAAAAAGTTTCGGAGTGATCTTTGTGAAAATGCGGCGGCACTTCAAAGGTGGACAGCCAGCGCGAGATCATGATGGTGTAGCGGTTTTCGCTTTGTTTCGTTGTGACGACGAGCTCCATGTCCGTCACGCCGTCCTCCTCGAAGGAGGGGCGTTTGCCCGCCATGGAAAATACGTGTTTTGCGCTCATGATTTTTTCTCCGATGTTAGTACGCCACAGTGACGCGCTTACGGATGAAGCGCGGCGTTTCGATTTCATTGACCAGCGCAACGGCAAAATCTTCGATGGAGATGGCGCTGTTTCCCTGCGCGTCCACCAGCAGACGGTTATCGTCGCCGATGCGGAAGACGCCGGTGCGACTGCCGGGGGCGATTCTGTCGGCTGGGCTGAAGTACGTCCAATCCAGGGTGGTGTTCTGGCGATAGGCTTTCAGCGCGTCGCCGTGCGCGCTGGCGAACGGTCTCCAGTCCGGTGGAAATTGGGGGCTATCCATTAACAAAAGACCGGGCGACACTTCCAAGCTTCCCGCTCCGCCCACGATCAGCAGGCGATTCATTCGAGCGGCTGATAGCCCTTTCATCAGGGAGTTGGCGGCGTCTGTCAATGTGCCGGGCGCGGAAAAATCGGGCGCATACGCGCTGACAACGGCGTGGTGACCGGCTACCGCAACAGCGACGTTGTCCGCGTTCAGCACGTCGGCTTTGTGAAAGGTGAGGTTGGGGTGGGAGGCGTCTCCGCTTTCAGGATGGCGAACCAGCCCGGTGACGGTATGACCGCGCGTCAGCGCTTCCTGTGTGATGACCTTGCCGATGTTCCCCGTCGCGCCAAAGATGGCTATTTTCATATCTATTGCTCTCCTTGTGATAAATTTTGGTCACTATAATAGACTAACACTCTTATCGCAAGCAGGCACTTTGGAGTGATATACTTACCGCATGGAAACCAGAATTACAAATGGAAATGTGTATAAGAAAGCCTGCCCCACCCGTTTGGCGTTAGACCGCATCGCAGATAAATGGACGACTTTGATCGTGGGGCTGTTGGATGGCGGCCCGCGCCGTTTCTCTGAATTGAAACGCGAGATCGAGGGGATTTCGCAAAAGATGCTGACGCAAACTTTGCGCGATTTGGAACGCGACGGACTGGTGACGCGCACGGTGTACGCGCAGATTCCGCCGCGCGTGGAATATGCGCTCACGCCGCTGGGGCAAACGCTGTGCGAGCCGATCGCCGCCATCCGCAAATGGGCGGAGATGAACATCAACGAAGTGGTTGACGCGCAGTTGATCTATGACGCGCAACGCCCCGGAAGTTCGTGAGCCTTCCCTCTGGTTTGACCCGTCAGTTTTTTACATACCCTACACCAACGCATCCCTCACCCACTCGATCGGATGCCGCGCATCCACATTCGCGCCATGCTGAAATTGCATCCGACACGCCGCGCCCGTTGATGCGATTTCCACACTTCGACTTGGCTCAGTGTAAACTTTCCACTCACTACTCTCTACTCCTCTACTCACTATTCCTCTATTCACCGCCATCTCAAACACCTTCATCGAAACCTCATAATGCTCCGTCTCGAAGCCAAACGTCCCTGCCATACCGCAACAGCCCGCGTCGCTTAACTCCACGTCGAAGCCGCACGCGCGCAACAACTCCACGCTGGCATTCGCGCCGCTTGCGATTCCATCGGCAGACAATCCCTCCGCGCGCTGATGGCAATGCGGATGAAATTTTATTTTTCGATTTCGATTCCCTTCACCTCCCAATTGATCCCCCAGTCTGCCTACGCGCAGAGCGCCAAACTCCGATGAACGCAACAAGAACTCATCCAACAACCAGACTTTCGACTCACGCGCGCGAATTTCCTCTTTGGATTCGGGAAGCAAGTCCGCGTAATCATTTTTCAGAAGATAGATTTCGGGAGGCTCGACCCCGACGATAAACGCTTCGCGCGACGGGTCGATCTGATTCAGCCACCTCAACATTTCTCTAGCGTGACGCCGCGCCGCATCCACGAATCCCTTCGAGAGCAGAGACGCCCCCGCGCCAACGATCGGCAACACGCGGACATCGTATCCGCACATCGTCAACACCTCCAACGCGGCTTCTTCCACTTGAGGTTCGATGTAACGGGAAAATACATCGGGCAGGAAAATTATTTTTTCTCCGTGACTCAGTGTCTCCGTGGTTCGCAGTTTCGCCCTTCGACTTGAAATCTGCGGTAAGGGACGTTCCTCCGCCAACCCCAACACCTTCGCGATCAGCTTCTTCGTCGACGCGAACTCCATCAACCCATTCGCCAGCGGCGCGACATACGACATCATCTTCGCCGCGACGTGAAAGTACCCGAACACATAATCCCGCAACGGACGGGGATGAGTCTTGTAATATTCATTCTCGAATTCGTACTTCAACTTCGCCATATCCACCCCGCTGGGACATTCCGCTTTACAGCCTTTGCAAGCCAAACACAAGTCGAGCGCTTCGAAAACATCGGACGATAGACCATTGACCATAAATCGTCCATCGTCCAACGTCTGTGGTCGCGCGATCAGCGCACGCAGCAAATTCGCCCTCCCCCTCGTCGAGTGCATCTCGTCCCTTGTCGCCTGAAACGATGGACACATCACGCCTGTTGATTTCCTGCACACCCCTTGACCGTTGCATTGCTCAACAGCAAGTTCAAATCCGCCTTGACGAGCAAACGATAGATTTGGTTTCCATGATTTCGTTTGATAATCAACTCCATAACGTAAATTCGCATCCATTTTCGGCGCATCAATGATCTTGCCTGGGTTCATTATGTGATTCGGGTCCGCCGCGTTTTTCAGCAGACGCATCGCATCCATCACCTCCGCGCCGTATGCTCGCGCGAGATGTTCGGAACGCGCCAAACCGTCACCGTGTTCACTGCTCATCGCGCCGCCCAGGCTCAACGTCAGCGCAAGAACCGCCTCGCTGATCAAGCGCAGACTCTCCACGCCGCGCGTCGTCTTCAAATCCAACACAGGACGAATGTGCAAACATCCCGCCGACGCGTGGGCGTAAATATTCCCAACCACATCGTGCGCGGATAAAATTTTCTCCACCTCGCGCACAAACTCGCCGAGCCGCTCGACTGGAATCGCGCAGTCCTCGATGAACGCAATCGGTCGCGCCGAGCGCGGTTGCGAATCCAGCAGACCCAGTCCCATCTTGCGGACATTCCAAATCCGCGCCTGATCTTCTTTCGATTCGGCGATGAAAATATTTTCGCCATTCCGCGCTGAGCGGAGGTCTGAGCGAAGCGGAGCGGAGACGAAGACCGCAGTCGAAGCGCTTTGCGGTGTAACGAGACCACGCGCTCGCATCAACAATTCTTTCGGCTCACCACCGCTGAACTCAACTACCAACACCGCGGCAGGCGTCCTGAGCGAAGACGAAGGATCGCCTTGAATCCAACTTGCCTCGCTCGCATATCCCGCCGAACTCCGCGCCGCGCGGATGATCGTATCGGGGATCAACTCAATCGCGGATGGGTTATGAGACAGCAAACGCGGCACATCATCGCACGCCTCCGCCGCGCTCGCGTAAGTAAGCACCGCCAATATCGTATGCTTCGGCTTCGACACGAGATTCACTTTCATCTTGCGAATCACCGCGAGTGTGCCCTCTGATCCTGCAAGTAATCGAGCGAGATTGATGTCAGACGATGGACGATAGACCGTAGACGATAATCCATAATCAGCGGAATCCCATTGTGGCGGCGCAGACGGACTCCACGGCAACAAATAATTCAACCGATACCCCATCGCATTTCGCCATGTCTTTGGATAACTGCGCTTTATCGCATCCGCGTACTTCTCAAGAATCTTGAACACCGCCCCAACCACCCGCGACTGCTCACTGTTCACTGATAACTTGTCACTTTTCACTGATAACTTTTCATTCACTTCTCCCCACGTCGCAAGACTCCCATCCCCCAAAATCACCTCCGCCTCCAAAATATGATCCGCGCTCATGCCGTAGACAATTGAATGCGCGCCCGTTGCGTTGTTCGCGATGACGCCGCCCATCGTCGCGCGTTCGGCAGAGGCAGGGTCGGGACCAAACATCAGTCCGTGTTTTGAGGCGGCTTTGTTCAAGTCAGACAAAACAACGCCAGGCTCGACGATGGCAAATTTTTCCTCGGGGTTAATTTCTACGATCTTGTCCAACCAGCGCGAGCAATCGAGGATCAACGCCTCGCCAACTGCCTGCCCCGCCAGCGAAGTCCCTGCGCCGCGCGGCAAAATGGGAATCTTATACTTCGCCGCCAACTCAACCGCCGCGTGCAACTCCTCCTGATTGCGCGGAATCACAACTCCCAGCGGCTCGATCTGATAGATGCTCGCGTCGGTGCTGTACAAAATCCGCGAAGCCGAATCGGTGCGGATATCGCCAGTGAAATGTTTATGCAGTTCGTATAAAAATTCGCGCGGGAGGGGCATGAGATGATTTTAATACAATCAGTAGTTCACGAAAACGGTTCTTGACGCAGTTGCACTGCGTCAAGGCAGGCGACAGTACAACTGTCGCCTGAACTTTCGTGAACTACTGACAATGTAGGGGCGGAGCAATGCTCCGCCCCTACACAAAATTTCTTTTCTCGGTGTTCTCTGTGGCTCTGTGGCTAAAACTACTTCGCCTTCCCCTGCCCCGCCACTGCCGCGGCTTTCTTCGCCGCCTCCTCTGGATCGCCGAGGTAATAATTCTTGATCGGCTTCAAGTCTTTATCCAATTCATACACGAGCGGGACACCCGTCGGAATGTTCAACTCGGTGATCTCCGCATCCGAAATGTTATCGAGATACTTCACCATCGCGCGGATACTGTTGCCATGCGCGGCCACGATCACGCGCTTGCCCGATTGGATCACGGGCGCCAACGCGGAATGCCAATAAGGGAGGACGCGATCCAGCGTGAGCTTAAGCGATTCGGTGGCGGGCAACTGCGCGGGCGTCAACGAAGTGTAACGCGGATCGAATTTCGGATGACGCTCATCTGTCAGTTCCAACGCGGGCGGCGGCACATCATAACTTCGCCGCCAGATCTTTACTTGCGCTTCGCCGTATTTCTCCGCCATCTCCGATTTGTTCAATCCTTGCAGAGAGCCATAATGACGTTCGTTCAACTGCCACGCCTTCATGACGGGAATCCATTCGAGATTCGACTCCTGCAAGATCGTCCACAAGGTTTGGATCGCGCGCTTCAACACGGACGTGTACGCGACGTCAAAAACGAATCCTTCCGACTTCAGCAGGCGACCCGCTTCGTGCGCCTCCGCCCTACCCTGCTCGGTCAGACCGACATCCGTCCAGCCTGTGAAGCGGTTTTCGAGATTCCAAACGCTTTGTCCGTGACGAACTAAAACAAGTTTATACATCGCTCTGCTCCAAACGCGACGACTGAAGTCGTCACTACGCATAAAAAATTTAAACGGATTATACAGCCTCATAGTAAAATCACGCCATGCCCAACGACGATGTCACGCCCATCCGCCAGCAATATCTTGAGATCAAGCGCGAGTACCCGAACACAATTTTATTTTTTCGGCTCGGCGATTTTTACGAAACCTTCGACGAAGACGCCGAGATCACTGCGCGCGAACTCGATATCGTCCTCACCTCGAAGCCCATCGGCAAAGGCACGCGCGTGCCGCTCGCTGGCATCCCCTATCACGCGGTCGAAAATTATTTAGGGCGGCTCATCGAAAAAGGCTATCACGTCGCCATCTGCGAACAAGTCGGCGACACGCCGGTCAAGGGACTCTTCCCGCGCAAGGTTGTGCGAGTCGTCACACCGGGGACTGTGACCGAACCGGGACTCTTGCCCGGCGACGCGAACAACTACATTGCTTCGGTTTTACTGGACGCTTCGCCCTCGGTCAATTCCGACGGGCAAACTGCCTCAGTCGCGTATGCCGACGTGACCACTGGAGAGTTTGCCGTCACCGAACTCCCCGTCGAATCTCTCCGCGCAGAATTGACGCGCTTGCATCCTGCTGAAGTCTTGCATCCCGATAGTCAAACTTTGCCGAACGAAATCTCGAGTCACCTCACGCCGTGGGCTTCGTGGAAATTCGAGCCGGGCAAATGCACAGAGACGTTGCTAACTCACTTCAACTCCTCCACGCTGGACGGATTCGGATTGAAGCCAAATAGTTTATCTGCGCGAGCCGCGGGCAGTTTGCTCCAATACATCAAAGAGACTCAACCCGACGCCCTGAAGTTGTTGACTTCACTCCGCACCTATCATCTTTCAGAATTCATGACCCTCGACGCATCCACGCGGCGAAATCTTGAACTTGATGAAACCCTGCGCGGCGAACGGAAAGGTTCACTGCTCGGCACGCTCGACCTCACGATCACGCCGATGGGCAAGCGACTCATCCATCAATGGGTCAGCCAGCCGTTGCTCGATGTGGCAAAGATTCAACATCGCCAACTCGGCGTGGAATATTTCTTTCAGCAAGGCATGGTCCGCGTGGAGATTCGCGCCGCGTTGAAGCCAATTGCCGACCTTGAACGACTCGTCAACCGCGTCATTGCTGGGCAGGCTCAGCCGCGTGATTTGGTGGCGATGAGGAGCACGCTGATGGCGTTGCCAGCCTTAGTTGAATTAACCGAAGAAAGAGGAAAGAAGAAAGAATTCGGATTGCCGAAGATTGATTTGCTGCATGAGCAATTGACCTTACTGGAAAACGCGATTGATGATGATCCGCCATCCACGTTGCAAAACACGGGAGTGATTCGCGCGGGGTATTCGCAAGAGTTGGATTCGGTCATTGACGCATCGAAACACGCGCGAGATTGGATCGCCAACCTCGAATCGGTTGAACGAGGGAAAACGGGAATCAAGACTCTCAAGGTTGGTTATAACAAGGTCTTCGGCTATTACATCGAAATCTCGCGCGGCGCGGCGGAGAAGGCTCCCGAACATTACATCCGCAAGCAAACGCTGGTCAATGCCGAGCGATTCATCACGCCCGAGATGAAAGAGTACGAAACGCTGGTGTTGAATGCCGAAGAGCGGATCAAAGAAATCGAAACGCGATTGTTCCGCGAAGTGTGCGCCGAACTTGCAAAGTCTGCGCATCAATTGTTGTCCACAGCACGCGCCATTGCCGAGGTGGACGTCTTGTCCGCTTTGGGGGAGGCGGCGGCTTTAGGTGGGTACACCAAGCCCCAAGTCCGAGAAGGAAGCGGGTTGGAAATCCACGAGGGCAGGCATCCAGTTGTCGAACATCTGCTAAAGGGCGAACGTTACATCCCAAACGATGTCATGTTTGAAAAGGGCGAAGTGGTGCGCGTCATCACGGGACCGAACATGTCGGGCAAGTCCACGTATCTGCGGCAGACCGCGCTGATCGTGTTGATGGCGCAGATGGGATCGTTCGTGCCAGCCGCGTCGGCGGACATCGGACTCGTGGATCGAATCTTCACGCGCATCGGCGCGCAGGATGAAATTCACGCGGGTCAATCCACGTTCATGGTCGAGATGGTGGAGGCGGCGAACATTTTGCATCATGCGACTTCGCGCTCGCTGTTGATCCTCGATGAGATCGGGCGCGGCACATCCACGTATGACGGGCTTTCGATCGCATGGGGCATGATCGAGTACATTCACAATCATCCGCAATTGCGCGCGAAAACTTTATTCGCCACACATTATCACGAGTTGACTCAACTCGCCGACCTTTTGCCCGGCGTGCGGAATTATAATGTGGCAGTCAGCGAAGCCGATGCGACCGTGGTCTTCTTGCACAAGATCATCGCGGGCGGCGCGGATCGTTCGTACGGAATCCACGTGGCGCAGTTGGCAGGTTTGCCCGCGCCCGTCATCCAACGCGCGAATGAGATCATGGCGGAACTCGAAAAGACTTCGGGGAGGGCGGTGAAAATAAATCCGCACGCCGCGCAACAAGCCGCGCTGTTTCCCGAATCGAGTCCGTTGCTGGATGAGCTGAAAGACATGGACGTGAACAGCCTCTCCCCCATTGAAGCGTTGAATAAGTTGTTCGAGTGGCAAAGGATTTATGGAGCGTCAAACAAATAAAGGCACATTATCCGCGGACGATATCGGATCATTGCTTCTTCTCGCCAGCATTCTCCTCGGAGCATGGTTCCGGATTTTCCCGCCACTCGAGGCGGGATTTCCCATCAACGACGGGGGACTTTTTTATGCAATGATCGAAGCGCTTCAGAACAATGGGTTCAGAATTCCGCAATTCGTTGAATACAATGGCTTGCAAATTCCCTTTGCGTATCCCCCATTAGGGTTTTATATTGCCGCAGGCGTCGGAACCGTCTTTGGAATTGACATCTTCACAATTCTGCGCTGGATGCCCGCAATCGTATTGATCGGAACTATCCCGGCAATGTATGCTTTATCAAAAGCAATGCTTAACTCGAACATGGAAGCGGGGCTGGCGGCATTCATCTACGCCTTGTTACCGCGTTCCATCACCTGGCTCATCATGGGCGGCGGGATAACGCGAAGTTTGGGACAATTATTTCTTATTCTCGCCACACTTAATCTTTATAGAATGTATGCCGAAGGGAAACGGAAATTCGCAATCGGAGCCGTGATCTTCTGCTCCTTGGTGGTCGTGACGCATCCCGAAGCGACCATCCATACCATCGGTATCGCAATAGCCTTGGCGCTGCTTCATGCCCGGAATCGTCGCGGATTTCTACAGACTGGGCTTGTCGGCGCCGGCGCGCTGGCGGTCACCTCGCCGTGGTGGGCTTCTATGCTTGTCCGCCATGGGCTCGCGCCGTTCGTGTCGGCCTCGCAATCTGGATTTCACGATTTCAAATATTTCTACGCATTCTTTATAGACTATACCCAGGAAACGTTCATACCTCTGATCGCCGTCTTCGCATGGATTGGCGTCCTTTATTTTGTATCAAAGCGCGAGTATACGCTGCCTCTCCTTTTTGCGCTTCCGTTTCTAATCGAACCTCGAAACGCGCCGAATGTGGGCATGATCACAATTCCCATGCTTGCCTCTCACGCCATATTTCAAGTCTTGTTACCGGCGCTCAGGGGGAGCCAAACCAAAGACCAGAAAATATCCTCGTTGATCGGCAATACATCACAAAAATTGTGTATAGCGGTTGTAACATTCTGTTTGTTCGTCGGGATGCAGATCTTTGGTATGGAAATGAGCGCCAAGCGGATTCACCCGGAGACCAGGCTCGCCTTTGACTGGGTAAAAGCCCACACCCCCCCAAGCAGTCGGTTTGTCATCCTTAGCGGAAACAGCAAGCCGCTCGAAGACTTCAACAACGAATGGTTCCCCATACTAACGGATCGCGTCAGCCTGACAACATTGCAGGGCTTGGAATGGGACAACAGCATAGACTTTAATGAGCATACCATGTGGCTGAGCAACGCGCAGAATTGTCGATTCAGCTTTGACGCCCCAGCCTGCCTGCGCGCCTTAGGGCTGAGCGGGCAACTACAATTCGACTATCTGATCATCCTGCGCGCAACGATAGATCCGCCACTGTACCTTGCAGATCTTCCATCATGGGCAAATGTAGAAGGTCGATCGTTGGTATACGAATCGAGCGAAATTTTTATCTTGAGATTTCCGTAGCAATCCGATCGAAAGCGCAATTCGGAGAATACAAGAATTCTCACTCGTTAGCGTATAGCACAGGCTTGATCGAGCCGCAATCCTACATCAACATCGCGATAGATATAGAAGGGGTCGGCAATATAAAAGTACCTGTTCTCCAAAAGCGGAAAATCGCCTCCAAAATATTTGTTGAACACCAGTCTAAAGAGGTTTACGGGGGTAAGATCGTCGGGAATATCCGCCGCGCTCATGCCCGGGAAGTAATATGCGGCAAATGGGGATAATCGTTCCCGAACACACGTCTTTTCCACCGATGTGAAATAGGTCAACAACCCCGACCCATGGTCTGCCTGAACAATTATGATCGGAGGAGTATCCGATTGTTGAAGGATCGTTGCAAGTATTTCCTGTAAACGCGTGTTCACAAATTCAACCTGGTCTGTATAGCCTTTTGTATATTGCTCCGGTGAACCCTCAAAATCCTCCGCATCCTTAAAGCTAAAGCCAGCCGAGGGCTGGACAGGTTTGCCATGCGCGTCAAAGACAAAAGGAGGGTGCGGCAGGAGGATATGAGCGAAAACAAATACGGGGTTCGGGTCAGATGCGAAATCGTCCAGCGCGTCCAAAGTGTGCAGGATGGTCTTGCGCTGAGTCTCAACTGTAAACACCGAAGCGCCATCCTGTATGTACGGCTGAGACAAACGCAAGGGCGATGTGTGAATAATATACTGCTCAAAATCGGTCAATTCGACCGGATACGCCGATTGATGCAGGGTTGCCGAAGCCATATCGGTCAAACTCCAATTTGTGCTGAAGGAAACGGTCGTATATCCTTGAGATTCAAGAAGTGAGACAACCCTGCCGCGGTCGATATATGGCTCCATCAGCCACCAAAATTTGGAGTTATCCAAGCCAGGCGCAAAGGCATCCACATACTCCATGTTTAGGGTCGAAGTGATCGAAAGGATTGTTTTGGCATAATTGGAGCGAGCCTGTCGCGCTACAACAAATCCTTCCTTCTCTAATTCGCCCACAAATTCAGAATTATCATAACGATAAAGGTCTTTCAATACATCGGAACGAACGTATCCGTCTAAAACGATGTAATAGATGTCAGGTTTGACAGCGGTGGTGGCTTTCAAGCGATTCGCATCCGTGGCGTTAAGACCGCGCAAAGATGAAAAATAGATGGACCAGGGCGCGTTCCCATATTCAGAAACATGCAGACCAATCGAATAGAATACAAGAAACACGCTAACGGTCAAGGAAAGCGGGGGCTGCGCGCTTTTTCGAGAACCAGGTCTCTTTCGATACTGCCCAATCCGCCAAATAACATAAACAGCCACAAACAGGCGGACTGCGATCCAGAAAAATTTAGGCGGGAAGGTGAACAACAAAATCGTTACCACCAAGCATTCTTCCACCATCTTCCAGTCGGCGATGAATTGCTTCAAGAGCGCGGCAAACAATCCGATGATCAACCAAGAGACAAGCAACGGTCTCAAAAGATAATGAGGCGGAAATAAATGTTGTTCCGCGTGAAGCGACAGGAGCATGTTTCCAAGGACCAGCAACCATGAAGAGAGCAGATATCGAATTTTCATTTTTTATCAAGCGTCAACCGCAAATTATAAACGGTTCATCGGAATGAAAAATCGCCCTCACAATCCACGAGGGCGATTTGAACTGCTGTAGCCTTGAAAAACTTACTTCGTCATCGACTCTGCCGGCGCCTTCGAGCGCATCACAGCCCAGGCGAGGACAGCGACCAACGCCGCGGCAACTGCCCAGACGCCAATTGAACCGCCGCCGGAGTATTGCACCACGATCGGAGCGACGATCACCGCGACGAGGTTCACCACCTTGATCATCGGGTTGAGCGCGGGACCAGCCGTATCCTTGAACGGATCGCCGACCGTGTCGCCCACCACGCCAGCCTTGTGACGTTCGGAGCCTTTGCCGAGATTATTGGCGGGGTCTTTCGGCTCGTCTTCGATGAGTTTCTTGGCGTTATCCCATGCGCCACCGGAGTTATTGAGGAACACCGCCAACAATTGACCGGAGACGATGATGCCAGCCAGCATACCGCCGAGGGCTTCCACTTGCAGGGTCAACCCGACCACGATCGGCGTGACGATGCCGAGCAACGCCAGCGAAACCAATTCTTTCTGGGCGGCAGTTGTGGAAATGCCAACGGCTTGTTTGTAGTCGGGAGCCACTTTACCTTCCAGCACGCCCAATTTGAACTGGCGGCGGACTTCCAACACGATCAGCGAAGCCGCGCGAGCGACTGCCTGAATGGCGAACGACGAGAACAGCCACGGCAACGCGCCGCCGACCAACATGCCCACGAACACTTGCGGCACATCAGCGCGGATGCCGATGGATTGAATCTGCGCTTCGAGAGGAACGCCCAGCGCGGTCTGCGCGCGCGAAACGTCCACGAGGAACGAGCCAAAGAGCGAAACAGCCGCAATGACAGCGGAACCGATGGCAACGCCTTTCGTGATGGCTTTCGTGGTGTTACCGACCGCGTCGAGATCAGCCATGATCTGCTGGGCGGCTTTGGTTTCCTTGTCGGTTTTGCCGTGCCATGCCATTTCACCGATACCATTGGCGTTATCTGAAATGGGACCGAATGAATCCATCGCCACGTTGTTACCGGTCAGGGTCAACATGCCGATGCCGGTCATCGCCACGCCGTACAAAATGAACGTCGCGCGTTCCGCGGCAGTCACATCGGGGATCGTGCCGAAAATAAAGATCGAGGCGACGATGGTCAACGCAATGACCAACACCGACCACACGGACGATTCAAAACCGACCGAAACGCCGTTCAAGATCAACGTGGCGGGACCTGTGTCGGCAGATTTCTTGATATCGTTCACAGGCTGGGCATGCGTGCCGGTGAAATATTCAGTCAGGCGGTCAATAACGATCGCGAGCAACACACCAACGCCCACAGCCGCCGGCATTCTCCACCAACCGCCAAACTCAGCCATTGTGTCTTTCATATATAAGAAGCCGGCAACGAAGAACAGAACAGCAGAGATCACAGCGGAGGTCAAGAAGCCGCTGAAGATCGCCTTCATTGCGTCGTGGGCTTTCCCGGTGGCGCCGGCGCGCACAAAGTACGTGCCGATGATCGAGGAAAGCACGCCGATACCGCGCACCATCAATGGGAAGATGATCCACTCGAGGCGCCCGGTCGTGTGCCAAAGGGCGAGACCAAGAATCAAACCGGAGACGATCGTCACTTCGTAGGATTCGAAGATATCCGCCGCCATGCCGGCGCAATCGCCGACGTTGTCGCCCACGAGGTCAGCCACCACTGCGGGATTCCTCGGGTCATCCTCCGGGATGCCTGCCTCGACCTTGCCGACCAGGTCCGCGCCCACGTCAGCCGCTTTGGTGAAGATGCCGCCGCCCACGCGCATGAACAACGCGAGCAGTGTGCCGCCAAAACCGAAACCGAGCAACGCGTCCGGCGCGGCGATGCCGAGAACGATGAAGATCAACGTGCCGCCCAACAGACCCAGCCCATCGGTGAGCATACCGGTGATCGTGCCGGCGCGATACGCAATACGGAGCGAGTCGCCGAACGAGCGTTTCGACGCGGAAGCCACGCGCACATTGCCTTCCACCGCCATGCGCATGCCGATCTGCCCGACCGCCAGCGAGAAGCCCGCGCCCATCACAAAGGCGAACGCGCGCGCCAGACCGATCCACAAGCGGACCGTTTCTGCCGGCACGCCTTCAAAGCGTTCGAGCGCTTCGGGGGAGGGCGGAACAATATACACGGAGAAAAAGAGCGCGATCGTCAAAACGCCGATTAACGGCAAAATGGAGCGCAACTGCCTTTTCAAATAGGCGTCCGCTCCATCCTTGATCGCGTTCCAGACTTCCTGCATCTTCTCCGTGCCTTTATCTTCACGCAGGATCTGGGATCGAAGAAAAATCGCATACAGCAAGCCGAGAATGGCAACGCCAAACACAGCCCAAATGGCAATTTCCTCCAGCGAAGTAAGTCCTTGCATAGCGTACATAGGGGGTGATTCCTCCCGAACAAAGTTTTTTCCGGGCATCTGCCCGGCAGAGCAGACGGATTTTACAGGCGCAAAGTTATTGTGTCAAGAAATTTGCCTCTCGGCGCCTTGTCTCAGCCCTTCTCGCCGATCTCCGGACGGGTATTCAAACCAATGGCGGACTAACAGACTGGGACGATATACCCTTTACATGTTACACTCGCGCAAGTTTAAACCTTTGAGGTAACCATGCGGATAAAAATACTCTCGCTTCTTCTCGCCACGGTCAGCCTGCTTCTCCCAACTTCGGCGTTCGCCGCCTCCCCAGCCGATGTGACGAATGACCGCGTCACGTTCGACTTCCCCATCTCAGCCACCTTCAGCGCCACGATCACCGCCAACGCGGAGATCCGCTCCATCGTGCTGGAGTATGGCAATGAACAACAAACCTGCGGAGATGTGGTCGCCAAAGCCTTCCCTCAATTCACCCCCGGCGCGCGCGTGAACGCGGAGTGGGTTTGGGAAATGCGCCAAAGCGGATCATTACCGCCCGGCGCAAAACTCTGGTGGCGCTGGCGCGTGACCGACATCAACGGTGTGGAGACTGTCAGCGAAACGAAGACCGCCACCTGGCTCGACGACAACCACAATTGGAAAACGCTCGACGAAGGGCTGATCAATTTTCACTGGTATCAAGGCGATGAAGCCTTCGCGCGCGACCTGATGAACGCCGCGCAGAACGGCTTAAAATTCAACGAGACCGAATCCGGTCTCACCGCCGAATCGCCGATCGATATTTACATATATGGCAACACCAACGACCTCAAAGACGCGATTCTCTACGAACCTTCGTGGACGGGCGGGCAGGCATTCCCCGATCAAGACATAGTGATTCTCGGCATCTCGCAAACCGACCTGGACTGGGGGCGCAATTCCATCGTTCACGAATTGACGCACGTGTTGGTGGGTCACCTCACATTTTCGTGCCTCGGCGACGTGCCCACATGGTTAAACGAAGGATTGGCGGTATACAGCGAGGGCGAACTCGACCCCGCCTCGCAACAGCAGTTGGATGAAGCGATTCAAAACGACACCCTGCTCAGCATCCGTTCGTTGAGCGCGGGATTCTCCGAAGTATCAGACAAGGCGTATCTTTCATATAGTCAATCCTTCAGCGTGGTGAAATTTCTTGTCGAAACCTACGGGCAGGAAAAGATGACCGCGCTCCTCACCTCCCTGCGCGATGGCGTGACCATCGACGAAGCCTTGACCAACACATACGGCTTCAACGTGGAAGGCTTGGAGGATGAATGGCGCGCAGGCATTGGCGCCAAGCCGCGCGCGGTCTCCGCGCAACCGACCGCGCAACCCACGGCTACGTTCGTGCCAACCATCGTTCCCGTTTCGGGCTTCCAATTTTCACAAATCACCACGCCGACCGCCATTCCCACCTCCTCGTTCGGCACACAGCAACCGACAACAGAAGCGCCCCAGCCAAGCGGACCTCCGCTCTGGCTGACATTATCCCTGCTCGGTATGTGTTGCGTATTTCTCCTCTTGATCGGCGTAGTTGTGCTTGGATTAATCGCTCGCAGAGGGAACCAACAACAAGAAGGCAACCATGGCTAAACTCAAACTGCGGAAGTTGGCTTCCGCCTTGTTCGCGATCGTAATCTTATCGACGATCACTGTCGCTTCCCCGCGCCGCGCGTCGGCGTTGCAAGTGGATATCCCACTCGACCAGGCGTTGGTGTTGGCGGGAGGCGAATCAACCAACCCGCGTAGTTACGACCCGGCTACCACGCACACGTCCGGCGATAAACTCGTCTTCAGTGGGTTGGTCTCGTTCGACCCAAATCTGAATCTCACGCCCGACCTCGCCGAATCATGGGATATCAGCGCTGATGGCACGGTCTACACCTTCCACTTGCGGCAGAACGCCAAATTCCACAATGGGCGCGCCGTCACCGCGCAGGACGTGATCTACTCGTGGCAACGCGCCGCCAGCCCGGCGGTCGCGTCCGACACGGCGCTCACGTATCTGGGCGATATCGTCGGCGTGCGCGAGATGAATGCGGGGCAGGCAGAATCCATTTCCGGGTTGGTCGCACTCGACGACCACACCCTGCAAGTGACCATCGACGCGCCCAAGCCGTACTTCCTCTTGAAACTCACCTACGCCACCGCCTTTGTGTTAGACAAGGAAAATGTGGAAAGCGGCGAGGAATGGTATCGCGCCCCAAACGGGACGGGACCCTATCGCCTCGCCGAATGGCGCAGGTTCGAGATCATGGTTTATGAAGCCAACCGGGATTTTTACCTCGGCGCGCCCAGCATCCCCTACGTGGTTATTCAACTCTACTCCGGCGACGATCAGCGCTTGTATGAAACCGGCGAAGTGGATATCGCCGGCGTGTATTCCATCGAACGGTTCACCGACCCATCCGAACCGCTTCACAACGAACTGTTGACCGGCGTTTCGCTTTGCACCGGCTACGTGAACTTCGATTCCACCCGCCCGCCGTTCGACGATCCCAAAGTCCGGCAGGCGTTCACCATGGCGTTCGACCGCCAAAAATTCATCGACGTGGTCATGAATCAACGCGCCCTGCCGGCAAAAGGACTCTACCCGCCCGCCCTGCCGGGGTACAGCCTTTCGCTCAAAGCCTTGCCCTACGATCCCGAACGCGCGCGTCAACTGCTGGCTGAATCGAAATATGGCGGACCCGACGGCTTGCCTCCCATCGTCTACACGGATGGCGGCACCGGCACGTATATCAATTCCGATGTTGCCGCATTGGCTGAAATGTGGGAACAAAACCTCGGCGTCACGATCACCATTGAGAACCTCGAACCGAACTTCTTCACCGAGCAGATCTATGCCGGCAATCACGGTCAACTCTTCAGCGGCGGATGGTGCGCCGATTACCCCGACCCTGAAAACTTTGCCGATGTGCTCTTCCACACCGGCTCGCAACAAAACGGCGGCGGATATTCCAACCCGCAACTGGATGCCCTCCTCGAGCAAGCGCGCACCGAACGCGATGTGGCAACCCGCATCGCCCTCTATCAGCAAGCCGAGCAGATCATCGTGGACGATGCCGCCGCGCTATTCACCGCGCATTATCTTTCGTATCAATTGGTCAAGCCCTACGTAAAGGGCTACGTCTACACCCCCATCGACATTCCCATCGAACGATATATGTGGTTGGATGGGAAATAAAAGAATTCACCGCGAAGCCCGCAAAGAACGCGAAGTTTAATTGTTTTTCTTTGCGGGCTTCGCGTTCTTGGCGATAAAAAATTTAAGGACGCGCCTCCACCACAAACTCAACCCGCGCGATTCGCCCTCCCACGCTCGATACGAAAAAATTAAATGACAGACTCCCGCCGGGCGGAAGGCTCGTAACCGATTCCCAACGGCGGACGCCAACCACGCGTCCCGCGTCATCGTACGCCACCGCCGCCACCCACACCTGATTCGCCGTAGCCGCCTGACTCTGCGACAAGACCATGCCACTCACCTGCGCGCTATGCCCTTCCGCGCTCACCTGCGCCAACGCATTGTTGACCGTGGCTGGCAGATAACGCGCATCGCCTGCCTGCAAACGGATCGCGGTCAACACTTGCGTTTGAGGTTGCGCGTCGAACGGAACATCGGGAGGAAAGAACACCGCCATCGGCGCGGATGCGTTCGGCGGCAAAATGTTCAATACGAGCCAGGCGGTTTGAGAGGCAACGACCGCATTCTTTGAATCGACCAGCGTCACTTGCGCGCTGAGATTTTCCAGCATGTCATTCGAATCATTACGGGCGAGCACAAAACACCACATTCCTTTATCGACGGTCGGGTAACATTCGATCTGCGAAACGATGAACGGCGCGGGCGTGGGCGTGGAGTCTCCGGATGGGTTTTCGGGGTTGCTCGGTATTTTGATCACGAGTCCCACCGACATGGAATTTGCGTCGATCTCTGGATTCGCCGCTTGCAAATCATCCAACGACAGGTTGAATTTTTCGGCAATCGCGCCCAACGTATCGCCTGTTTGAACGGTGTACGTGAAAGGCGTCGGGCTGGGAAGCGGCGTGGTGAGCGGGACCAGCCCCACTGGCGTTTGAAGCGGAATCGAGGTGGAAGTCAAAAATGGAGTGAGAGGCATCGGCTGGGGAGTCGAATCCATTGGTTGAGGCGCGCAGGCAGTCAATAAAAGGAAAGAAGAAAGCGCCGCCCTGAGCACGATCGAGGGGATGGTTCTTTGCATGAGGAGATTATAATAGACGGATATTTGTTCATCCCGCAGTTGAACGGCGGGATGTTCCAGAGGAGATAACAATGAACTATCGTCATTTGGGTCGCACGGGGATTCGCGTGAGTGAACTATCGCTTGGGTCGTGGGTCACGTTCAAAAATCAAGTGGATGTGGACGCGGCGGTCGAGTTGATGGCGGCGGCGTACGACGCGGGCGTGAACTTTTTCGACAACGCGGAAACGTATGCGCACGGCAAATCGGAAGAGGTGATGGGCGCGGCGTTAAAACGCTTGAATTGGCGGCGCGGCAGTTATCTTGTAACGACCAAGTTCTTTTGGGGCATCCACAACAATGTGAACGAGCGGAACACGTTGAACCGCAAACGGTTGATCGAGGGCATCAACGGCTCGCTTTCGCGTTTGCAACAGGAGTATGTGGATGTGATCTATTGTCACCGCGCCGACAAGACCACGCCCATCGAGGAAACGGTGTGGGCGATGCACAACATCATCGAGTGGGGGAAAGCGATGTATTGGGGCACATCGGAATGGAGACCGGACGAGATCGTCGCGGCGATCAATATCGCGGAGAAGCATCACCTGCACAAGCCGATCACCGAACAACCCGAATACAACTTGTTCGCGCGCAACCGCTTCGAAAAGGAATATGCGCGCGTGTTTCAGGATTACGGCTATGGCACGACGATCTGGAGTCCGCTGGCTTCGGGGATGCTGACGGGCAAATATTTGAAAGGCATCCCGAAAGACAGCCGCGCCAATCTCAAAGGCTATCAATGGCTTCACAAGGATGTGAAAAATAAAGAAAGGCTCGCCCAAGTCCGCGCGCTGCAACCGATCGCAAAGAGCCTGGGATGCAGTCTCTCGCAACTCTCGATCGCATGGTGTCTCAAGAATCCAAACGTGAGCACGGTCATTTTGGGAGCGAGCCGCGTGGAACAGTTGCGCGAAAATCTCGGCGCCGAAAAGGTGGTTGCCAAACTGAACCCCAAGGTGATGGAAAAAATCGACAAGGTCTTCGGCGTTGTAAAAGACGAAGGCGACGATTAACGCACGTATCGCGCGGATGGATTCAGCCGGAAGAGTTCCTCCTTATCTCACCTGACGCAGAACGGCCCGAAGGGTCTCGTGAATCGGATTTGGTTTTTATCCGCTCCGGCGAGAGAGCGCGTAACATCACCTCCTTAACTCAGAAAAAACGCATGACTTTCGTCAGCCTCTTTCTCAGTGGAGGTTAATGTCTCCATGTACAATGAAATCGGACACAAGCAATAGGAATTCAAATCATACTATTCTCCATGGAGCATGAACATGAAACTCAATAAATTTGTCATCGGTGGACTGCTGATCCTTGGCGCGGTGGTGTTTCTGATCGCCAACGCCACCAAAGACGCTTCGCAATACTTCATGACGGTGGACGAACTCAAAGCGGAGGGACCCGCCATCGTCGACAAGAACCTGCGCGTTTCCGGCGCGGTGATCGGCGACACGATCCAATATGACCCTTCCACGCTGACCCTCACCTTCGAGGTGGCGCACGTTCCGGCGGAAGATGCCACACTAAAAGATGAGGGCGGGCTTGCCGAGGCGCTGCACCAGGCAACCATCGATCCCTCGCGTTCGCGCATGACGGTGGTGTACGTGGGCGTCAAGCCCGACCTGCTCCGCAACGAAGCGCAGGCAATCGTCACCGGGTATGTAGACGCGGAGGGAGTCTTCCATGCCGAGGAACTTCTGCTCAAATGCCCCACCCGCTACGAAGAAGCCGTGCCAGAGCAGGCTGGATAGATAAGGAAAACCTCACAGGCGCGAACGACCTGTGAGGTTTGTATCGAGGAGATTTAATGATCGCCAATCTTGGGCTTGGAATCCTGCTCGTCACATTTTTTGTCACTGTCTACAGCGCGGTTACCGCGGCGGCTTCAAACCCCAAGGGGTTAGCCCGTATGCTCCGCAGTATTCCCTCGCCGCGCCTCAAACGGTTTGCGGATGAGCTCGACAAACTGGAAGACCCGCAACGCGCCGCATCGATGGCGGAAAGCGCGCGGCGGGCAATGTTACTTACCTTCCCCCTGCTTACCGTCACATCGCTTCTATTAATTTACCTGCTCGTCAACGACCATTACGAAGTGCAGTTCGTGTACGAAGTGACGAGCCGCTCGATGCCTACCTACCTCAAGGTTACGGCTTGGTGGGGCGGGCAGGCCGGCTCGTTGCTATTCTGGTCGTGGCTCATGTCGGCGTTTGCCTCGCTGGTCACCCTGCGCAAATGGGACCGCGACCGCGAATTTCTCCCCTGGGTTATCTTCGTTTCCTGCGTCACGCTCGCCTTCTTTTTGGGCATGACCGTCTTCTTTGAGAATCCGTTCCGGGTGTTTTACCAAACCGAAACGGGAGTCTCGGCGCATTTCTTCCAGCCGGCGAACAGCATCCCGTTCACGCCGGAAGACGGGCGGGGACTCAACCCGCTTCTTCGACATCCCGGCATGATCATCCACCCGCCTCTGCTCTACCTCGGATTCGTTTCCTACGTCATTCCGTTTGCGTTCGCCATCGCGGCGTTGATCACGGGACGCACCGACGACCGCTGGATCCGCCTCACCCGCCGCTGGAGTCTGTGGGCGTGGCTTTTCCTCACCTTCGGCCTGGTGCTCGGCGGACGCTGGGCGTATGATGTGCTCGGCTGGGGCGGTTACTGGGGTTGGGACCCGGTGGAGATCGCCGCGTTCATGCCCTGGTTGACCGGCACCGCCTTCCTGCACTCGGTGATGATTCAAGAAAAACGCGGCATGTTGAAACACTGGAATATGCTGTTGATCATCCTCACGTACGATCTCGTTATCTTCGGCACATTCCTCACGCGTTCGGGCGTGTTGTCGTCGGTACATGCTTTTGCGCAGAGCGCCATCGGACCCTTGTTCTTCGCCTACATTGCCATGACGTTGATCGTATCGGTTGCTCTCGTGATCTATCGCTGGGGCGAGTTGAAATCGGAAACCGAGATGAACTCCCTGCTTTCACGTGAGGCGTTGTTCCTGTTCAACAACCTGCTATTCATGAGCATTCTGGTCGTGTGTTTCTGGGGCGTCATCTACCCGCTCACCTCCGAACTGTTTACCGGCGCAAAAGTGACGGTTGGGCCCGCGTTTTACGAGCGCGCAAACGGACCTCTATTCGCGGGGCTGATGTTCCTGATGGGCATCGCGCCGCTCTCCGCGTGGGGGCATTCCACGGTGAAAACTCTCGGGCGGGCAATGTGGCTCCCGACGGCGGCGGCGGTTCTCGTCACGGCTGTGATCTTCGCAACCTACACCAAAAATCCGTATGCGTTGATCGGCTTCTTCCTCGTGGCGTTCGTCATCCTGATCACGTTGTATGAATATTGGCGCGGCTCGAGGGCAAGGATGAAGATCCACAGTGAAAATATTTTCACCGCCTTCTGGAACCTCACCGCCCGCGACCGACGCCGCTATGGCGGATACATCGTCCACATCAGCATGATGTTAATGGCGATCGGTATCCTCGGCATCGAACTCTTCCAAATGGAAACGCAGGGGACGCTCGAGGTCGGTCAGCAAAAAAGCATCGGCGGTTACGATGTGGTATACAAAGACATTGCCCGCTTCACCGGTCCCGATGGGCGCGAAGTGACGCGCGCGGTGCTTAGCATTTATCGCGGTCAAGAGTATCTCGGCGATCTTCATCCGCGCATCGACTACTATTGGGACTCGCAACAATCCATGACGATTCCCGGTCAACGCGCCACCATGAAGGATGACCTGTACATTCTGCTCGTCAACTGGGAGCCTGCCACCGCCACCGGCGCGACGTTCAAGATCTACGTCAACCCGCTGGTCAACTGGCTGTGGATGGGCAGCCTGCTCTTCCTCATCGGCATCATCATCGCGGCGTGGCCCGACAAGGACCCGGAGCGAGTGGCGGCGAAGGTTGAGAAGAGTGCGCGTGAGGCGGGAGTTGTGATTGGTGATTAGGAAGTGGAAAGTGGAGAATTAGAAAGTTGAGACTGGAGATTGGAGACTGAGGATCAAGAAAGCGCTTCGTCAGATACATATGTTCAAGCGACCATTACGCAATACGCAGTACGCAATATTGATTTCCATGCTTGCCATGATGCTATTTGCATCTCTCTCTGTTGCCTCCGCCCAAGGAACCACGCCCACCGATGACGATGTGAACAAGATCGCCAAGAAGTTGTTCTGCCCGGTGTGCGAGAACACGCCGCTGGATGTGTGCCCCACCGAGGCGTGCCGTCAGTGGCGGGAACAGATCCGCCAAATGCTGATCGAGGGCAAGACAGAAGACGAGATCATCCAGTATTTCATCGACACCTATGGCGCGCGCGCTTCGGGCGATCCGCCGAACAAAATTGCGTCGTATCTGATTCCGGTGACAGCGATCCTGTTGGGGGCGGCGCTCCTCCTGCGGGCGTTGCAAATGTGGAAAAAGCCGAAGGCGGCCGAATCAACCGTCCCTGCGGGCGAGGCGAAGCAAGTCCATCAAGATGAATATTTCAATAAACTCGAAGACGAATTGAAGAAGAGAAAATAGATGATTGAGACAACCCCTCCCCGCCGGGCAGTTCCGCTGTGGGTTCAGATCGTGATCTGGGTATTTTTGGCTGGCTTGCTGGCGCTGGTGGCATTGGGACTCAGCCGCCGACAGCAAGGCACCGTGCAACCCGGCGAAGTGATCGACGATTTTTCGCTCACGTTCTACAGCGGCTACGAGTTGGACGGCAAAACAGAGATCAAATTCAGCGACCTGCGCGGCAAGGTTGTGGTGTTGAACTTTTGGGCGTCGTGGTGTAAACCGTGCGAGCAGGAAGCCGCCGACCTGCAACAAGCGTGGACGGAATACGCGCCGACCGGTGAGGTGGTGTTCCTCGGCGTCGATTATGTGGACACCGAAGCGGACGCGCGCGTGTACCTGAAAAAATTCGGCATCACATACGCAAACGGCGCGGACCTGGCGACAAGAATCTCTCAATACTTCCGAATCAAAGGCGTGCCAGAGACGTATTTCGTGGACCGGGAAGGCGTGTTGCGCTATGTGCAGATCGGTCCCTTTTCCGGCGTGGATCAAATTCGGGAGCAGATCGATCTTTTGTTAAAGTAGAGGGCGAATGGATATTGCGGCAATTTTCCTGACACTGGCAGTGTTGTTTTTCGTTGGAATGTATCTATACGCGCCGTTCGCGCGCGGCTATGGCCGGCGTGTGACGGCGGAAGAGCGCGAACTTTCCGCATTGCTGGCGAAGCGCGAGCGCGTGTTGAGTTCTTTGCAGGAACTGGATTTCGACTACAAACTCGGCAAGATTCCCGAGGAGGATTACCCCATCCAGCGGACGAACCTCCTGCAAACAGGCGCGGATATTTTGCGCCAGATGGACGCGTTGACGATCGACGAAACCGACCTGCGGCGCAACAGCGCAAAGAAAGCCTCAGCCAAAAAGGAACTGACCGATTCCGAACTTGAGTATTTGATCTCGCAACGCCGGGCGTCGCGCAAAAAAAATTATGAGGGCTTCTGCCCCAAATGCGGCAAGCCGGTCCTGTCAAGCGACAAGTTTTGCGCGTCATGCGGGAAAGCGTTGAATTGATTTGCGATTCGCTGAATGCGAAGTACGGGATATGAGATACGAGATACGAGATACTCTGATAAGGCAAAACACGAATGAAGTTTCGCATCACTTTTATTGCAATGCTCGCCATCCTACTCACCGCCTGCAACATGACGCTGGCGGAAGATATCACACCGCCGCCTGGGTACGTGGCGCCGACGCCGATGCCCACGCTGGCGTTGTATCCAGCGCAACCCCCGAGCGTGGAAAACGGCAAACTGATCTACGTTGAAAAATGCGCTCCCTGCCATGGCGACACCGGTCTCGGAGACGGCGAGCAGGGCATTCAACTTGGCGTCACCGTCCGCGCGTTTGGGTTGGCAGAGATCGCCCGCCCCGCATCGCCCGCGCAGTATTACGCCGTAGTCACACGCGGGAACATCGAGCGCTTCATGCCGCCCTTCAACAGCCTCACCGATCAGGAACGCTGGGACGCGGTCGCGTACGTGATGACACTGCACACCAAAGCGGAAGAGATCGAAGCGGGCAAAAAACTTTTTGAAGCAAATTGCGCCGGCTGTTCGCTGGACCTTTTCAAAGACCAGCAAAAGATGTCGTCATTCACCGAAGTGGAACTCGCCCGCCTCGCCAGCCAGGGCGGCGATGGACTGCCGGCCTTCGGCTCAACTTTAAGTGAAGATGAACTCTGGGCGGTGGCCGCATACTTGCGGACTCTCTCCTTCGATACCGCGCCGATTGCGACGCCTCAACCTCTCGTTCACACCCAGGGGACGCCGGCTTCAGCCGCCTCTACCTCTGTCGCCCCTGAGATAACGCCGCTGGCGACGAGTCAAGCATCCACGGCGGGTGAAGCGACAGTCACCCTGCAACCCGGCTTCGGGATCGTCAGCGGAGTCATCGACAATCAAACCGGGGCAGATCTGCCGTCTGGTTTGGTCGTCACCTTACGCGCATATGATCACGACGCGAACGATCCAAACGCGGGTCCCGTTGAAACTTTTTCACTCGAAGGCGTTGTTGAACCAGACGGCGCGTATTCCTTTGAAAATGTCGAAATCCCCGCCGGCAGAATCTTTCTCGCGGAACTCACCTACGCAGGCGTGAAATTACAGTCCGAATTTCGTATTGTTGAGGAAGGCGCGCAACTTGTCAGCATTCCCTCGTTGACGATCTACGCCCTCACCGAGGATCCTTCGGGCTTGGTAATGGACGACGCGCAGGTCATCTTCGAATACGCCGCCGATTCGATCGCCGTGTACACGCTGTACTCATTCCGCAACCCGACCGATGAAATGATCGTCGTGCCGCAAGATGAAACGGGACAGATCCCGTTCATCAAATTCCCCAAAGGTTCGTCTGGTTTTGGTTTCGAGCCAACGCAAGACAGCGCCACATTCCTTTCCACTGCCAATGGGTTTGCCATCCCGCCTAGCGACGCATCGTACGGGCTGGTGGCATTCTCCTCGCTGGCAAAAACGGATGAAATAAATTTCTCGATGCCGTTCGACCTGCCGATTGCGTCGGTGAATGTATTCGTCCCCGTGGGCACAAAAGTGGAACAGGCGCAGTTAACCGATTTGGGTATTCAAACGATCCAAAACTTCACCTATCAAATTTACGAATCAGACTCCATCGCGGCGGGCGGGTCGCTTGCCTTCACGTTGACCGGCGAACCATCGGACGCGCCCGCGGCGACATCGAATAACACCGCCATGCTGATCGGGGCGGGCGTGCTGGGAGCCGCATTGCTGGTTGCTGGCTTCTGGATGTATCGACAAGATGCTCGCAAAGCGCAAGCCACCGAGGAAGAAGACGCGGGCGAGTTCGAGTCTGCCGAAGAGGTGATGGACGCGATCATCGCGCTCGATGACCTGCGCGGCAAGAAAAAGATCGGCGAGCAGGCGTATCAGAAGCGGCGCGCAGAATTGAAAGAAATACTGAGGATAGAGAGTAGAGAATAGAGAATAGACTTTATCTGTAATAAGCTCAAGTTCTTTTGTAGGACGCGGATAAACGCCGATGAACGCTGATAAAGAAGAAAAAATCGCGCTTTCCGCGCCCCCCCGCGCCCAAAAATTATTTCCGATAACGTCTGATAGAGAATCGTCGTATGGCTCATTTTCTATCATCAAGTCGGCTAATGGCATTATTGTTATGATCACCGTCAAAAAACTCGTTAAACGATTTGGGTTAAAGACCGTCCTGCGCGGCATGGATTTTGAAGTTAAGCCGGGCGAATTTGTCGCGTTACTCGGTCCTAACGGCGCGGGCAAGACCACTTTTTTGAGAATCCTCGCCTCGCTTTCGCGCCCATCGCTGGGAGAGGTGAACATCGCCGGCTTCAAACTTCCCAACGAAGCCGCTCAAGTCCGCGCGAGGCTGGGGGTGGTGTCGCATCTTCCGCTTTTATATGGCGATCTCACTGCGGAGGAAAATCTCCGCTTTTACGCCCGTATGTACGGAATTACGAATGACCAACTCCGCATTACCGAGGTCTTGGAGATGGTCGGGCTCGCAAACCGCCGCCGCGACCTCGTGCGCGCCTATTCGCGCGGAATGCAACAACGTCTCGCCATCGGGCGCGCGGTCCTACACGACCCGGAGATCATGTTATTTGACGAGCCATACACCGGGTTGGATCAGGACGCATCCACCATGTTAGATGATGTTTTGAAAACTGTCGCCGCGCGGGGACGCACCGTAGTGATGACCTCGCACGATCTGGCTCGCGCGGAGGAACTGGCTACCCGCTTCGACATTCTCTCGCGCGGGGTGATCGCCGCCTCCGCAACACGCAGGCAGGTGAAGAAAACCAACCTGCTCGAATTTTACAAACAGGCATTGGCAGGGTGAGATGAAAAGGAGCGAGCAGTTATCAGCGAGTAGCAAGCAGTCGCAAAGTAGTTTTTTCAAGGCTATCGGCGCGATCGTGTGGAAGGATTTGCGCGCCGAATTCCGCTCGTGGGAACTGATCTCATCAATGCTCGTGTTTTCCCTGCTGGTGATCCTGATCTTCAACTTTGCGCTTGAGTTGGACGTAAAGACCCGTCAATCCGTGACGGCGGGCGTGCTCTGGGCAACCTTCGCCTTTGCCGGCACCCTCGGCTTGAACCGCTCGATGGCGATTGAAAAGGATCGCGGCTGTCTCGATGGTCTCCTGCTCGCGCCGGTCGATCGCTCGGTCATTTACTTCGGCAAATTTTTCAGCAACCTCGCCTTTATGCTCATCGTCGAAGCGATCGTCCTGCCGGTGTACAGCGTGTTGTATAACACCAACTTATTCCAGCCGGGATTATTGCTCGTTATCCTGCTTGGCTCGGTTGGGTACACCTCCATCGGCACGTTGCTCGCCGCCATGTCGGTGCAAACGCGCACGCGCGATATCCTGCTCCCCATCCTGCTGTTCCCGGTGGTGTTCGCGGTCCTGCTTGCGGCGGTCAGAGCCAGCGGCGGGTTATTAGACAACTCGACCATTGCCGATGTTTCGTTCTCGATCAATCTTCTGATTACCTACGATGTCATTTTCATCGCCGCCTCATTTATGTTATTCGACTCGATCGTGGAAGAATAAAACTAGAGAATAGAGAATAGAGAATAGAAAGTGGAATCTCCCATCCCTTGTCTCCAAGAAAAAGGAACACCTATGCGCCACAAACCTGTCACCCTCAAAATTCTTGACCTTGTCTCGATCATCCTGCTGTTTGCCGCGGCGTATCTCGCCATTGTTGTTGCGCCGACCGAGAAAGTCATGGGCGAGGTGCAACGCGTCTTTTACTTCCATGTCGGCACGGCGTGGGTCGCGCTCATCGGCTTCGTGTTCACCGCCGTTCTAAGCGTGATCTACCTCGTCACCAAGAACCTCAAGTGGGATCGCATCCAAGTCGCCGCCGTCGAAGTGAGCGTGGTGTTCTTCCTCATCACCATCATCCTCGGCTCCATCTGGGCGCGCCCCGCGTGGAACACCTGGTGGACGTGGGACCCGCGCCTCACCACTGCCGCCATCGCCGAGTTGATCTACATTGCCTACTTCATGCTCCGCCAAGGCATCGACGACCCCGACAAACGCGCGCGCTTCGGCGCAGTCTACGCCCTCATCGGCGGGTTGAGCGCCCCGATCACCTTCTTCGCCATCCGCCTGTTCCGCACCATTCACCCGGTGGTCATCGCCGGCGCCAACGCGGAAGCGGAAGGCAACTTTAGCATGTCGGGCGATATGCTCACAGCGTTCTTCTTCGCCCTATTTGCCTTCACCGTCATCTTCCTCGACTTGTTCTGGAACCGCATCCGCCTGGGAGAATTCCAGAACGAGGTCGAAGAGATGAAAATGAAAGCCTCGTATTAGCGCGCGCGGCAACGATCCCATTCCCCTCAATCAAGGAGTCAAACATGTTCTTCCAGGAAATCACCCCCGACACCTCCGGCTACATGATCGCCGGGTACGCCACCACATTCATCATCCTCGCAATCTACGTGGCAAGCCTGTTCCTCCGCCAGCGCAACCTCAAACAGGATATGGACATGCTCGCCGAGTTGGAGAAACCCGTCGAAAAACCAGCCAAGTCTGTAACCAAAAGAAGCAAAAAGAAATAGGGCAATCAGTACGGAGTCCGCTATAATGATGGCGGACTCTTTTCATTTATGAGACAGAACAATGGGATTCGGACCGGGTGGCGATTCAGGTTCCTACGCTGGAGCCTGCTTATCATCCTTGTGGGAAGCGGGTTCGCATCCAGCCCCAGTGAGTCTGCTTCGCCCGTGGCAGACCCCCCCGGCCCCGACCGGTTCTCCGTCACCCTCGTCGAATATACCGAATACACCTGGTGGATGATCCGCTGGGGATCGAATCAATTCATCTGCGAACTCAAGACCGACCACGAGGGACTGCCGACCATCGCGGACGTATACTCCGATTGTCTCCCAGACGATTACGACGATTGGGTCAACCAGAAACCCTGCACCGAGCATGATGTCAGTTTATGCAAAGGGAATTACCTGGTGTTGATCGAAAGCCAGCCCGCGCAAAAAGAAGTAGCCACCAAACTCCCCTCGTCTTCGGTGCAAGTATCGCTGGAAAACTGCAACCCCGTCTACACATCATCGACAAGCATCTGCGAAGCCGAACCGATCCTCATCCTGAATGGCATCGAGCCGCTTCCCGAACACCAAATCATCCGCATCGAAGGGTTGTATGCGGGACAATCGTTTGTTTGCGACGCCCACTGCCGCTTGCGCCTGCCCATTACCGGCGAGAACGGCGAAACGTTACAATTTTGGGCATTCTCCAGCTATGGGGACAGCAGTCCTATCTTCAACGCGCTTGTGCGTGTTGCCCAAGCGGAGAGCAACGACCCCGACCAGGCTTTTTGGTATGTGGATGTGTTAAGCAGTCAATGGATGGGCGTGCCTGTGGCTAGTTGTGTCGAAACATGGAAGACACTGCCGCCCATCGGTGGTCCGCAGGAATGGCTAAGCACGCCTACACAAAGCGAAACGCTGGGAACCGACATTCCCTACAACTATCTCGCCGCGAACTTGATCCGCAAAGGTGTGGTCGACGCGGTGACTTGTGAAAACAACGGCTTACAGGAAGACGGCAACGCATCTTCCTGCGGCATGGACAAAGCGCGAGGAGCCGTCACCGCATGGCAAAACCAGTTCGATGAAATTATTTTAAATGTGGCAAAAGACACAGGCGCGCCGGCAAACCTGCTGAAAAATTTATTTGCCAAAGAAAGCCAGTTCTGGCCTGGCATTGGCGCGAAGGATGACGTGGGCTTGGGTCAACTGACCGAACAAGGGGCAGACACCACCTTAATGTGGAATCCCCCGTTCTTCAACCAGTTCTGCCCGCTCGTCATGGATTCCGAAGAGTGCAAAAAAGGCTACCTCGGCTTGGAAGAAGACCAGATGCGACACGCGCGCCTCGCCCTTATTCAGGCAGTCAATGCAACGTGTGAAGACTGCCCGCTCGGCATCGACCTCGACCGCGCCAATTTCAGCATCGGCGTGTTTGCCCATACCCTGCTTGCCAACTGCGAACAAGCCGGGCAATTGGTGAGAAACGTCAACGCGGCGCAAACGGCTGGTTCGGTTTCCACCTACGAGGACTTATGGAAGTTCTCGCTGGTCAACTATCACGCCGGTCCCGGGTGTCTCGGCGACGCGCTCGATCTCACGTTTGCGAAAAGCCTCGAAATGACCTGGGAGAACGTTTCATCGAATTTATCCG
The DNA here is from genome assembly GCA_016716235.1 of Candidatus Defluviilinea gracilis. Classification (NCBI taxonomy): domain Bacteria; kingdom Bacillati; phylum Chloroflexota; class Anaerolineae; order Anaerolineales; family Candidatus Villigracilaceae; genus Candidatus Defluviilinea; species Candidatus Defluviilinea gracilis. The sequence continues at coordinate 352,908 of JADJWS010000003.1, forward strand.
CCGGGTGCAGCGGCGCAGTAGACTACGTCAACGACATCAGCGAGTGAATCGTTTTCACTTCAACCCTGCGCGGAGGCGTTTGCCTCCGCGTTTTGTTTTGAGGTAAACTAGAAATCTCCCTCACCCCTAAGGAGTCATCATGCTCACCCTCGTCGAAAAAATTATCTTCGCCTTATTCATGATCGCTTCCGTTGTGTGGACGTATCGCGGCGCCCGGCGGATCGCGCGACAGTTCTCCAGCGGACAGGGTAAAGTGGATTGGTCGCTCGCTTCAAAACGGACGGGGGAACTGGTCGCCAAGTATGTATTTTTTACTCCCGTCTTTCGGTTCCGCCCGCTCCCCAGTTTTTTACACGCCTTCATCGGCTGGGGGTTTTTCGTTTATGTGTTCGTCAACCTCAATGAATTGATCCTCGCCTACACGGGCGTCAACCTGTTACACCACACCGGCATCCCCGGCGACATGTATCGTTCCTTGGCAGAATTCATCTCGTTCGCGCTGATGTTCGGCATGATCGGCATGTCCATCCGCCGCTACATTCTCAAACCTGCAACGCTCACCACACGCGACACCACCCTACTCAACCCCAAAGCGCGCGCGGGCATCACAATCGATTCCATGATCGTGACCGGCACATTCTTCACGCACACGTTAGCGCGCGTGTTCGCCGAGTCGTTCTATCTCGCCCGCCATGAAATTCACGACGCATGGCAACCCATCACCTCCGCGCTGGCGGGCTTGTGGATCAATCTGCCCGAGTCGCAACTTTTGTTCAATGAGCGCTTGATGTTTTGGATCTCATTGGGATTCGTGTTTGCCTTCCTGCCATATTTCGCTTATTCAAAACATATCCATTTATTTGTCGCGCCGTTAAATTTCGCGCTCAAGCCCGAACGGAAATCCATCGGGCAGTTGAGTTACATCAACCTCGACGACCAGTCCATCGAACAGTTTGGCGCGGCAAAGATGAGCGACCTCGGCTGGGAACAGATCATGGATGCGTACGCCTGCATCCAATGTTTTCGATGTCAGGAGGTTTGTCCCGCATACAACACGGGAAAAATTTTATCGCCCGCCGCGCTGGAGATCAACAAGCGTTATCACCTGAAAACTGGCGACACCGATGTGCCGATGCTGAATCTCATTTCGGAAGAGGCGGTCTGGGCTTGCACAAGTTGCGGCGCGTGCGTGGACATCTGTCCCGTCGGCAATGAACCGATGCGCGACATCCTCGACATCCGCCGAAATCTTTCGATGATGGAGAGTCAATTCCCGAAGCAACTCGAGAACGCGTTCAAAGGAATCGAGCGCAACGCGAACCCGTGGAATGTGCCGCAGTCTGATCGCCTGAAATGGGCAGAGGGACTCAATGTGCCGACCATCGAGCAAAACCCCGAGCCCGATATTTTATGGTGGGTTGGCTGTGCCGCGTCAACGGATGCGCGCGCGCAAAAGACAGCGCAGGCGTTCGCAAAAATTTTGAACGCGGCGGGAGTCAACTTTGCCGTGCTCGGGCGGAACGAATCCTGCACGGGCGATCCCGCTCGGCGCGCAGGACGTGAAGATATTTTCTTTGCGATGGCTTCGCAAAACGTGGAAGTCCTCAACGAGGTAAAACCGAAACGGATCGTCGCCACTTGCCCGCATTGTTTACATACGATCAAGAATGAATATCCCGCGTTTGGCGGAAATTACGAAGTGGCGCATCACACGCAATTTATCAATGAGTTGGTTGGCGCGGGGAAGATCAGTTTAGAAGTAAGCAGTGATCAGTTATCAGTGACGTTCCATGACCCGTGTTATTTGGGACGGCACAACAAAATTTTCGACGCGCCGCGCGAGGCGTTGCAGTCCACTGGCGCGTTGACGATTGAAATGCCGCGCAATTCTGCCAAGTCGTTTTGTTGCGGCGCGGGCGGAGCGCAAATGTGGAAGGAGGAGGAAAGCGGCACAGCGCGAGTAAACCAGACCCGTTTTGCCGAAGCGAAGACGACGGGCGCATCCACGCTCGCGGTGGGATGTCCATTCTGCATGGCGATGATGACCGACGCATCCAAAGCCGACGGAGGGGAGATCCAAGTGAAGGATGTGGCGGAGTTGGTAGCCGAACGGCTAAAGAGTTGATCGATCCCTTATGCCCACGCTTCAAAACAAAGGCGAGTATTTATTGGTTGAGATCAACGAGCCATACTCACTGGAGATGATCAATTCGGCGATCCATGAAGTTACCGCGTATTGCAAAGAACACAACTTGAACAAAGTGTTAGTGGACATGAGGAACATGCCGGGCGCCCCAAGTATCCTTGAACGCCATCTCCACGGAATTGAGGTTGCCAAAGTGTGGGGAGCGCGAATTAAAGCGGCTTTGATCCTGCGACCTGAAAGTCTTAGCCACATGACCGAAAATACCGCCGTCAACCGCGGCGCGAATTTATTATCCACATCCGATCTTGCTCATGCTTTGGAATGGCTTGGCGTAACAGGGTAGCCCTCCGGAACGAAAATATTTGACACGATGATTGTCAATATAGTAGAGAAACCACCAAAAACACCTTGAGGTCATTCATGTATACCTGTCAAAACAAGGGCGATTATTTGCTTGTAGAAGCCAGCGGAAACTATTCGCTGAACTTGTTGGTATCCATCATTCATGATCTAGCTGATCGCTGTCAGAAAGAGAATCTAAATAAAGCATTGCTCGACTTGAGAAATGTTGAAGGCAATCCCAGCATCCTTGACCGCTATCGCTTTGGTGTCGAAATCGCCAACGCGTGGGGACCAAAAATAAAGGTGGTTACCGTTGCAAGACCGGAGGCGATCAACAAAATGGGCGAAAATACCGCCGTCAATCGCGGGGCGAATGTATGGGTTACATCCGACATGGATATCGCGCTACAATGGCTTGGGGTTGAAAATAAATGACAGGAGAATCATCATGCTGAACTTGAACACCAAATTCGGGCGCGTCGCCAAGAAACATTTGAAAAGCGAATACTTCATCTGGCTGACGACGGTGGACTCAACAGGCGCGCCTCAACCCAGACCGGTGTGGTTCATCTGGGACAAAAATTCGTTCCTCATTTTTAGCAAGCCGCTGGCGCATAAACTGAAACACATCCGAAAGAATCCGCAAGTTTCATTGCATTTCAACTCTGCAGATAAAAAAGCGCAAGAGCATCTGATCATTTTCATAGGGACAGCGCTTGTTGAAACGAGTTCGTTGCCCGCGCATAAGATCCGCGCGTACATGAAAAAATACAAGGCGGGGATCCAAGGTTTGGGCGCGACCCCGGAAGAATTCTCCCGCGAATACTCAGTCGCCATCCGAATTACTCCCGCCAAGTTGCGCGGTTGGGAGTAAAATACCCCACCAACGAGAGGAGGCTGGAATGAAAGATTTGGTCAAAACTCTGCATCCTGAAAAGAAACAGGGCGTGAACATCAGCAGGGAAAAATACGACATGATACGAAAAGCAATTATGAGCGAACTTCGCAGCAACAAAGAAATGACCTTTATGAAACTCTCGCGCGCAGTGGAAAAAGAAGTGCGCGGAAAATTCGACGGCTCGGTGATGTGGTACGTCACCACCGTCAAACTCGATCTCGAAGCGCGCGGCGAGGTGAAGCGCGTGCCCAACTCGCGCCCGCAACTCGTTCGGCTGGCAAAATAGGAATCTTCATGGCAGACACCATCCCATTCGACGTTTCAGCCGCGCACAAATATTTCTCAGCCGAAAATTTCAACAGAACTTGGGAACTTATAGAAAAAAGCGAACGCACCGACGAAGAAAACCTGGCAATGTTGCACAATGCCATCGCATCGCTATGGCATTGGTCCCAGCGCGAGGACGTCTCTGCGAAACCACTATCAGTCGGGTATTGGCAAGTCTCGCGCGTGTATAACATCATTCAACAACCCAGCCTCGCGCGGACGTATGGTCTACAGGCGTTGAAGCACGCGGCGAGTCTCGATCCATTTTATAAAGGCTATGCCTGCGAAACCCTCGCCCGCGCCGAAATGCAAAGCGGCAACCGCGTGATCATGCTTGAATATCTCAATCAGGCGCGCAGTTTCGCGCAACAAGTGACACAAGACGAAGACCAACAACTTCTCCTCCGCGATCTGGAATCCATCCAATAAATGACCTATCCGCGATCCTTTCTGCTGTGCGCGATGCTCGCCCTCCTCTTGCTCTCTGCCTGTTCCTCGAGCGCCACGCCCGCGCCAACCCTGACGGCGTTCGAACAACTGGGTCAATCGGTCTTCAACTTGCGATGCGCGCAATGCCACGCGCTTGTGCCAGATACGGTAATCATCGGTCCGCCGCTGGCAGGAGTCGCCACACGGGCTGGAACCCGCGTCCCTGGGATGGAGGCGACGGAATATCTCGAAACGTCGATCCTGTTTCCGAAAGATTTCCTCGTCCCTGAATATACAGACACCATGCCGACCAATTTTGGAAAAGAATTGACCAGCGAGGAACTCGAAGCGGTGGTCGCGTTTTTGATGACGTTGAAATAATATGATAGACCTCACAGGTCTTAAAGACCTGCGAGGTCTTCTCAATTCCCGGTTGGGGATGCAGTTCGATTTACTTGGCAAATCGTGCATCCCGCTCGCAGTGCAACTGCGAGCGAACAAACATACGGAAGTTATTAATTTACCGACCCTAATGACCTGTGAGGTCTTCTCGGAGGAGAAATGAAAATCTGGATTAAACGCATCTTCCTTATTTTGGGCTTGCTTGCCCTCGTCGGCATCTTCTACGCCGCGTTTGCCCCCCTGCCCTTCGACGAACTGCCTCCCGAAGAGAAGTGGGGCGCGGGCGCGAGCAGTGTGCTTCCCGCGTATAGCGGGTTGCAACGCGAATTCCCCGCGCTCAACGGCGATACATCGCCTGAAAAAGCGAAACTCGGTCGTTTGTTATTTTTCGACCCGATCCTTTCCAAGAATCAAGATATGTCGTGCGCCACGTGCCATAACCCCAGCCTCGGTTTCAGCGATGGCTTGCAAACGGCAAAAGGTTCCGATGGTTCATCCCTACCGCGCAATACGCCCACGCTATGGAACGCCGGCTACTCGACAAAACTTTTCTGGGACGGCCGCGCAGACTCGCTGGAAGCGCAAATGTCTGTGCCTCTGCACGCGGAGAATGAAATGGCTGGCTCTGACGCGGAAACCGTCGCGCGCTTGATGAAAATCCCCGAATATGTGGAGTTGTTCAACAAGGCATTTGGGAACAATGCCATCACCGTCGAAAACGCGCAAACAGCGATCGCTTCCTTCGAGCGGACTCTGGTTTCAAACAATAGCCCTTTTGATAAATACGCCGCGGGTCAATTCGACGCGTTGACATCGCAGCAACGGCGCGGCTTGAACCTCTTCCGTTCGGCGGCGACGCGTTGCTTTGAATGTCACGCCGCGCCAACCTTCGGCTCGGATGATTTCTTCGTGACCGGTTCGCCCGACCTCGAAGGGTTCCAGCACGACGAGGGTCGCGCCGCCATTGCCAGCGACGGACAGGATGGCGCATTCAAAGCGCCGACGTTGCGCAACGTCGCGTTGACGGGACCGTACATGCACAACGGCGCATTCGCCACGCTGGATGACGTTCTCTGGTTCTACGAAAAAGGCGGCGGGAGTCAATACGGCTTGGAAGTAGACCGTCACATCCTCCCCATTGAGTTGAGCGCGCAGGAACACGAAGATTTGGTCGCGTTCCTCTACGCGCTAACCGATGAAAGCGCGATGCCCGAAATTCCAACCTCTGTGCCATCGGGCTTGCCGGTGGTGGAACAATACCCTAACCTGGCGCGCGAAGTTGTCAGCCAGTTGAATGTCGAGGTGACTGAATCAGGCATCCCTGCGCATGAACCGACTGTCGTCCGCGTGGGCCCAAAGGAAACGATTCAACAAGCCGTCGACCGGTCTGGTCCGGGCGATACGATCGAAGTCCCGTATGGGATTTATCACGAGTCGGTGGTGTTGGATTGGAGCGATGTCAAACTGGTGGGCATCCCGAATGATCAGGGCGAGTGGCCCGTGATTGACGGCGAAGGCACGCGCTCGGATGGAGTCATCGCATCGGGAAATAATTTCGAGATGTATAACTTCGCCGTAAAGAATTACACATCGAACGGCGTGCTGGTGGAAGGCGCGACGGGCGTGTATTTGCATGATCTGTATATTGAAAATACCGGCGTGTACGGCGTGTACCCCGTGCGCTGTACGGATGTGCTGATCGAACGTATCGAAGCGACGTTGATGAACGACGCGGCGGTCTACGCGGGCAAGTCGGAGAATGTGGTGATCCGCGATACGTTGACCTACGGCAATGTGATCGGCGTTGAGCTGGAGAACACGGTCAACGGTGAAGTGTATAACAACGTGGCGCGCGACAACACCGTTGGGATTTTCATTGATCTTCTACCGCAATTGCCGTCCAAGGTTTCGTTATACACAAAAGTGTACGATAACGTTGTTGAAAATAACAACGGCGAGAACTTCGGCAAACCCGGAACCGCCGTGGCGCTCGCTCCCTCTGGGACGGGCATCTTGATCCTCGCCGCAGACGAGGTGGAAGTGTATAACAACACCATCCGCGGCAATAAATCGGGCGGGTTGGCAGTGTTCAACCTCACGATCGGGTTCGACGTCAACGAGATTGACGTGGGTCCAAACCCCGAGCATGTGTACGCGCACGATAACATCTACGAGAACAACGGCTACGACGCCGATCCGTTTGTAAAGAAGATACTTGGCAGGGGGTTCGATATCATTTGGGACTCGAACGGCGCGGATAACTATTTCGACGAAGAAGCTTCATCGTCTTTCCCGCCTATTCTGCCGAAGACTTCGTGGCCCCAGCCGCTGTATAACTTGTATTGGAGATTCTTCAATTTTGTGGTTGGGTTGGCGGGGTGAGGAAGAGCAGAGAATTAGAGAATTGAGATTGGAGACTGGGCTGGGAGGCTCGGTCTCCTTTTTTGTTTATAATGAGTAAAGGTTTCGTAGTGACGACTTTAGTCGTCTCAGCGCAGGACGACTGAAGTCGTCACTACGTTTTATTGCAACGTTTATAGGAGTTTAGTTTCATGCATCGCCTCTTCCCTGTTTCTACAAAAGACGACATTTTCCCCGAATACCAAAATACCCCTGTTGGATTATTGCTTGAATACAACAATCTCAACAGGGAGTATGAAGCGTACACACAAGCGCAATTGCTGATCGGCATGTGCATGGATAACCGCAAGCATTTGCATATCCCTGATAACTTTGCATACATCATCCGCGCGGGCGGCGCGAATTTGCGCTACAGCGAATTCAAAGTTTCATACGCCATCGCGGTGGGAGGCGTGACGTGCATCGCGTTGATCGGTCACAACCAGTGCGGGATGGTCAACTTGATGTCGCGCAAGGAGGCGTTCATTCAAGGTTTGGTCGAACGCGCAGGCTGGGAGCGCGAGCTGGCGGAACAACACTTCACGAACTTTACCCCGATGTTCGAGATCGGCAACGAAATCGATTTCGTGCTCAGCGAGGCGCAACGGTTACGATCGCGTTACCCGAAGATCTTTGTCGCGCCGTTGTTTTACAAGGTGGAGGATAATTTGTTGTATCAGGTGAAAAATATCTAGGGGATTCTACGCCGCCGCTTTCAACGCCGAGCGGATCATCAAAAATTCGGTGATGTTTTCCGCGGTGATCAAGCCGACGAATTGACCGGCGTGCATGACGGGCAGAGTCTTCGCGCCCGTTTCTTGCAGACGAGTGAGGGCTGATTCGACCATGTCGTGCGAATCCACACTGGGGACATCTTTCCGCATCACGCCGACGACCGGCGCGCTTTGTCCCTGGCGCGATAACGCGGCGATGAACGCGTCGCGTTCGAGGATTCCCATCACTGCTCCGTTGGCATCCACCACGGGGAAATCATGCTGTGAACCGGCAAGGATGAGTCCCACAACTTGCGCAAGCGTGTCGCGCGGCGAAAGGGTTTTGAAATCCGTCAGCATCGCTCGCGTGACGGGGATTCCGCTGATCGAATTTTTCATCAACGCCATGCTGGCTTCCTGCGACGCGCCGATGTAGACGAAGAAAGCGATGAACAGCAGGAAGGGATTGCTGAACATGCCGATAAACCCAAACAAGAACGCTATGCCCTGACCGATGCTCGCGGCAACCTGCGTCGCGTGGACGTAGTCCATACGCATGGCGAGGATGGCTCGCAAAACACGCCCGCCGTCCATGGGGAAGGCAGGGATAAGATTAAAGAGCACGAGGGTGATGTTGATCACCATCAAGCGCATGAGAAAAGAGCCTGAGGCGATGGTCAAGCTGGTGAGCGGAGTCAGTTTCCCCGTCGCGGCAAGAAGCGCAAAGAGAATCCCAGCGATGACCACGTTAACGGCGGGTCCCATCAGCGCGACCCACAACTCCTCGATGGGTTTATCAGGCATGCGCTCCAACCGCGCCACACCGCCAATGGGATATAGGGTGATGTCGCGGGTTTTGATGCCGTATTTGCGGGCGGTCAGCGCGTGACCGTATTCATGCAAGACAACGCAGAGAAAAAGAGCGAGGATGAAGATGATGCCGTTCACCACCTGGGCGATGGTCCCATGCTGGAGCCAGTAGCTGTATCCCACCCAGCCGATCAATAGAAGAAACGTGGCATGGACGTACACGTCAATGCCAAGAAAGCGACCCAGTTTCCATTGCCATTTCATTTTTTATCTCCTTCGGTTGATTAGAGTTTACACTCTGCCTGTTAGAAGATTGTTGTAGTTTTATGAAGATAACATGAAAATTTGACTCTACCGTTTTTAACGGGAAGTCTTTTTTTTCAAACACAAAGGACACGACGGTCACAAAGGAAATACTCAAGGACTCGGGGTTCTTTTTTGCCATTTGTGTCGCTTCGATGAACTCAGCGCAAGACTCTGTGTCTTCCGTGGTGAGGCGCTTTCCCGTTGATTACGAGGGATTCGAAAATTTTCGACGAAAATAAAGACCCGCCCAGATCACCTTGCATTTTCAAAATCGGGACGCTGATTCACGCAGAAAACGCAGATTTTCTTTCTTTTGAATCAGCGAAATCAGCGTTTATCTGCGTCCAAATGTATTCTGTAAGATAATCAGAGACCCGCCATGCTGGCGGGTCTGGTTCGATGTTATTTGATGATCCCCAATTTCTTCCCCGCTTCGCCGATGACGTCCATCGCGCGTTCGATCTCGCTCGGGTCGTGCGCGGCGGTGACGGTTGCCCTCAGCCTCGCCAATCCCTCTGGCACGGCGGGCGAAACGACCGGCAGGACGAACACATCGTTGTGTTGCGCTTCGCGCGTCATGGCGAACGCCGCTTCATCCGTGCCGCATAAGACAGGGACGATTGCCGTCTCGGTGAGCATGGTGTCGAAGCCCATGCTTTTGAGCCCGCCGATGAATTGTTTGGTGTTCTGATTCAAGCGTTCGATGCGCCAGGGTTCATCGAGGATCACTTTGAAGGCTTCGTTCGCGGCGGCGGCTTGCGCGGGCGGCAGGGCGGCGGAGAAAATATACGCGCGGCTCGCGTGACGCAGATAGGTGATGATCTCTTTGCTCGCGGCGACATATCCGCCCACCGAGGGGATGGTCTTGCTCAAGGTGCCCATCTTGATATCGATGCCCTCGTAGAGGTCGAAATATTCTTCGATGCCGCGCCCGGTCTTGCCGAGCACGCCGATCGAGTGCGCCTCATCGATCATCAACCAGGCGTTGTATTTTTTGCACAGGTCAACCATCGTAGGCAGGTCGATGATGTCGCCGTCCATGCTGAAGACCGAATCGGCAATGACGAGTTTGGCAACGTCGCTCGGCGCGTTTTTCAGCAAGCCTTCGAGATGATCCATTTCGTTGTGGCGGAATCGGCGAAACTCCGCGCCCGACATCAAACAGCCGTCCACGATGGAGGCGTGATTCAATTTATCGGAGAAGACATAATCGCCGCGTCCCATCATGGTCGAGACGACAGTTAGATTCGTTGCATAGCCCGATGAATACGTGATCGCAGATTCGGCGTGTTTGAAATTTGCGATCGTCTCTTCGAGTTCATTGTGGATCGTCAACGTGCCAGCCAGCGTGCGCACGCCGTTCGTCCCCGTGCCGAATTTGTCTACGGCGGCTTTGGCGGCGGCGTTAATGCGCGGGTGGTTGAGCAAGCCCAAGTAGCCGTAGGAGGCGTACATCCCCATCACGCGCCCGCGCACGCGCACTTTCGAGTCATCGAGCAGTTCTTCCACAGGCTGGTTGTAAAAATACAAGTCGTTTTCTTTGAGCATGGCAACGCGATCGTTCATCGCTTTGATGCGGCGGGTGACGGCGTCGTCGGTGTGATGCAAATCCATACAAATCCTCCGGGAAAGAATGCGGCAAGTGTACCAGACTGTGAAGCGATTTAGAAATCATCCCGCGACAAACGAACAGGCATCGACGCGCGGGACGATTCGAGCAAAGCGCGGATCACGCGGATATTGGCGCGCGAATCATCCAGTGAGACGCGCGGTTCGCGCCCCAGCAGAATCGCGTCCGCCATATCCTCCACCTCGCCGATATACAATTCGCCGCCGCGCACGCGGATCGATTCAGTCTTGTCGTTCCGCGTGAGATAGATCGTTTCATCGACGCCGGGTTTAAACGGATGCGGAATATTCAACGCGCCGTCACTGCCGACAATTTCCATAAATGCGTGGAACGGGATGACGAAACTGGAGTCAAACTGCGCGTGGAGGTCTCCATCGAAACGCATCTGCCCGACGAAGGTCTCGTCGATTCCTGTCGGACCTTCGACCTGCCAGCCAAATACTTCGACCGGCTCCAAGCCTGTGACCATTCTTGCGTAACTGATTGGGTAACAGCCCACATCCCAAATGCTTCCGCCGCCCCACTCGGGGGTCAAGCGCGCATCGTTTTCGCGGGTCAGCACGAAGCTGAACGAGCCGCGGATCATCTTTAACGCGCCGAGCGAGCCGCTCCGCACAATCTCCCGCGCTTTCAACGTCTGCGGATGGTGACGGTACATGAACGCCTCCGCCACGATTCGTCCATGCGTATGCGCGGCATGTTTGATGGCGTCCACTTCCTCTACGGATAACGCGAGCGGCTTTTCGCAGAGCACGTGCTTGCCTGCCTCCACCGCTTTAATCGTCCATTCGGCATGGAGGTGATTCGGCAACGAGTTGTAAATCACGTCAATGTCGGGGTCGGCAAGTAACGCCTCATACGAGCCATGCGCGCGCGGGATCTTTTTCTCTTTGGCGTAGGCGTTGGCACTCTCTGGCGAACGAGAAGCCACAGCCAACACATGATTCCGCTTCGAAACTTGCAACGGCGGGATCAATGCGCGGTTGATGCGCGCCGTGGAGAGTAATCCCCAGTTGAGAGTTTTGGTCATTGCTTGTATACCATCAGTCTTTGCACAGCGGGTCTAACACGGCGGAAAATTCCTTCGGTTCCACCGTACCAAACCAGCGATAAAGAATATCATTCTGCGAATCGAGAAGCACAAACTCGGGCGTGGCGAAAGGAGACAACAGGTCGCGCCATGCGGTCCGCTCATGGAAGTTAACGCGCTCCACCTTCATACATCCATTGTACTGATTCTTGATCCCATCCACGATGGGCTTCATGGCGCGACATTCCATTCAAGCGCCAGAAAAGAACTCGATGAAAGTGAGGTCGTTCGGCTGAATGCGCGGGGCGGAGGTGACGGCAACCGACGGCGTAGAGACAGGGCTTGTGGCGCGCGGAATCGGGGTCGCCGACGCCTCTCTCGCGCAAGAGGACAGGAGAACCGAAATAAAAAAGAGGATTCTCAATCGACGGGTCATGATGAGATTATATCGGATTGCCAGCGCAATCACTATCTGTATTTCGCGAAAGTTCAGGCGGCAGTTCGATTTACCAAGCAAATCGTGTTGCCTGCCTTGACGCAGTACAACTGCGTCAAGAACCTGTTTTCGCGATCCACTGCCTATCCACCGCCAGAGCAATATTTACATCCCCGCTTCTCTGCCGCGACGATTGCCTGGTCGCTCGACCAGAAGAAGTTTTTCTCTCCGATGGTATCCACGAGTCCGCCGCGCTTCATCATGTTGTAGGCATTGTCATGGACTCCCGCGAACATGAGCGTTCCACCTCGCTGATGCAAACGTTCATGCAGACGATGGATCGCCTCGATGCCCGCCGTGTCAATCAGCGAAACTCCGCGCATCGAGAGGATCAACGCGTGTGTGTCTTTCAAATTTTGAAACGCCTCGTTGAATTGTCCCGTCGCCGCAAAGAACAACGGACCCGTGAGGAACGCAACCTTCACGTGTTTGCACTTCCCCGCCGTTTCGATTCCCTTTTGCTTGAGCCGCTGAACGTCTACTTCCTGTACTTCGATGTCAATGCCCGCGATCTTGTTGAGGAAGACCGCGCCCGCGAGGAAGGAACCGATGAGGATGGCTTGCGTCAAATCGAGGACAACAGTGGCAAGCATCGTCACGATGAACGAGATCATGTCGGTCTTGAAGCGTTTGCCGAAGATGAATCGAATCGCCTCCCATTCGTTCATGCGGATGGCGGTGACCATCAACACACCCGCCAACGCCGCCAAAGGGATTCGTCCCATGAACGGCGCGAGCAGAAACATGGACAGCAACAACCCGATGGCGTGGACAATGCTGACAAGGCGGGTCTGTCCGCCCGATTTGATTCCCACACTGGAGCGCGCGATCGCCGCCGTGGCGGGCACTCCGCCGAAGAACGGGATGAGCATGTTGCCCACGCCTTGTGCGATCAACTCTTGATTCGCCTGCAAGCGGATACCGGTCATGTTCGAGCCAACCGCGCCGCACAACAACGACTCCACTGCGCCCAATGCGGTGATGGTGAGAGTCGGCGCGAGGAATTCGGAGAGGTGAGTCCAGGGGATGTTGGAAAGAGAAAGTCGAGATTGGAGAATTAGAGAATTGGGGATGTCGCCGATGGTTTGGGCGGACCAACTCAACGCTTGTGCTGAGCCGTGTCGAAGCATCGAGGAAAGAAGCGTGGCGAGGATGATGCCGAGGAGTGACGCGGGGAAGCGCGCCGTCCATTTTTTGGGCATGAAGAGCATCGTCCCGATCACAAGCAAACCGATGGCTAGAGACTGGAGGCTGGGGGTGAATCCGCCTTGAAAGTATCCGAGAATTTTTTCCGCGGCGGTGTCTGTGGCGGGAGTTTTGACGCCGAGCAGGTTGTCAATTTGACCGATGAAGATGATGAGCGCGATGCCCGAGGTGAATCCGCTGATCACGGCGGAGGGGATGAACGCGATGAAACGCCCGAGCCGCAACAGACCGATGACGAATAGGATAATGCCCGAAAGCAAACCCGCGACCCAGATGCCTTCGAGTCCGTAGCGTTGGACGAGGACGATCAACACGGCAGACATCGCGCCTGTGGGTCCGCTGATCTGGAACGGCGCGCCCGTAAGCGCTCCCATCACAAAGCCCGCGAGGATGGCGGTGACGAGTCCTGCCGCCGCGGTCGCGCCCGAGGCAACTCCGAACGCCAGCGCGAGCGGCAACGCCACCGCGGCAACGGTGAGACCCGCGAGCAAGTCCTGTTGAAATTTGGCAAGCGAATAGCCAGTGAACTCGTCCTTGTACAGGCGAGCGAGACTTCTTCTTGGCATAGATTGTTCTCCGAAAATAGTAATTTCACAAAGGCTCACTGCTCCCCCAAGGCGTCCTTTGTGTTAGTGGCGGGATTGTATCATAAGCGTTATTGCGGATATTTCCAAACTGGTCTAAAATTAGGGCAATCGCATCTAAATCGGTGAGGCGAGGACTTTGAGGAGGTAATCCTGGTTCCAAGCGGCTTGGAGTTGCTTGGCATGCATACCGCCTTTGGCGGTTTTCTCCTGTTTGAGCAGATTGAGCGCAATGTGGCGAAGGACGGCGAAGTTTTCAGGAGCTTGATCTTTACGCACACGACTATGGTCTTCCCGCAAAGCCACATCCAAGACCCAGTGCAGTTCATTTTCAATCGCCCAGTGTCTGCGCACCAGATGTAACAATCGTTTCGGGTGACTGGGCAGGCTGGAGATATAGTAGCGTACTGTTTTGGTTTCCTTGCCAGCCACGTTCCGCGTGCACACGAGCATGACAATGCTTTGCAGACCAGCCAGTTTTCTTTGTTACGAATCAAGTTTAGATAGGCAGGATCAGAGGTACTCCAGCATTCTCGAATTTCTATGCGCCCATGTCCCTTATTCGCTGTCTTGTCATAGTCCAGGGAAGCATATTTGAAGTTGTGGGCTTGATCGACCGCAAACACGACCGAAATATCTTCAAACAGACGCCCCTGGTTCTCTTTCACACTCAAAACATAATCTGCCTGAGCTGCGACGATGGTTTGGGCAATATTGGTTTGGGTTCCTATGGCATCTATGGTCACAATACAGCCTGCAAGCGCCAGAATCTTGAGTAATTCGGGGATGGCGGTGATCTCGTTCGACTTTTCGTCCACTTTACGCTGTCCCAGAACAATCTCGTTTTCTTCCGCCCAAGCGCTGACCATATAAATGGCTCGTTTGCCCAGTAGCCGATCCTGCGAGCCACCCAAACGCTTCCCATCCATATTGATGATTTGCCTGGGATGATCTCATTGACTGCCCAGACCCATTCGTAAAACGCCAACTGGAACTGTTGGGCATCCAACTTCGAGAAGACCCGACCAAAAGTGTCATGCGACGGGATACCATTCGGCAATTCAAGAAACGTGCTCAGCCAGACTATCTTGCTATGCCCAAAATGCTCAATGTCCGTCCAGCCTTCCGCTCCACAGATCACCGCACATATGGCGATGCTGATCAAATCTATGAGTTTATGTTCCTTCGTTCGATCCACCCGCGGATCGCTCACTTTGCTAAAATGCTCGGCGATCGCCTCCAATGGCTTCTTTGTCATGGCTACCTCCTTCAAGATAGCCCTTTTTTACCTCAATTTAGATGCAATCGCCCTAGGTCTAAAATTCCAGCATGGATTGGTGGACTCAAAACAAGGATGCGATAACAGCCATTGGCGCCGCCCTTGCAGCGACCATTACGGTTGGGGGAATCCTTTGGGCAATATTCAAGTGGGGAATTTTGCGCTGGTGGAACAATCGAATTCGGGTTGATTTGAAAGTCTTTGAAGTGATTTCCGACCCAGGTGTTTTGCTCCCCAAATTATACGCAACCGAAAATGACGATAGCCCATTAGCAGACCACAATATCAAGTACCAGCCGCGCAACCCCAAACAAGATTTGCAGGCGGAATTAAAGGCGGCGCTCACTCGATCCCGCCATGTATTGATCACAGCGCCGACAGGGTATGGAAAGACGCGCGAAGCGGGCATGTTAGCTCAAACGATGATGTTGGAGGGCTGGCGCGTTTTACGGATTCAAACAGGCTGGCTGGATGTTCCCAAAACCCTGCCCGAAGAACTTGGGGGAAACCGCTCACGCGTATTGATCCTATTGGATGATCTGAACGGACTATTCAGCGTGGGTAATCGAACCCAATCTCCGCGCGTTGAAAATGAAAAGACCCTGATGCTCAGCCAATTGTCCTATCACGACAGGCTTACGCAAATGCTGGATATGTTCGAAGGCATGTGCACGGAGAACGAAATTCGCGTGATTGCCACCGCGAGGAGCGAAGCCGAACAATGGAAACATTTGGAGTACGATGAGAATGACAGGTTGTGGAAACGCTTTGAAAGAATCGAGATTTCAGAACCCGCCGATTCGGTCATCGTTAATCTGCTCGAAGACACGACCAAACAGGCAGATCTAAAAGCGGATGAAAGCGAATTTGAAGCGATCGCTCGCAAGAGCGACGGCACGTACCGCAATATTCTTCTGAACTTGCGCCGTTATCGCGCTCAAAACAAGCCTGTCAGCAAGGATGATTTTACAGATACGCTGGACGGCTCGTGGCGGGACATTTACGAGCGGGCGGTGAAGAGACTGCCTGCGGCTGCATACGTTTATGATGCAATAGACGTTTTACAACAAGCAGGGATCGAACTGCTTCCGTTTTTGGTTGAAAAAACCGCTTTGATCATTTGGGGCGGTACTTTTATTCAAACATACCTGCGGAGAAGCCGCGTTCAGAAAGCGATTCAATACCTGACTCGCGAAACCAATATCGTACGTCTTGAAGAAGGGAGGGTTTCGCCCAGCGACGGGCAGATAGAAGCCAAACAACATACCCTTTCATGGATCTTTTTCAATGAACGCTTATTGCAATTACTGTTGAATCTCTCGGATAAAGAAATACTGCCTTCGATGTATGGGCTTGCAATAGCGCTTTATTATGAAAAGCAATTCAAGAAATCGGCTCAGTTAATGGAGCGATATATTCAGTTAAGTCCATCCGACCCCAATGGACACAATGTTACAGGGGTGCTTTTTTCTACGCTGAAACGCTACGAGGAAGCGGAAGCCAGTTATCGCAAAGCCATCGAACTCAATCCGTCGGACGCCACCGCGTACTCCAACTTGGGTATCTTGTTGAAAAACCTGAAACGCTACGAGGAAGCGGAAGCCAGTTATCGCAAAGCCATCGAACTCAATCCGTCGCACGCCACCGCGTACTCCAACTTGGGTTTACTTTTGCATGAAAATCTGAAACGCTACGAGGAAGCGGAAGCCAGTTATCGCAAAGCCATCGAACTCAATCCGTCGTACGCCACCGCGTACTCCAACTTGGGTAATTTGCTCAGTGATGAAAACCTGAAACGCTACGAGGAAGCGGAAGCCAGTTATCGCAAAGCCATCGAACTCAATCCGTCGCACGCCACCGCGTACTCCAACTTGGCGATCTTATTGAGGGTCATAAACAAGGAAAGAGACGCCATCCCTATTTTGGAGAAAATAATCGAAATTGACCCCGAAGATTTCAATTCATATCTTGGGATTGCTTCCATAAAAAAAACGATGGGTGAATCGGTTGAACCTGTATTTGTGGAAAAAGCCCGCCAATATATTCCCGCTGATGATTTTTATAACAGGGCGTGTTTGGAAAGCGTGTGTGATAATTTCGATCTGGCGTTTGAATATTTGCGAAAAGCCGCGCAGGGCGGGAAGTTCAATTCAGGTTGGGCGTGGGAAGACCCAGATTTGCAATGGACACGAAACGACCCGCGCTTTGCAGAAATTGTCGGTCCAAAGCCTGAAACCAAGAACTCGGAGATTTGAGAAATCTCCGAGTTCTATATTATTCATGTAACGATAAAGACTCATTTGCCTACGCGCTCAAACGATATACTCCAACTCTCTTTCAAAATTTTCAAAAGCCTCGTCACTGGCGATATCCCATGCGGCAAATTCAGCAGCGAGTTGCATATCAACTAATTCCAATTCAATATTTTCGTTGGATTGATAAACAAGGTTAGGAACGGAAATATTAGTTTTCATATTTCACCTTTTATACAAATAATAACCACCCCAAATTATACACCTCCTCAAATTGCAGTTACTCCACCCATTCAAACAAATACTTCACATCATGTTCGACTTCGAACTTCTTGAGGAATTCCGTGTATTCATCCTTGAACGTCTGTTTGGCATGGTGCCGTTCCTGATTCAAAATGTAATTGTACACATCTTCGACCTGCGAATGTCCGTATGAAAACGCCCCGTAGCCTTCCTGCCAGTTAAACCTGCCTTTGATCCATGCGTGGTCGTTGATGAAGTTGGACGAATTATTTTTGATGTCCCGCACCAGATCAGAGATCGCCATCGCGGGTTTGAGACCAACGAACACATGGACATGATCCTCCACACCGTTGACGATGATCGGCTTGTGTCCCTTGTTCTTGATGATCCCCGCCATATATTTGAACACTTCCTGCCGCCATTCTTTTTGGAGGAGATTCTGGCGTCCCTGCACGGCGAAGACGATCTGAATGTAGATTTGGGAATATGTGCCTGCCATGGTTGCCTCCGTTGGTTATGAATATGCCATCCTTTGGGTTCATGTTTAAACAATCCCGAAGGGATGTTATTTTTATAGAATCGGTTTTACATCAATTCCTAACCCCGAAGGGGTGACATTGCCTTTAAGCTATATCATCCCTTCGGGATTTATATATACGCTAATCACCTTCTATAATCTTTCCACCCCTTCGGGGTTTTACTTCGCCAACTTCTTCAATTCCGCTTCGCCGATGATCTTCACGCCCAACGACTTTGCCTTATCGAACTTCGAGCCTGGGTTTTCGCCTAGCACCAGATAACTCGTCTTCTTGCTGACGCTGTCGGTCACTTTGCCGCCATGCGACTCGATGAACGCCTTCGCATCGTCGCGCGAGAACGTGGGCAACGTCCCCGTCACCACGAACGTCATCCCATCGAACGCATTCGACTTGCGACCTTCGACTTTCGACTTTCCACCTTTCGGCCACATTCCCGCCGCTTTCAACTTCTTCAACAACTTTTGATTCGACGAGCGCGCGAACCAATCCACAATGGACTCGGCGATGTTCGGACCCAATCCTTCGATCTGTTGCAACTCCTCCGCGCTGGATTTGGACAACGCCTCCAACTCAGGGAAAGTTGCCGCCAGATCCCCAGCCATCACCTCGCCGACGCCGCGGATTCCCAGCGCGGCGATCAACCTCGCCAGCGACTGAGTCTTCGAGTTCTCAATTGCAGTCAAGAGATTATCCGTCTTCTTATCTTTGAATCCCTCGAGTGCGAGCAATTGATCCCGCTTCAACGTGTACAGATCCGCCACATCCTTGACCAAACCCGACTCGATGAGTTGCTCCACGATCTTGATTCCCAATCCTTCAATGTCCATCGCGCCGCGCGAGACGAAATGCTCGATGTTGCGCACCAACTGCGCGGGGCATGCGGCATTGACGCAGTACCACGCGACTTCGCCCTCGAAATGCTCCACATCCTGTCCGCACGCGGGACACTTTGTCGGCGGCTTGTATTTTTTCTCCTTGCCCTTGCGCGCATCCACGACGGGACCGATCACATACGGAATCACCTCGCCCGCGCGTTTCACCAACACGCGATCTCCCACGCGGATATCTTTCTCCGCGATGTAATCGAAGTTATGCAACGTGGCGCGTTCGACGATCACGCCGCCGATCTCCACCGCTTCAAGCACCGCGTACGGAGTCAGCACACCTGTCCGCCCCACCGCCACGCCGATGTCGTTGAGAGTCGTCGTCACCTCGCGGGCGGGGAACTTGAACGCGATCGCCCCGCGCGGATCTTTGCCCACGAAGCCAAGTTCACCAGCAAGAGTCAGATCGTCAATTTTGATGACCATGCCATCGGTTTCATAGGACAAGTCATCGCGTTTCTTTTCCCATGATTCAGTGTAGGCAATCGCTTTTTCAAAATCATCGAACCGCTTTGCAATGTCAGTGACGGGGAAACCCAACGCCTTGAGATATTCCAAAATCTCCCATTGACTAGTTGGAACCTTCCCGCCTTCCGCGTGAACAATTTGATACACCAAAATCGTGAGCGGACGCGAAGCGGTTAACTCTGGGTCAAGTTGCCGCAACGATCCCGCCGCCGTGTTGCGCGGATTTTGATATGTCTTCTCGCCCGCTTCCTCCAATTTTCGATTCAACGCCTCAAATTCTTTCACAGGCATAAACGCCTCGCCGCGAACAACTAAATAGGTCGGAGGTCGAAGGTCGAAGGTCGCCGACTTTCGACTTTCGACTTTCGACTCCCGCACAGGAATCTTCAATGGAATAGAACGTATCGTCCTCAAATTCTGCGTAATATCCTCCCCCACTTCGCCATCGCCGCGCGTCGCGCCTTGCACGAAGACTCCATCGCGGTAATGCAGGACAACCGACAAGCCGTCAATCTTCGGCTCGACCACGAACTTCGCTTTTTCAACGCGATCATCAATTCGTTTGACTCGTTCCAGCCATGCGCGCGCATCGTCCGCGCCGAACGCGTTGGCGAGCGAGAGGATCGGCGCGGGGTGGCGCACCTTGTCGAAGCGGTCGGCGGGCTTGGCTCCCGCGCGACGCGTCGGCGAATCCGCCGTGATCCAGTCGGGGCGCTCGGCTTCGATCCGCTTGAGTTCGTTCAGCAGTTTGTCGAATTCCGCGTCGCTGATGATCGGCGAATCCATCACGTGATAGCGATGGTTATGAAAATGGATTTTTTCTTTGAGTTCTTCATAGCGGGATTTGGTTGCCATATTTGAATTATACTTCCGACATGCCGCAACGCATCGGTCTCTTCGGCGGGACGTTTGACCCGCCTCATCTTGGACATTTGATCCTCGCTTCGGAAGCGCAATCGCAATTGGAGTTGGATCGCCTCTTGTGGATTCTCACGCCCGAGCCGCCGCACAAGTTGGATCAACGCATCACGCCGACAGAACATCGCCTTGCAATGGTAAAACTTGCAATTGCCGATAATCCATCGTTCGAACTTTCAGATGTGGAAATCAATCGTCCAGCTCCGCAATACACATCCGACACGATCAAATTGATCGCCGAGCAAAATCCACACGCCGAAATTGTTCCCATCATCGGCGGAGATTCACTGCGCGATTTGCCAACGTGGCATCAACCGAAAGAGATCGTCTATGCCTGTCACTGGATCGGCGTAATGCGCCGTCCGCACGAAAAAGCAAGTTTGGATGAACTCGAACGCGAATTGCCTGGCATCCGCTCGAAGGTCCATTATGTAGACGCGCCGCTGTTGGAGATCGCCTCGCGCGAGATCCGCAGTCGCATCGCGGAGGGGAGATCAGTTCGTTATTATCTCCCAACATCTGTGTACGAATACATCGAACGGCATCATCTATACCAGCAATGAACCATAACTACAACACAAGATCAAAGACCACGCGGGACTACTCAATCATCAATCCCCAATCGAAAATCGCAAATCGTCAATCGTAAATCCAAAATGTCTCTCCTCCTCGACTCCCTCTTCTCCTCCGTCGCGCTCAGCCACCTCATCGTAGACGTGTTCAACAGCGCACGCCCCGTCCTGCTCACATATCTCGGGCTAAGCGAATCGCAGATCGCGCTCATCACCACCATCTACATCTGGACGGCGTCCATCACTCAACCATTCTTCGGCTGGATGTCCGACCGCGTCGGTCCGCGCTGGCTGGCGGCGGGCGGCGTGTTGTGGATGACGATATTCTTCACTGGCGCGATCTACGTGACGGGGACGGGCGGATTCATCTGCCTGATCATCGCCGCGCTCGGTTCTTCCGCCTTTCATCCTGTCGGCACAGCCCAAGCGACTCTACAGGGACGCGCTCTGCTCAAGGGGCGCGACACCACCTCCACATCGTTGTTCTTCATGGCAGGTCAGCTCGGACATTTCCTCGGTCCGATTCTCACAGGCTTGATCCTTGCCCAACTTGGTCTGCATTGGCTAGTGATCATTCCCATCATTTCGATTCCCATCGGCGTTTCGCTCGCATATCAACTACGGCACAATCATCCGCATCCCAAACCAAAACATGACGATGGAAAAATCCGTTTGCAAGCGGGCATCGGATTCATCGTCATCCTCGCCGCAGTAGCGACTTTACAATCATGGGCGCAATCGAACATGATGGCGTTCGTCCCGAAATACATCAAGGACTTGGGTCAAAGCGCGGTCACGTATGGCAACATCGCGGGCTTGTACATGGGCGGTTCTGCGATTGGCAACGTCATCGGCGGGCATCTAGGCGACAAATACACCAAACGCAAAGTCGCCGCGACGGCGTTGTTCCTCGCGGCATTCCCCACCTACATCATCAGCCAGATCGGATGGTCGCTGTGGCTGTACGCGTTGATTCCGCTCGCGGGGGCTTGCACGGGCGCGGTGCACAGCATCATGGTTGTGCTTGCCCAGCGAGTCATCTCAGGCGGCATGGCTCTCGCCTCGGGACTCATCCTCGGCTTCATCTTCTCGGCAGGCGCGTTGGGGCTGTTGCTCACGGGTCCGCTGGCGGAAAGTCACGGCTTCCCCACAGTGTTGATGATGACAACAGGCTTGGTGTTGCTCGCCAGTCCGCTGGCGTGGATGTTGAGGGAATAATTTGGCTGTATAATCGAGTTGCGAGGTGAAACATGACCGACCAAAAATTGCTTGAACGGATTAGCATGAACCCCAATATTATGGCGGGCAAACCTGTCATCAACGGAACGCGCCTGACGGTGGAGTTCATCTTGAATATGCTCGCACACGGACAAACTGCGCCGGAAATTATGGACGAATACAAGGACTTGAAACCCGAAGATATTCAAGCCTGTATCTTGTTTGCAAGCTAGAAAGAGACAGATTATGAACGCCTCAGCACAAACCGCACTCAAATACGATGTTGAAGTCGCCGAAAACGGACAGGTCGAATTGACCGTCCCATTCCCTGCTGGCGCGCATGTGACCGTTTTCATTGTGGAAGCGGGAGAATCGTTCAGCGATTTACTCGGCGCGGCGGAAAGCAGTCTCGCATTTTGGGATAATTCATACGACGATGAGGATTGGAACAATGCCTGAGCAAGGGGACATTTTGCCGGTTCCAATCCCATTCACCGACCTTTCCTCCCAAAAGCGGCGACCTGTTATCGTCATTTCCAACAATGCTTACAATAAAAAGACAACGGATCTCGTCGTTGTCGCTATGACCTCCAACCCTGCGGAGACTGAATATAGTTTCACCATCACTTCAGGCGATTTAGAAAAGGGGACACTCAACCACCCTGGCAAAGTCCGCGCCGATAAGATTTACACGATAGCAACATCTATTATCGTTAAAACCTTTGGGCGAGTGAATGAAAATGTGTTGGAAAAAATTCGTGGGGAACTTCAATCTTTAACCGCAAAGAAGGCAAGATAAGAACGCGCCTGCCGCCATAACCCACAAACATCTTTGTAACCTCCCTCCTCCTAAAACTTCCTGTACACAAAATTATATATAATTTATAATCTGCCCACCCACTTCCCGAAGGAGGCAGATGGCTAGCCGCTCCCCTATTATTGAAGAAAACGAGTTCATCCAGAAACGCCCGCTCAAAGAGGACATCTTCGACGTTCTGCACGACAAGATCGTCTCGGGCAAGTACAAGCCTGGCGAATGGTTGCGGCAGGACGAGATCGCGACTCAACTCGGCGTGAGCATGACCCCCGTCCGCGAGGGACTCGACTTGCTCGTCTCATCGGGCCTGGCGGAACGCGTCCCGTATCGCGGCGTCCGCGTGCGCGAGATCGTGATGAAGGACGTGGTCGAAGCGTACGGCTTGCGTCTCATGCTCGAAGTGGTCATTGCCCAAGAGGCGGCGAAAAATATAACGCCTGAGCAGGTCGCCCGTCTGGAACGAACGATTGCCGAGTCGAAAAAACACAACTCGCTGAAAGAAATGTCCGTGGCGCGGAAGTTGAGTCGCGAATTTCATTCCGCCATCGCAGACATCACGAAGAATGAATTGCTCATCAAGTTGTATGGCGTCGTTGCCAACGCCTTCCCAGATTGGATTCTGTACGAAGCCATCTTCCGCAAGCCTGAAATTTTGGCGGGCAGTATGAGCGACATGCACGACGAGCACACACTGATCGTCAACGCGCTCAAAAAACGCGACGGGTTGAAAGCCGCGTTACATTCTGTTGAGCACGTGATGGAGTCAGGCAAGTGGCTGGAGAAATATCTCGAGCACCCCGTCCCTGCCGAGTTGTTGCGCGAAAAAGAGGAACAGGTTTTGTCGTTGTTAAAAAAGTAATCGGTGGTTGAGTAGGGCTGAGCGTTCGTTGCGAAGCGCGTATCGAAACCACCAGTAAGAATAAATCTTTTGTTACAAGAGAACTCTTGAAAACTGTTGGTTTCGATACGCCCCGCGAATTGCATGCGGGGCTACTCAACCAACGATTTTGATTGAAATCAAATTAGGAGTCTATTCATGTCGGAAGAACTTTATAAGCAAATGGCGCAGAGCATCATCGAAGGTGAAAAGGAAATCGCCATCGAACTTGCAAAAAAATCCATCGAGTTGAACATGCACCCGCTCGACACGATCACCAAGGGATTCGTCGTCGGCGTCAACTACATCGGCGACCAGTTCGGCGCGGGCGAAGCCTTCCTGCCCGAGTTGGTAATGGCAGGCGAAGCGATGAAAGCCGCCGTCGCCGTGCTTGAACCCGAACTGCTCAAACTCGGCGAAGCGCGCGAAGTGATGGGGCGTGTTGTCCTTGCGACAGTCGAAGGCGACATTCACGAGATCGGCAAAACGCTCGTCGGCACGATGCTTTCCGCTTCGGGATTTGAAGTCACCGACTTGGGCGTGGACCAGCCCGCCGAAAAGATCATCGGCAAAGCGCTCGAAATCGACGCGCAGATCATCGGCATGAGCGCGTTGTTGACGACAACGATGATTCGTCAGCGCGAAGTAATTGAAGAACTCGACAAAGAAGGCTTGCGTCCGCGCATCAAAGTGATGGTTGGCGGAGCGCCGATCACCAAAGACTGGGCGGAAAAGATCAAAGCCGACGGCACAGCCGAAGACGCGGTCGGCGCGGTGCAATTGGCGAAGAAGTTGGTTGGTAAGGAATGATTTTTTACCACGAAGGACACTAAGAGCACTAAGTTTTAATTTCGTGATGGGTTTGTTGGTTTTCCAAGAGCAAACTCATGAGAGTCGGTGAGTCCGCTTCAGCGGGCTTTGTAAGAATAGCACGGGTGTTTCGCCCGTGCGGGCATAATCAAACCGCTACCAAAGTCTATCCTCACACCACAACCTCATCCCCATTCGCGCAGATTAGCGTGGATTGGTGGATAATTTTTCTTTATCCTTGTCTTTTCCTTTGTGTACTTCGTGTCCTTTGTGTTTAAAAAAGAGGTAGATAATGCAACCCAAACTCACCCTCCTCACCGACGACATCATCCAGCGCATCCTCGACGAAGCGCATCAACTCCTGCTCAAGCCTGGAGTCAAAGTCAACAACGACGAAGCGCGGGAACTTCTCGCCTCCGCTGGCGCGCAAGTGGACACTGAAACCAACGTCGTCCACATCCCCGAACAAATCGTGCGTAAGGCGTTAGAGTCCGTTCCGCGCGAGTTTTATCTCTACGATTACGACGGTAATCCCACGGTCAAATACGGCGGCGACGCGGTCCACTTCGACCCTGGCTCGTCGGGCATCGCCATGCTCAACCCCGAAACGCTCGAGCATGATACAACCGAAACCTATCACCTTCTCAAGTTAATCAAAGTCGCGGAGCAACTTCCGCAATACGACGCGCAGTCCACGGCGGTGGTTTGCCACGATGTGCCGCAAGCAATACAGGATTCGTATCGCCTGTATCTCGCGCTACTGTACTCCAGGAAGCCGATCGTCACTGGCGCGTTCACCAACAAAACCGTCAACGAGATGATCGACATGCTCGTCATCCTCGCGGGCGGACGCGACGCCTCGCGCGAAAAGCCTCGCGCCATCTTCGACGTGTGTCCTGCTCCCCCGCTCATTTGGAGCAACTTCGCGGCGGGCAATCTCATCGCGCTTGCGCGCGCGGGCATCCCTGCCGAGATCGTTTCGGTTCCGCTTGCAGGCGCGGCGGCGCCCGTCACGTTGCTCGGCGCGGTCACGCAACACACCGCAGAATGTCTCGCGGGCATCACCATCCATCAACTTGCGAAAGCGGGTTCGCCCATCGTTTGGGGCGGCGCGGCGTGCATCTTCGACATGAAAAAAGGCGCGACCCCCATGGGCGCGGTCGAAACTGCCATGCTCGATTGTTCGTACGCGCAAGTTGCAAAATCGTTGAACATGCCCACGCACACCTACCTCGGCGCGACCGATTCAAAACTTGTCGACGCACAAGCGGGACTCGAAAGCGGCATCACCGCAATGATCGGCGCGCTCAGCGGCATCAACATGATCTCTGGCTCGGGCATGTTGGATTTTCTTTCGTGCCACTCCGCCGAAAAACTCGTCATCGACGCGGAGGGTATCGCGATGGCAAAGCGCATGATCGCTGGCGTGCAACTCCACACCGAAACGCTCGCCACAGGTTTCTACGACGACAACATCAACTTCAAAGGCGGCGACTTCCTCAAGCAACGCATCACGATGCAACTCTTCCGCAAAGAACAGCATCTGCCCAGCAACGTCATTGACCGCGACTCGATGCGCAACTGGAAGGAAGCAGGCTCATTGGATTCCTTCGCCCGCGCAAAAGTGATCGTGGATGGACTGCTCGCTTCTTACTCCCGACCTCGGCTTGATGAGGCTAAAGCGACAGCGCTCCACGCCTTCATGCTGACCCTCGCCCAAAAAGCTGGCATGGATGCGTTGCCCCAGCTGGAAGAATATGAACGAACATAAAGCATAAGCTTTCGAGTCATGCATAGGATAAAATCGTCTTAACGCCTTATAATGAAGCGCAGACCGTATATTTTTTGAGGAGAATGTCATATGCGCAGGATAATTTCAATATTAATTGGAATCGTCGTTATGGTAGTCGTGTTCCTATCACTCGGATTACTCGTCTCATCGCTGGCTGTCCGCTGTGATTTGCAGAACGATCAGGTCTATACCTGTCAAGCCCGCGATACGCTGTTCGGTGTCACCATCAGGGAAGTAAGTGCCGAACAGGTTTACGATATATCACGCGAACTCACCTGCAAAGGAGCCGGTCCCAATAAAGGATGCAGCGCTCACGCGGAATTCAATACCGCCACAGGAGAGACGATCATTTTGAGCACGTTATATACCAACCCCGACCAAGTTCAAAAAGCAGTAAACGCGCTCAAGCCGCTCATGGCAGACAAATCCACGCCTATTGACATAGTCTTCCCGCCTTCGACTTTTACATCGGTCGTCATATTCTCCGTCGTTTCGTGCTTGTTTATCCTGTTCGTATTGATCGCGCTCATCTTCCTGTTTGGTAAGGATCCGAAGGATCTTAAAGCACGCACGATTGACTTGAGAAGGAAAAACTAACGTTTCGGCGCAAAGTTGTTTCCTGCGCTCCACGCCTTCATCTTCATGCTGGCTTCGCCCAAAGAGTGGGCATAGAGGCGTTGCCATCATTGGACGAATCGCCATCTATCGTAACTAGCTGACGAGTATACAAGTATACAAATACACACGTAAACAGGTAAACGCGTGTCCACTTGTGTACTTGTTTATATGTTTCCGTGTCTGCCTCCACCCCATGCTCACCCTCACCGACCTCCTCCGCGTCCCACACGTTGACTCCCTCTTCGACATTTCCCCCGACAACACCAAAATCGCCTTCGCATGGAACAAAACAGGCGCATGGCAAATTTACGAATTGGATTTATCTCGCGCTGAGCGGAGCGTCCTTCGTCTGCATTCGTCGCAAGAACCGCTCCTCACTCCGCTCAGGACGATGACATCAGGAGTAAAGAGCGAAGACGAAGCGCATATGATCATCACCTCTGGCACAGGCGGAAAATTCAACCCGCGCTACTCCCCCAACGGACGACAACTCGCCTACGTCCTCGACACAGACGGCAGTGAAAGTTACCACCTCATTGTCTACGATTTTGAATCAAAGCAACACACCGACCTAACCCCCAACATCTCGCACGCACTGCAACCTAACTTCTGCTGGTCTCCCGATGGGACACAACTCGCCTTCCTCAGCAACGAACAGGGACATTTCAGCGCGTACACAATTTCAGCCAACGGAAGTAATCCAAAATTTATTTTGGATACAGGTCACCCCGCCTGGCGAGTGGAATGGTCGCCTGTCGGAAAACATCTCGCAGTGTGTTGCGAAATGCACGGACAGGACTATGGGATTTTTGTTGTTGATATCGAATCATGTCATTCTGAGGACGCTTCAACGTCCGAAGAATCTCTACCACCGTCACGGAGACCCTTCGCTATCACTCAGGGTGACATGCCCATCAATGCCCACGCGCCAAAGTGGTCGCCCGACGGGAAACAACTCGTATTTCATTCCGATGTCAACGATTGGTTTGACATTGGGCTGTACGATCTAGAATCAAAACAAATCACATGGCTGACAAACAACGAAGGCGATTCGCAATCGCCAGTTTTTTTGGAGTCCAACAGCTTGCTGTTGGAAAACAATAAGCAAGATTCTAGAATCCAAATTGCCTACGCGCTGAGCAAAGGCGCGGTCAATTGGATTGAGATATGTCATGCTGAGGAGCGCTCTTTGCGACGAAGCATCTCTACCACGACGAGCGAGACTCTTCGGTCGCAACAATCGCTCCCTCAGAGTGACATCGCAAACTATCAGGTGGGAAAAGGCATCCACAGCGGAATCAGGTTGACGTCCGATTCGAAGCGGATGGTGACGACTTTCAGCAGTCCATCCCAGCCATCCGATCTATGGATGATTGATGTCGAGTCAGGCGAAGCAATCCAGTTGACAAATTCGATGCCCGAGAATTTATCGCGCGAAGAATTTATCATACCTGAAGAAATTTTTTATGAGGGCATGGATGGAGTCAAAATTCCCGCGTTGTTATTTCGTCCTGAAAAATTGCCCGCGCCCGCAGTGGTGATGATTCACGGCGGACCGAATTGGCAATATGCGATGGAATGGAATGTGGCGATGGCGCATTTTGCGAGCCGAGGCTATGTGGTGCTCGCGCCGAATTATCGCGGCTCGACGGGTTATGGGCGCGCGTGGCAATATGCGGCGCGGTTTGACATGGGCGGCGTGGACACGCGCGATGTGGCGGCGGGCGCGCAGTATTTGATCCGTGAGGGGCTTGCGCTGAAAAATAAAATCGCGGTGACGGGACGGAGTCACGGCGGATATTTGACGATGACGTGTTTGACTCAATTCCCCGAATTGTGGTGCGCGGGTTCGGCGTTGGTGCCGTTCATGAATTGGTTCAAGTCGCATGATGATTCGCGCGAAGACCTGCAACATTGGAACATCGAGAACATGGGCGACCCACAGGAAAATTATTCGCGCTGGTATAACGCCTCGCCATACTTCTTTTTGGATCGGATCAACGCGCCCGTGCAATTGATCTGCGGAGGCAACGACCCGCGCTGTCCCGCATCCGATTCGCTGGAGGCTCGTGATAAACTTGTTTCACTTGGTAAGGATGTTGAGTTATTGTTGTATGAAGATGAAGGGCATGAGTTTTTGAAGATAGAGAATGTGTTGGATGCGGAGTCGAGGAGAGTGGAGTTCTTGGTAAGATACCTCGGTGGTTGAGCGCAAGCAGTCGAAACCACAGGTACGCAAAGAAATTATTGTTACAAGATTTACTTTACGGCGTGGTGGTTTCGATACGGCAGCGACGCTTCGTCTGCGCTCTTTGCTAATATCCTTCTCGTCCTGAGCGGAGTGAGGAACGACAGCGACGAACGCAGACGAAGGACGCTCCGCTCAGCGCGAGCCAACCACCGAAACACGAATCGAACGAGGAGATAAATGAAACCCCTCAAGTTCTTATCCGACGAAGACATCAAAGCCATGCACGAAGCGACGATGAGGATCATGCAAGAGATCGGCATCATCTGGACGCACAAGCCCAGCCTCGACATCCTCACCGACGCGGGATGCACGCTCAAAGAGAATCGCGTGTGCTTCCCGCCGAATCTCGTGATGGATAGCATCGCAAAGGCAAACAAACGCCCCGTGATTCGCGGACGCAACGGCACGGTCAACGAACTGGGCGGGGGAAATTTATATTTCCATAATCTCGGCGGCGCGCGCGATGTGTTCGACGCGCGCACAGGCACGCATCACACCGCGACGCAGGAAGACTGCATCAACGCCACGCGCGTGCTGGATGCGCTCCCCAACTGCAACACGGTTACGCCGTTTTTCACTCCGCCCGATGTGCCGAACGAGATGATGGCTCTGCACATGTTTCGTC
This sequence comes from Candidatus Defluviilinea gracilis, assembly GCA_016716235.1. Lineage (NCBI taxonomy): Bacteria > Bacillati > Chloroflexota > Anaerolineae > Anaerolineales > Candidatus Villigracilaceae > Candidatus Defluviilinea > Candidatus Defluviilinea gracilis. Next base: position 382,790 of record JADJWS010000003.1, read on the forward strand.
ACACGCTCTCGAACACGACGAAACCCGTGCAAGGTCCTGGCATCCAATTTGGGCATGAGGCAAAATATGCGGTCGAGATGGCGGCAGTCGTCGGCACGCCTCCGCGCGAACTCACGCTCTCCCTCTCCCCCGTCAGCCCGCTCACGATGCACGACGTCGCCGCGCAAGCCGTGATGGATATGGCGCACGCGGGCGTCATCCATTCCAATTTGCCCGCGCCCACTGGCGGCGCGACTTCGCCGATGACGATCACTGGCAGTCTCGTCCAACAAAGCGCGGAGACTCTCGCCCCCCTCGTTCTCGCGCAATGTATTAATCCAGGATGCGGCGTCGTCTATTGCGGACGACTCGGGATGCTGGAGCCGCGCACGGGATTGATCTGGGGCGGAGTCGAGCTCGGCATGTCATCCGCCGCCACGGTTCAACTCGGACATTTTTACGGGTTCGCCGTTAACGTATATGGATTCTCCACGAACGCGCACACCCTCGACGCGCAGAACGCCTTCGAACGCGGACTCAACACCTCTCTCCCCGCCCTGGCTGGCGCGGACGAACTCTCGGGCATCGGCGAAATGGAAGCGGGAGTCATGGGCTCGTTCGCGCAAATGGTCTTGGACAACGAGCTGGCGAAGAGTGTCCTCCGTCAACGCGCGGGGTTGTCCGCGGATGCAGAACATCTCGCGGTTGAGATCATCAACACGGTGATGGATACCAACCGCAACTATCTCGCGAGCAAACACACGCTCAAACATCTCCGCGCGGGTGAAATGGCGCTGACCAAACTCGCTGAAAGAAATTCGTGGGATACTTGGGAGGAAAAAATGGGACGCAAGCAAATGGCAGATTACGCGACAGATGAAGCGGAGCGAATCTTGCGCGAACATGTTGTGCCGCCGCTTGAACCGCAACAGGAGATTGAGTTGGATCGAATCCTTGCGGCGGCTGAGAAGGAGACGGTGAAGAAAAAGAAGTAATCGCTGGTTGAGCGCAAGCAGTCGAAACCAGCAGGCAACATGCAAATATTATGATTCATGAACACTGGTGGTTTCGATACGCGACGCCAACGAACGGCGTCGCTACTCAACCACCGAAGTTAGGAGATTATTATGCTCAAACAATCACACGCAATATCAGAAGAACTCATCGAATGGCGGCGCGACTTCCACATGCACCCCGAGATCGGATTCGAGTTACATCGCACGTCGAAGATCGTTGCCGACGAGTTGGAGAAGATGGGGTACCGAGTCAAACGCAATGTGGGGAAGACCGGCGTTGTTGCGGAGATCGGCGAGGGCGGCAAGATGATCGCCATCCGCGCGGATATGGACGCGCTCCCCATCCTTGAGATGAACGACGCGGAATATGTCTCGCAGAACAAAGGCGCGATGCACGCCTGCGGACACGATTCACATACCGCGATGGCTCTCGGCGCGGCGCTATTGTTATCGAAAGAAAAATTACCTGGGCGTGTGCGATTCCTTTTTCAGCCTTGCGAAGAGACCGTTGATAATGAAGGCAAAAGCGGCGCGCAGAGAATGTCCGATGAAGGCGCGATGCAAGGCGTGGATTATGTCATCGCGCAACACGTTGACCCAACTCGACCCGTCGGCACGATCAGCATCAGCGCGGGACCGTCGTCAGGCGGAGTCGATTCGTGGCACGCGGTCGTCAAAGGCAAGGGCGGGCACGGCGCGCATCCCGACAAGACCGTTGACCCGTTTTATCTGACGGCGCATGTCATCATCGCATTAAACGCGATCATTTCGCGCAGGATCAATCCGTTCGAGCCTGCGGTGGTGAGCATCGGCTCGATCAACGGCGGGTTTGCGGAAAATGTCATCCCCGAAGAAGTGAAGATCACTGGCACACTGCGCTTCACGGATGAGGCTGTGCATCAACAAATTTACGCCGAGATCAAACGCGCCTTCGACATTGTCAAAGCGCTGGGCGGCGACTACGAACTGGGCTACGACGTGGGCGGTCCGCCGATGATCAACGATGAGTTTGTCTCGGAGATGATCGAAAAAACTGGCAAAGACCTGCTCGGCGCGGATAATGTCAGTGAACTTCAAAAGACCCTTGGCGCGGAGGACTTCGGCGAATTCATGAAACACGCCCCCGGCGCAATGTACACGCTCGGAACGCAAAAGGCTGGGCATGAGGGCTACCTGCTCCATCATCCCAAGTTCGATATTGATGAACGCGCCATGCCCATCGGCACAGCGATGCTGGCAGAAACAGCGAAGAGATTTTTACAAGGATAAAACCTCAAAACAAGCGGCGAACAAAAAGCCTCCCAATTGGGAGGCTTTATTTCTGTGACTCCGGGGGGACTCGAACCCTCAACCAATTGATTAAGAGTCAACTGCTCTGCCAATTGAGCTACGGAGCCAAACGTGCGGCGGGAATTATACCCGAGGCGATAAACCTGTCAATAATAGAAGTAGGCAATCCCCCCGCGATGAAGCGGCACACTTCATCTTACAGAGACGGATTCTTTGGTAATTGCCGTAATTCTGCACACAGATTGGACGGATTTCGCGGAATATCACGGATAAAATCCAATAAAAATCCGTGTGATACCGTGTTATCCGTGTCCAAAGAGTTCGTGATCACGACGATTCCTAGAGACCCCAGAGACGCAGTTCCCATTCGCGCTTTTATCCCTGTATAATTGCCACGATGGAAATCAACGAACCGACACCACAACCTGAACCCGAATTTGTCTCCGCGCGCGCCCGCCGCCGCCGCGCCTTACGCCGAGCTTACTTCCCATCGGATGAAGCGGAACGCGCCGCGTTGTTTGAACATCTTGCCCGCCGCGCTTATCCATCGTATGAACTCTTCGTCTTCTCGCTTGTGGCGGGCGTGATCATCGGCGTGGGATACTTCGTCAACTCGCTGGCATTGATCTTCTTCGGCATCCTCGTCGCCCCTGTGCTTACCCCATGGATCGGGCTTTCACTCGCCGCCATCGCAGGCTCGTTCCGACTGTTCGCGCAAACGTTTGCCGCCTTGCTCTTGAGCGCGTTTCTCGTTTTCGCAAGCGGCTTGCTCGCGGGATACGCCTCGCGCATTTTCGGCCCGCTCAACTTTAATGAAGCGTTCACGCTCAGCCGCTTATGGTGGCCCAGTTTCGTCATCCTCACCATCGGCTCGATCATTTTCACCATCTCCTTCGTGCGCTCCGAAACATTGCCCTACCTTCCCAGTGCGTTGATCTCATCCGTGTTGTACACGCCGCTCTGCGCGGCGGGCTTCGGTTTGGGGAGCGGAATCGCCGCCGCGGAACTCTGGCCGCAAGGCTTGCTGGTCTTCGTCGTTCACTTTGCCTGGGCGACATTCTTCGCCCTCGTCACCCTCTTCTTTTTACGGTTTTATCCCACCACCGTTAGCGGCATAGCCCTGACGGGATTCGCGCTTGCGACGATTCTTGCGACGACGATATTTTTAACCGGCTTCGATCAATGGATAAAACTACAGACGGGTCTGTCCACGCCCCTGCCTGCCCCACTCACCCAGCGGACTTCCACGCCCACGCCGCCGCCGTCCACTCTAGCCACGAACTCCGCCACCAAACCTGCCGCACCCACAGTGTTCGTGGGCGTCCCCACAATCACTTCTTCACGCACGCCGCGCCCAACCGCGCAATCCACATTGCCGCCCACTGAAACATCGACATCAACTATCACAGCCGAACCCACCCCCATCATTGCCCAAATTCGCGCGGCGGAAGGAGGCGGGGCGTTCATCCGCGAAAAGCCGGGCGGGAAAGTTATCGCAACTCTGGGCAACGGCGCGACCGTCACCATCGTGCCGAATGATTTTCAAGATGTCAAAGGAGTTATCTGGGTGCGCGTGTTCGCCACCGTCAACGATGCGCGCGTGGAGGGTTGGATGATCCAGGCGGTGCTCGTCACCGCCACGCCCATCGCCGATTGGCAACCTTCGCCCACGCCGGACGTAACCTCAACACCTTGAAATTTGTATCGCGAAGAGGGCGAAGAAATTGCTTTCTTGGCGGCTCGCCAACTTTGTACTTCACATAAAGGAATGTTCATGCCTATTCATTTTGGAACCGACGGCTGGAGAGCCGTGATCTCCGACTCGTTCACATTCGACAATTTGCGCATCGTGGCGCAAGCCATCGCCGATGCCGTTGACTCAGAACATTGGGACAAGGGAGGGGACGACGAGCATATGCCCGACCCAAAAAAGATCGTGGTGGGATTCGACACCCGCTTCCTCTCGGATCGTTTCGCCGGGGAAGTTGCCCGCGTGCTCGCCGCCAACGGGTTCACCGTCCTGCTCGCCCAATCCGATTCGCCGACGCCCGCGATCTCGTACGCGGTAAAACATAATCGCGCGATCGCGGGCGTGATGATCACCGCCTCGCACAACGCGCCTCGATATAACGGGGTCAAACTCAAGGGAGCGTTCGGCGGCTCTGCCCTGCCCGAACAATGCCGCCGCGTGGAAGTCTACATCAACGACAACGAAGAACAGGCGCGCGGACCCAACTTGATGGATTTCAAAAAAGCGCGCGAGGCGAAGTTGATCCAAAAGTTCAACCCGTTGCCCGCGTACTTCGATCACTTGCGAACATTGATCAACACAGACGCCATCGCAGACAACCCACAACGGTTTGTTGTGGATGCCATGTTCGGCTCGGGTCGCGGGGTCATCAAGTCATTTTTGCAGGGAACAGGTTGTGAAATCTCTGAGATTCGCGGCGAGATGAACCCCGGCTTTGGCGGAGTTCACCCGGAACCGATCGCGAAAAATCTTGGCGCGCTCGCCTCCGCCATCAGCGCGGGGATGGGAACCTTCGGCGTAGTGACCGACGGCGACGCGGACCGAATCGGCGCAATGGACGAACGCGGCGCGTTTGTTGATCCCCACAAGCTTATGGCTTTATCGTTGAAATATCTCGTAGAAAAACGCGGCTGGAGCGGCGCGGTGGTGCGCACGGTCTCCACAACGCGCATGATCGATCGTCTTGCAAAACGCTACGGCTTGAAACTTTTCGAAACGCCCGTTGGGTTTAACCACATCGCTGACCACATGCTGCGGGAAGATGTGCTCATCGGCGGCGAGGAATCGGGCGGCATCTCGTTCAAGGGACATATCCCCGAGGGCGACGGTCCCATCATGGGGCTGTTGTTGGTGGAGGTGATCGCGCAATCGGGGAAAACATTACACGGCATGGTGGAAGATTTACTTGCGGATGTCGGTCCCGCCTTCTACGAACGGACCGACTTGCGCCTCAGCCGCCCCGTCGCCAAAAAAGAGATGACCGAATTCCTCACGAATCAGGCTCCTACTAAGATCGGAGGCGAGAAGGTCACCGAGGTGAGTCAACGCGACGGCGTCAAATACATCATGGCGGATGATTCGTGGTTGTTGATTCGCCCGTCAGGGACGGAACCCGTTCTGCGAGTCTATGCCGAAGGGCGGACTCAAACGATGGTGAAATCCTTGCTTGGTTATGGCGAACAGGTGGCGAAGAGCGTGGTGTGACAGTCAAGACCTCCGTGTCGATGAAACACGGAGGTCTTTTTGCGAGTTGTTGTATGCAATAGATCACGAAAACAAGTTCTTGACGCACGATTTGCGCGGCAAATCGTGCGTCAAGACAGGCGACAGTGCAACTGTCGCCTGAACTCTGTGAAACACGGAGGTCTTTTTGCGAGGGGAAGTTTATGGGCTGGCTTTGCGTTTCGCAAGCAGTTTTCCATTGCGTGAGATTTCCAGCGTGCCGCCAGAGAGAACGCGGACGGTGAAGACATCTCCCGCCGTGAACTTTGTGGGGATATCCTTCCCGATCTGCGTCCAGCCTTTGGCGGGATCATATCGCCACACTTGTATGCGCTGGTTGGGAACATCGTACAACACTTGAACGGTGTTCTCTCCCCATATCCCGTTGCTCTGCGGTTTGACGCTGGCTTGCAGGTTGGCAAACGTGACGCTCGCGATTTGATTTGTTTTCAGCGGAATGCCCTGCCAGAATGGAGACGCGGAGTTTGTCTTCACATTCCGTTGCGCCGCGGTCATGCCTGTTTGACTTGTTGACGCGGGCGCGTCTGCCATCAGCGCCTGCATTCCGCTTGGAAGCGTGCCGCCGCCGAAGTCATCCAGCCGAGCGCCGTTCGCGCCGACGAACCACAAGCCGATGTAGCCGCCTTGATCATAATACGACCAACTTGTCACATCGCGCACGCCCAACAATTCACCGTTCTTGTACACTTCCACGTTGCCATTAGCGAGGGCGCGCGCGCCGAAGGTGTCACCATTGACGAAGGTGACGGGGATATCCGCGCCGTGCTGTGCCCAGCCTGCGGGCCATTCCCACGTCCAGACTTGGACGCGCTGGTTCGGGGCGTCGTACAGCACTTCGATCATGCCGCTTCCCCACGTGGTACTGCTTTGCGCTTTGAGGATCAAGTCCTGTTCTGCCGCCGTTGCGTGGATGTTGGCAAAGGTGATGTACGCTTCCTGGTCCGCGCCGAAGGCTTGACCGCTGAAGTAGATATCCGAGTTGGAGTCGTTGGAGGTCACCAGCAGTTGGTTGGAGGCGATCGCATATTTCGAGGGGTTCCCTGTCCAGTTCCCCCCGATCGCGCCGTTGGCACGGTTGTAGTCGTCCAGAACCGGGGTGGAGGGGAAACCACCTTCTAGAGCGGGCACACTGGCAAATCCGAAAATAACTTCCTCGCCTGCGGCTGGAACATTCGCTCCATACAAATTCACCTGCCAAATACCTGCTTCCGGATTTGCAATCGTGTAGACCTCATAAGTAGACCCATTTTCATGAATTACATCAGGCGCAACCGTATTTCTATCAATCACACGACCGGAAGGAGATGTTAATGTCATCACCACATCACTGCCGGGCCAACCGGTTGAGAAGGTTGCTTGTGCTTGTCCAGGAGCGACTGTCTGTGAGAAGAATATCGAAGCCAATTGAGGTACATTGTACGGAAGACAAGGTGGAGGCTCGACATTCGCTATCAAGGAGCGAACTCGAATAAATTCACAGGTCAGGCTGTTCAAGTTACTTACACGCTTATATCTTCCTCCCGTATTGAAAGCGATCTGTTGCAGTTGTGTATCATTCGCCTGTCCAAAACCAAATGTGAAGATGGGCCAGCCCTTACTCTTAAAGCACTGATCTTGATTGGAGAAACTGCCCACGCCATCGGTCAAGAGGATCGCGCCTTTTTTATAGTCTGAGCGATCAGATAAATTGAGAATGTCACATCCACTTTGGACACCATTGCCAATATTCGTTCCACCCGACGAGTTAATAGTGTTAATAGCCGCGATAACACTGGTATTATTCTCGTGCAACTTCTGGAGCGGTGGATTGGTAGCGACTCGAACAGAACTGTCAAAATCCACGATACCAACATAATCACCTTGAATTGCCGCGCTTGTGACGAAAAAGCGCGAGGCTTGCAGGCGTTTGTTTCCCGGATCGTTCGACCCCATACTACCTGAACTGTCAATGATCAGCGCGATGTCAATATTTCCGGAATCTACTGAGAGAAACTTAACAGCGTCAGCAATAACTATTCCACCAGCCTGTATTGTTTCTTCCGGAATGTTGCTCACGCTAATGTAATTATCTTCCCCTTGAACAAAGAAGTAAGAGCCAACATAGAGCCAGGCAGCATTCGTTGTAAAATCCGGGCTACTAGCCTGAGACTCAAGATAAGATTCAATTTCCCCTTGATTTACAAGAACCTTTGCTACTTCATCTCCATCTGCATATATGCGGTATGGCACACTATTCGCTACTGGATTGTTGGTAGTACCCGGGAGATGTACGTATATTGCATAGTTTCCACTGGGTTGGTCCGCTGGTAGCGACCACGTAGCTGAACATTCTGCTGCGTTCGTCAGGGCACGCAATTTATATTGATTGATAGCATAATACGCAGGATCGATACTTGTTAACGGATCTTCGTTTGGTATAGTCCAACACGCATCGGCTGTAAAGCTTGGCGAGCTACCAGGAGGCAACTGGCCATTATTCGCAGCAAGAATATGCCCATAATCATCGATGAGAGTGCTATTGCTGGAGCCAGGGAAAAGTGGGTATGTCAGCGGGTTGCCTTCATTAAGGGCGTATAAGACCGAATTCGTGTTACTGATTTCAGGATAGTCCAGCCACAATGATTGATTAGGATTAGAACGCCAAGTATCGGTCCAAAGATCATTTTGAGTATCACTTGGTGGGAGATCTGAACGATTTGGATTCCAACCGTAAGGGTCAATTACCCTTCGACTTTCTATTTTACTGGGATCCGGATTATGAACTTCGAAATGCAAATGAGGTCCACTCGACGAGCCTGTATTTCCGCTAATGCCTATCACCTCGCCATGAGCGATGTTAACGCAACCAGCGAAAGTACAACTGCTCACAGAAATGGTACTAAGGTGCCCGTAATATGTCTCGTAGTTGTTTGGGTGGTGAAGACGAACATATAAACCTAAGCCTGCCCTATGGTCTGTGGGGGAATCCCATCCAGCGGAAAGAACTTGATCAGCATCAGCAGAAGCAAATACGGGTAGGTAGTCAGCGCCGTAGTCAATCCCTGGATGGCCGTCATAGGAAAGGTAGCGGTTGAGGCTCTCGCTATAACAGACTTTATCAGTACATGAACCCGTAGCTTCATGCCCTGTATAAGACAATATTGTAAAATCAGTTGTCTCGTAGGTTGGTAAGTGATGATCAAAAATTGAGTTCTCTGTTACAGCACCAGGATAAGGCGGGTAGAGGAAAGGTACTACGAATTGACCTTGCTGTAACTCTGCCTGGGATGCTGATACCTTCTTTGGTGTAGGTGTGACTACGATTAAAGATGTTAGCAAAACAAGTGAAAGGATATGCGTTAAGAACCTTCGAATTTTTTGAGAAGTATTGAACATCATTAGCCTCCATTACGAAAATCATTCATTTCCAAAACCGAAATATTTCTTCAAATCCACACCGATCAAAGGGAACCAAGTTGGTCGTGTGTAAACCAAGCCTTCATAAGCTTTTGTTTGGTTACTTCCATCGGCATTCATCACGTATAGGGAAAACAATCCATCCCGAGTGGAAAGAAAGGCAATATATCGCCCGCTAGGCGACCACACTGGATTAAAATCGCTTCCAGCATTGTTGGTCAAATTGACCAGGTTGCTTCCATCAGGAGAAATCAGATAGATTTCTTCATTCCCTTCTCGGTCGCTGACAAATGCCAATCTACTGCCGTCGGGCGACCAGACAGGGTAAATATCCAGCGCCGGGTCTGATACCAACACTCGTGTTTCTCCGGTCTCGATGTTTATCAAGGTAATATCCGGCTGCTCACTACCGGTCAACACTGCCAACCACTTGCTGTCTGGTGACCAAGAGGGATTGTTGTAAACACTATCTCTTTGATCCCGATCCATGCGAATATAAACGGATTTCAGCAAGAGCACAGAATTGCTCCCATCTCTGCGAGTGATATAAAGATCTGCATAGATACAACCTGTATAAAAGTCTGAAGGGTCTGGAATCCTTCCACACTCTGTGCCAGTACCCGGTTTTGGTGTCATAGACTCTGGTGTATATCGCAAGAATGCAATCCACTTGCCATCAGGTGACCAGCTTGGAAATAGATCGCTGGATGTGCTGGTTGTAATTCGGTCTTTTTGGAATGTACTTGAATTCACTCGAAAGAGGTTGTAAGTATCCTGCTCCTTTCCTTCCTGATTCGTTACAGTTGTCAGGAGAGAAGTAGCAAACCATTCGCTGTCAGGTGACCAGGATGGAAAGACCCAGGCATTGTTCGCAGCTACCAGAGTCACTTTTTTTTGTAGTGGATCTGCCACATGAATGGCTGGTCTCCTGGTCATCGTTGGACCAAAATCGCTCCAATCAAACAACAGGTATTTCCCATCCGGCGACCAGACTAATGAATATTCGACCATATCATAGAACTTTTCGAACATCTTAGGATGGAACAAACCGCTTCCATCATGGCGGATAAAAGAAATGAAGGTATTCGGGAAAATCCCCGTGGGTTTTCGATCAACAAATGCCAACCATTCTTCAGGGTAGGGAGTTGCAGGGGTAGACAATGAAGTAGCAGAGGGTATTAAGGTGGGGGGTGCAGTTACAGCTATAGTTGGTGTCGGTGTTGACGCAGTCAGCGTAGATATAATCGTAGTTGCAGTAGGAGCCTGTTGGGTTAGTGTTATCGGCGCGGATGTTTTAACTGGCTTGCAGGCAACCAAGATCGTCATTAAAGCCAGCAATGTATATAAATTCGACTTGTTGCTTATTACTTTGTTGATCAACATCTTGTTTGCCTACGGAACAGATAACCATGTTGGTCGTCCAACTGCAAATATATATTTACCCATTATTTCTGCCAACTCACTTCCATCGGCATTCATCACAAAAAGCTTATAATCTGATAAAAAGGCAATGTAACGTCCACTCGGTGACCAAACGGGCGCAAAATCGTTGACCGTATTTTGTGTAAGATTTACCAGATTTGTCCCATCAGCAGAGATTAGGTATATTTCATGATTCCCCTCGCGATTACTGACAAATGCTAGGGTACTGCCATCGGGAGACCAAGCAGGATAATAATCTTTCGCCTCATTGACTACTAATAATTTAACCTCATTATTATCAACATTGACCAGTGCGATATCTGATTGTTCATTGCCAACAAGCACAGCAAGCCAATTGCCATCCGGAGACCAAACAGGGGCATTGTAAGGAAGATGGTCACCACCATCACCTGCCTCAATACGAACATCATCAATTAGCAATTTCAAACCTGTCCCATCCGGATGAATGAGGTATAGACTGGCATGGTTACAATCTAAAATGAGTGAAGGGACGGGTCCGCAGCGCGGTAAATCTGAGGTATAGCGAAGAAAAGCGATCCAGTTGCCATCAGGAGACCAGGCAGGGTATATGTCACTTAAAGTTCCGCTAGTTAATTGCTGGCTTTGTCTGGTTTTTATATCATATCTGAATAAATAACCAGTCCCGCTTTCCAGATTTTTTGGGTCGGCTTGAAGGTCTTTCCTAGAAATGACAATGTATTGACTATAAGGCGACCACGAAGGATTGGTCAACGTGCCTTCCAAGTGATTGGTAATTAAAGAGTTTTCCATGTCTGCAATAGAAATTCCATAATTTGTCTTAAAACAATCCGTGCCTACCGGGATATTGCATGAATATGTTTCGTTTGCGCCATCAAATGCTAGATACCGACCATCCGGAGACCAAGCCAAGTTTCTACCAGCATTTCCAATTGAACGATAAGGCTCAAAAAGAGTGGGCATTTCCAAGCCCGTTCCATCGGAATTAGCAAATGCAATTACCCAATCAGGGCGTGAAACTGCTCCACCTGCCGCTACACTGAACCATAATCGTTCTACAGGAGTCGTCTCATCTTGTTGTGGAGTATTTGTGGTGGTGAGCGTAGGCAATACTTTAGCAGTCAAAGTGACAATAGGTGTTTCTGCAATTGGAGAGGGTGATATCAAGGTTGCCGCTTGGAGATGTTGCGTTGCTGTTTCTGAGGGCGTAGACACCTCACCCGGTTGACAAGCCAATAGAACGGGGAATAAGGCGAGTAACGACACTATTGCTTTCAAAACAGATCTTTTCCACCACATTTTCTTTTACCCTGACTACGGAACAGACAACCAGGCTGGGTGGCGAGCATTCGCGCCATGAGTCACTTGATTCAGCTTGTTATTAAGCATATCAAGAACCCATATATCCATTCCACTACCGCCTGCTGTCGTGTTGAAGGCAAGATATTCTCCATCGGGTGACCAGACCGGGGTTTCAGTCAATGCTCCTTCAAACCGAGTCATCTTCAAGATTTTTCGATCTCGTAGATCAGCGATATAGATATTGCTAATCAACTTATCGGCAATATAATCGGCGTCATAACCTGTTGAATCGATTTCCTCGCCATTTTGTTCTCGCACAACAAAAGCAATTTGTTGGCTATCCGGTGACCATGCGGGTCGGTAACCGTGTCCGGCGTCTGCATAGCCTAACAATGCAGGATTCTCTCCATCACCTCCCATCACCCAGAGTTCGCCAATGGTAAACGGAATATTCGAATCGGGCATGCGAATATAGGCGATCTCTTTTTCAGACGGTGACCAATGAGCAAAAGCGATGATATGATTTGGCTCTACCAGTATGCGCTGCGCATTCCCGCCGTCAATGTCTGCGATCCAGGTTTCACTGCCATAGCCCAAACCCTGCGTGAGGGAATAGATCATACGCCTGCCATTCGTTGAAAGGGCTATATCATATGTATTGCCTGGAACCGATAATTGCTGATGCTTGCCACTATTGATTTGGATCTGGTAGACACGGGAGTTTGGCAGGTTTCCGTCTCTCAAGATAATTTCATTTCCAGTTGGAGCCCAATTAAGAAAAGAACTGTCCTGGGTTAGATTTAAATCTAAATCAACACCCTTGCCTGACGCAACATTAATTACTTGCACAAACCCGCTTGCCTCGCAGGTTATGTCAATTGCCAGCCACGGTCCATGCGGGGACGCGTACATGCCGAGAGTCGCGCAACCAGCTGGGATAAAGGTGTCTTCGATTTCAGAATCTTCATCGCCTAATGGTTCTGATTTATGAGTTATTTGGGAACGGCCGGGAGCATCAGACTGGAGATAAAGCAATCCATCACTCATCGGTTCTGGCTGTTGTCCGTATGCTTTCTGAGGGACAAATAAAAACCCTAACCCAATTATCAAGAGAACAACTACACCTACATTTGTCAGAAATCTTTTTCTGAGGCGAAAATGATCGCTTTGCATCTTCTTTTTTGTACTTAAGTGAGTTCGCATAGAATCCTCCTGAATATGGAAGTTGCCAGTATCAAAATTTTCCTGTCTTTGTCAATGAACAGCGTACCAAAAACCAAGCGCAAATACAACTATCTAAATTGATAGTCTTTTCAAGTACCTATTGCTTTGAAGCAATAGGAGCTAGGGCTACGCGATCCATCCATTTTTTAAGGCAAGGTACACAGCCGCGGCACAGTTCCTTACCTTGAGTTTACTGAGGATATTTTTGATGTGAAAGCGGACTGTACATTCCTCAATTCCAAGAACGAATGCGATCTCGCGAGCGTTGCGCCCATGTGCAGTCAATTCCAATACCTCAAATTCGCGGGCGCTTAATGTCCCTTTCATGGTTGGGTTGGGTTGGGTTGGGTTGGGTTGGGTTGGGTTGGGTTGGGTTCATTGGTCACGTTCCCCCTTGCCACAGGGTAGTAGTTTTTGTTTTGCGAATCATTGTCCCACACCCCAGGCTACAAAACAGGCTACAGAATCTGTCTGACAACTTCGATGAAAAACACAGACCCTAAAGGATGAATACCTTTAGGGTCTGTGCATCTCAATAATAGGACTTACGCAAAACCCAAGATTTATCCACTACTCTTCGCGAGCTTTCGCTATTCCTTTGAAAATTCGCGGGGATTGGCGTAGATTAGCGGACAAAATACTCATTCTGCGTAAGCCCTGAATAAGAACTTTATCTCCCCGGCGCGGCTCTTAACCTTCTCGCCAAAAAGATCACAACCACCAGCGCGAGCGCGGCGAAGAACAAACTGGGGATACCCACTTCATCGGCGAAGCCGGTGTTGGGTAAGGCGGTCGAGGTGGGAATGACGGTCTGGGTGGTATTGGCGATCTGCGTGAACGCCGCGCCCACTGTTGCCGTGGCGGGGACGTTCGGGGTGAAGGTGGGCCCGCTGGGGGTGAAGGTAGGCCCGCCGGGGGTGGCAGTGGCGGCGCCCGGCGTTCCGGCGGTATTGGTCGCCTGAGCGATAACCGGCGTATTGGTGGGAGGCAGGGTGGCGGTCGCGCCGGCGGTGGCGGTCAGCGCGTTGGCTACCCCGGTCTGAGTCAACCCAGCCTGGATCGTCGCGGCTTGGCGCGTTTGTTCCGCCAACGCCGTCTGCGAAGCGGATTGGTTATTATTCAACGAGTACCATACATACGCGCCGAGACACAGCAAGGCAAGCAACACCAGCAGACCCAACCCGCCCGCGGCAAACAGGAACGTGCGGTTATTGGATTCCTCCGGCGGATTCTCGTCGTCGTAATCGATTGAGGTTTCGTTGAATGTGGACATCGTTCATTCTCCTATGCAAGTCATCGTCATTCGGCTAACGTTCGTTTTGCCTCAGACGAATTTTAAATATTATCCCACAACTTCAAGATTTACCAAAGGCGCGATCACGGTCTCGCCATTCTCCAGGCGCACATCCGCCGCCGCCGCGCGCAAACCGCTGGCAAGTTCGCTCAACCCCGGGCGCAAGTTCGCAATCGACCCGATCATTCCCGCGTGAGGCTGGCGCTTCATACGCACAGTTTGCCCCACCGCGAATGTATCGTATGAATTCGGCTCCTCGGGTTCGTTGGTCACCGGCAATGGGATGATCACCTCGGGGCGGTTGCCGTTATACCGATCAAAATGCTCCGCGTTCACTGTGGCGTCGCGTTTATCGTTCGTGGTGAGCAACTTAAATGCCGCCGAGTTCATCGGCATGGCGCCGAACCCATCCAGAACAAGGATGGGGTATTTCATTTGATACGCCAATTGCAACAGCGAAGAATACATGCTCGAGAGGACAAGCCCGCGCACGGGCACATCTGCCGCCGCGCGCAGAGTGTCGGCGTCGCGCACATGCCCGCCGAGGATCACCGAACCGCGCACGCTCACATCGAGTCGGTCGGCGGTCAAAACATCATCGGGCTTTTCGATCAGGCTGATCATCGAGCCGTTGTCGATCCGTCCGTTCCCCCACACTCCCTGAATGAGCGCGCCCGCCGTGCGAATCACAACGCCCTTTTCAGGGATGATCTGCGTCACCACGCCGGGCAAACCCGCGCGGAGTTCGATCTTCGCATCGCCCACTTCCATCAGAATCTGCCCCCCGCCCGCCACCATCACGCGCCCAGCGCGAGGCGCGCGAATACTGCGCGAGAACATCCCGCCGCTTTCGGCAACCAATGCGCCTTGCGCCACGCGGTCGCGTTCGTTCACCTTGATCATGCGGTCGGCAAGTTTCGCCGGCACATTGAACGTTCGCGCCACATCGATCAGCGCATGTTCGCGCGCGAAGTTCGCCTCGGCGATCACATCCGTAGGGCTCACGCGCTGGTTCAAATGCGCGTTCACCTTGCCAGCCACCGGCAAGAGGCGTTCGCGCACGATCGTGGCAAGCGGCAGAATATGTAAAACAGGCGCAAGCATCGTCATTAACCTCCCACCGCATGAGACCAGCGCTTCATCAACTCGCGCCGGCGCACCGCATCGGCTGGAAGATTCAACGGGCGCCCCCGCGCATCGATGACGACGCCCAACGCGCCGCCCGTCACAGTGACGGTTCCGCTTCTTCCCGCGCCCAAGCCTGCGTCTGCCCGTCGAAGCGGACTCAACGCCAGGCGGGCAGTCTGGCCGCTTGGCAGGGGAATGATCTCCAGCCCGCCGAATTTCACATCCGCTCGCGCCTCGGTCTTATCCGCGTAGGTAAGTTTGGCGCGGAGGATGGTCTCGCCGTAGTTCGCCGAGGCGATCACCGACACAACCGTTCCCATGCCGATGAACGCGCCAGATTCGATCACCTGCACCGGCAGGTAATGACTTCGTGTTGCCGCCGCGCCCAGCATCGGCAGAAGGTTATTCTGATCGAGCAAAAACGGCATAATGCCGACGGGTTGAATCGCATCCAGCAATAACAATAGACTTTGCCCCACCGAACCGCTATCGGCAATCGCGCCGCCGCCTGCGATCAGCAAGTCGAGCTTCGGCATCAGGTCGGCGCGCGAAGCGCGCGCGCTGGCGGGGAAGTTTTTCTGCGCGGAGCGCACAGCAAGATACAACGCCTGTCTCGCAATGGCTTGCATAATGGCGTGTTCATCCTGCGTGGCAGGGATGGTGGACGGATACAACGATTTCTGAAAGAGGAACTCGCGCAACGTGTTCGACGATATATCAAGCCGCATCCAACGCATGATCTGTTCGATCTCGGTATATTGCAGGAGCGCGCCGAGGTTCTCGCCCAACCCAAACTGAGGGTACACCCCCAGCGCCAATTCGCCATTGAAGCCCGCCGCAACCGTCGCCGCCGAGGCGCCCATGTTCACACTCAACAACCCCCGCGTCGATTCGTACAGCCGGCTCAAAAAGCGGATCATGCGCCCTTGCGCATACGCGGTCGGCAGTAAATTTCCCGATGTCGAGTTATACAACTCGTCCACGCCTTTGATCTGCCGCTGACGGAGGTTCGTCACCAATGACGCGAGCACATTGCTGGCTGGTTCCAGGTCTTCCACTTCAAGCGACGGGCGCACGTTCGGGCTGACCTGCAATTTCCCGGCATGACCGCCGAGCAATTCCCGCACATCGTTGGCAAGTTTGTGATTCCCCGCGTAAAGCACCATGGGACGTTTTTCGCCGGGCATCAGATAACAGGCAAGCCCAACGGCTTCGAGCATCTTCAGCATCGAGCGCGAGGCGCCGCCATCCGTGCCGCCGGTGAGGATGACGAGGTCCGGTCGCGATCTCACGATGGAATCCAATTGCTGGTCGGGGCGGCGTTTGTCCGAGAGGTCGAGGGTGTCGACCACGCGGCTGTATGTGGATTCAGCCAAACGTCGCGCGCTCTGAAGCGAAACATCCGAAAGCAAGCCGGCGATCACAGTTTTCACCGCCGGTCCCGCCGACATGGTGGCGACCACCCCATCCACGCCGGAACCGTCGGGTTGCGCGGGCGTGATGATGTTATTATCTTGTGAACCGAGCAAGGTTGCGCCGGTCACAGCCTGCAAATTTTGTATCGCTTCGCGCACGCCGATGCCGATATGCTTGAATGGCGCCTCCGCGGTGGAGGGAGCCTGCCCGGAGGCGACAAAACGATACTCGCCCTCGACCACATCAAACAACACGGCGCGCGTTACAGACGCGCCCACATCAATGGCGAGGATGGATTCGGTTTGGACAAGGGATGCAGGCATACGTTATATTCCAGCCAACTGGCGGATGAAATTGATCATCGAACTCAACCGTTCGATCATGGCGGTCAACGCCGCCATGTACACACCGGCGAATAATGTCCCAAAGGTGATGGCAATGAAAACTTTCCCGAGCCACGCCACGCCCTCGAAGAAGGGATTGCGTTTGGGCGTTCCATCTGGCGCGCGCCCGGCGCTGAACTGAAAATATCCCAACACCGCCACCGTGCCAGCCAGCATGATCGCGCCTTGCGCCAAACGAGTGAACGCCTGCGCGGCATCCAAGCCGCGCACATCGAACATATCCATTGCCGCCAGCGACTGGGGGATCAACGTGCCGAGCATTGCCCCGCCTATGGCGGTGGCGGCTCCCACCCCGGCCAAAATTGCCATGGCAAAGTTGCCGATCCACGAAATGCGCGGCAAAAGTTTGGTAAACAAGGTGAAGCAAAGGATGAAGGGAATGACCGCCAAAATCAACTGGGCTGGGTCGTTGTTCCTCAATGGATTGAACAGTTTTGGGATTAACACATAATGCCAGATGGCGGCGGCGGCATAACCGGACGAAACGCCGATGAATAGGTATACAGCCAAACGAAATAACGGATTATCGCCGATCAAATAACTGAAGATCAGCAAAGTGAGGATCAACCCAACAAGCCCGGCGAGAAAATCGATGGACATGGCTATCCCGCCTCCGCCGCGTTACGCCTTGCGCGCAAGCCCGCAATCAGGCTCCACAGGCTTCCAAAGACCATCATCACAACGCCCAACACCATGCCAATTCCGAACGCGTCCCAATAAATGCGCGCGATGCCAGGACGGCTGTTGTTGACAAATTCATAACGAGCCGCGTCTGCCAGCCCGCCCACCATCCCATTGATCTGTTCCGAGTCGACGTAGGGTTGCAGTAACGGCGTTGCCTGGGCGCTTGCCGCGAACAAAAGCGGTTGAAACGCAAAGTAGCCTGTATCTGCCTGATTCCTCGCCACCAGTTGCTCCACCCACAACCGACCGGATTCTCCGTTATCGGTGAGCACAACCACAGCGGCATATTCTGAGAATGCGGCTTCCACCGCGCCGGGCATGGCAGTAGACGGCGCATTGATAAATTCACGCACCCCGGAAGCGCCGCCAGGCAGATAGCCTAAATTCACGTAGTTGGCGCCGGGTTGGTAATTGATCCCCGCCGGCGAACTGATCCCGGTATTGAGCAGAAGTCGATTCACCAGCCCCGTCCCGCTCGGCGACGTGGAAATGAAAACCAGCCGGGCGCGCGTGGTCAGCACGAGGTGATCGAGCAAGGGTCCGCTGACCGCTTCCAGTTCAGGCGCGAGCGCCGGCTCATAATCGATGACGACCAAAATGCTGGAGTTTTGCGGCAGGCGGGTAATAATGCTCACGATCGCCCGCACCGGCGCCGGCAGGTCGGTGGAGATCGGCAGGTTCTGCGTTCGCATAAAAATCATCGCGCTCAACACAATAAGGAAGAGACCAGACAACACCCAACGGAGAATCCGTTGCGATGTGACGATGGATTGCGCGCCGATTGCCCGCGCGGTAGTTTCGCCTGCCAGCACAGATTCAAGGATCGACGCCGCCGATTGTTGCTCGTCGGAGGCTTGCAACTTCAGCGAGATCGCTTTGGGGCGGCGCGACGAGCCGATCGGGGCAACGGGGATGACTCCCTGCAACCCCGCCAGCGGACCTTCCCGCTCCGCTTCGTCCGACATTGAAACTGGCTCGGCAACTACAGCCGATTCGGCGGGACGCATGGCTTGCACCCATGCAGGCAGGCTCTCCGGGGCAAGCGATTCATCAGACGATTCAGATGGCGCGGGCATTTGTTGCGGCGCATCTGCTTCAAACTTCGATTCAGACTCAGACAACCACGCCGGCATCTCCACAGAGAATAACGAGTCGATATCCTGGTTCGATAACGATCCCGCATCCATAGGGGCTGGGATAAAGCCCGGGTCGATGGGAACAGGTTGAAGCGGGGAATGAGCCGCCGCATCATCATCCTTGAACCAATCTGAAAGCGCGCCGGGCGCCGGCATAGATGGTTCCTCGGTCGCGCTCTTCAGCCAATCGGGAACCGCATCACCGCCATCGAGCGACCCGGTGGGAATCTTTGTGAACGGCGAAGTGGATTCGGCGGGCGTTGGGTTGATGAGAGTTTCCTGCCCGCCGCCTTTCAACCATTCGAGATTGTTATCGGACGGCTTCTCCTCAAACGGCGACACTTTTTGACCCTCTTGCGGCGTCAGCCAATTGAGGGCTTCGGCGGGCGAAACCGGCATGGATGATTCGTCTTGCGTGAGCGGTATCTCTACACCGCCGAGATTGTTCAGCCATGAAAGATCATCGGGAGTAGAGGCGGGTTTTTGTTCTTCGGGTTGAGCGGGCGTTGGCGCGTCGAACGCGATGGCAGATGAGCCGCCGAGTTGATTCAACCAGCTTAGATCGTCCGGCGTCGAGGCGTCCGCACCGGGCAAAGAATCTGACGCGAACGCCGGAGCAGACGATGATTGTTCGGCTTGTTTTGTTGAGTCTTCGAGCTCGTGAAGCCAACTCAGATCTTCCGGTTCTTTGGCAGGCTCAGGCTGGTTAAAAGCAGGCAACGAGGCGGCATCGGTCATCCAACCCAGTTCATTGGGTTCGATTTCAACGGGAGGGCTTGCCTCTGTCGAGGCTTGCGCGAACCATTCCGATAGTTCGTCTTTTGATTGGGTTTGCGCCGAATCGGTCGAACCGCTCATCCACACCGGCATGTTTTCCGATTGCGAGGCAGGCTCTTCTTCGGCGCGCGGGAGTTGCGGTTCAGGATCGTTTTTTTCAAATTGGGCGAAGAAGTCTGAAATCGATTCCGGCGCGGATGGTTTTTCAGCCTCGCTTGTTTTTCCAGGCGGATTGATCCCCGCCAGCCAATCGGGCGTTTCATCTCCATCATCAGTTGCCTGCGCGGCAAGCCCAGCTAACAGATCGGGCGGCTCATTGCTGACTTTGGGTTTGGCGGCTTCTTCCGCGGCATTTTCCTCCGCCGATTCCCGCGCCTGTTGCCGGACATCCTTCAACCATTGCGGCAGGATCGGCTCGAGTTCGCCGGTATGTTTCTTGACGGGGCTTTCTCCAAACTGGACAGAAGACTCGGCTCTCAGCGGCGCCTGGCAGAACTGGCAGTTATCCAGAAAATCCGGGTTTTCCTTTCCGCAGTTGGGACATTGCAAGCCGTCCATGGTTAATTCCCCCCATACGGGCGGTCGATGCCGAACAGCACGCGCAACCCGGTCAACAATGTTCCAAGCGCGATGCCAAGCAACAAACCGCGCGCGCCGCCGCGCGAGAAGGCGTTCACGAAATCGAGCAATTGCTGTGCGCCTGGCAACTGTCCTATCGGCGTGGGCATGATCAGGATCAACACTAAAATTGCGACCACTAAAAAGATGACAGACATTAAATCTGCGCGCCGGCGCAACAGCCGGATGCTGGCGTAGATCAGGGTGACGACAAGGATCGCCATCAGCGCGCTTTCCACCGGCACGATGATCGCGTCTATTGCCAGGCGCATGAATGGGTTTTCCGGGCCGAGGAGCAAGCCAAACCCTGTGGTAAAGATTAGAGCGATGACAAGAAGCACGCTATAGATTCCACCAGCCTGACGGGCGCGAAATTTTTCCATGTGAACGAAAATGAGGTTGATGATGCCGATCAATGCGGCGAACGCCCCTATGATGATCGCCCAATCGGTAATGAGCGACCCGATATAGCTCAACGCATCCGCGTCGATGAAATAGCCGAGCAGAACCAGAATACCAGCCGCAATGGCGAATGCCGCCGTAAAGACTCGCATCAGAAAGCCAGCCCGATCAGTTTCAACAATGAGCCACCAAGAATAACGACGATCAGGATCCAGCGCAACACATCCTGTGTGTTCAAACTTGCTTCATGAGACAAGCCCGCTCCCACGTACGCGCCGGAGGCAAATAATTCTTCGCCGATCAATGGGTCTTGTGAAGCCGCGTAAAAGATGGACTGCGCTGTGAGGTTGTCGCTTGCGCCGATGAGACTGGCGTCTTGCCGGTCCGCGCCTTCGGCAACGAGGGCGGCTTCGGGACCCAGGTCGCCGATGATGATGTTGGCGGAAACGTTGTCGTCGCGGGAGATGGGAATCGTCCCGGCGGCGTAGGCAAAAGGCGAGAGACCAGTCACCCGTCCGGCGGTGACGCGGAATTGTTCCTCTGCCCCAGCCGCGCGATACCCGGATTGCGACGTGTCTTGTGAGAGGATCGTGATGGCGGCATCCCCAGAGGTGACGATTGGCGGGCGATCGCTGACCGAAGTCCGTTCGGCGATTCGTCGCACGAGCGCCAGCCCTGCCAGAGCCGAGCCGCCGCGCGCGGTAAAGAAGTTGCCGCGTCCCAGTGAGATGTGAAGCCGGGTTCCGTTTTCAACCGCCAAGCCGATCTCGCGGTTGAGACGATCAAAAGCAGGGATGCGCCGAAGCGTGGCTGGCGATCTCCGCCGCAACGCGAGAAAGATAACGAAAAGCAGGACAACGATAACGACGATTCCCAGCGCGATCATGCCGCCCTCCCGCCGCGCAAGATGCGAGCAAAGGCTTGAGTCTCTTGATCTGATTCGAGCATGCGAGCAATCGCCGTTGTGTGTTTCCCGCCAATGAAAGGTTGGGTGATGTACATCACCTGCGCGCCAAACACGGTTAGAGGAGCGCCTGCATCGAGGACCCATGCAACGAGTCCGTCGAGTTTGAGTCTCTGCAGGGATTCAGCCCACTGAGTCCAATCCGTTTCCGATTGCATGGTCAAAGTATAGCATATTTTGATTCATGAGCCGGCGCATGGAACGCGCTGTGAATTTCAAAGTCGTTGCGAAGAAGCGGAGGTCTCTGAGTGAAAAACCCAACAACCCTCATAGTATAATCACGCCAGATTTCATTCGCGGAGGACGCATGAACGAGCAAAAAATTCGTGTTTTGGTTGCCAAACCCGGTCTCGATGGGCATGACCGCGGCGCAAAAGTCGTCGCGCGGGCATTGCGAGACGCCGGCATGGAGGTCATTTATACCGGCTTACGCCAGACTCCGGAAATGATCGCCGAAGCGGCATTGCAAGAAGACGTGGATGTGGTCGGGCTATCCATCCTCTCTGGGGCGCACATGGCGCTCGCGCCGCGCATCGTGGAGTTGCTCAAGTCTAACGGGCAGGACAAGGTGAAAGTTTTTATCGGAGGCATCGTCCCTGACGAAGACATGCCTCGTTTGAAGGAGATGGGCATCACCGGTATTTACGGTCCCGGCGCTTCGACGGAGGATATCGTCAAGGATATCCGCGAGGCGATGAAGTAGTTCGTACTGCGTGTTGCGTATTGCGTACCTTCGAGTGGAGAACAGATGCCTAAACTGACGATCCAAATACTAAAACGAGAAGCTCAAAAGTTTTCGCAAATGGAATCCAGCCACAAGGAGAAAAGTTTGTTTGGGGTGACAGACGGGAAGGCTGTCGGAACGTATCTTGAACATAAATTCAAACAATATTTGAGAGGCAAGTATGAATTTGAAGAGGGCAGTTCCGCGAGCGGGATAGATTTTCCCGGCCTGAATGTGGACATGAAGGTTACAAGCATTACTCAACCTCAATCGTCGTGTCCTTTCAAATCCGCGCGGCAAAAGATATATGGTCTAGGGTATTCGCTTCTTGTCTTTGTCTACCAAAAGGCAGATCAGCCGAAATTCAAGACTGCAACCTTGGACATCCTCCACACCATTTTTGTAGAATTGGATAGAACCGCCGACTTTGTAACCACAAAGGGTCTATTAAATATCCTACAGAACGACGGCAACCAAGAGGATTTGGTTGCTTTTATGTTTGACAGAAACCTGCCCATAGATGAAATTGAAGCGGGCAAAATCGCCAACGAGATTTTACTCAACCCTCCAAAGCTCGGATTTCTAACAATTTCCAATGCCTTACAATGGAGATTGCAATATTCCAGAGCCATTGAAAAGGCCGGTCAAGAAGACGGCGTCGTTTTGGTTTATCGAGCAAAATAATGGTCGCCTCACTCGAAAAAAACAAAAAAATCGAATATGGGGATTTTCAGACTCCCAAAGAGCTGGCTGATTTGGTTTGCAAGAAACTGCTGGAGATCGGCATAATTCCAAACTTCGTCATTGAGCCGACGTGCGGCTTAGGAACATTCATCGAATCTGCCGCTCAGATATTCCCACATGTCAAGAAATTTATTGGCGTTGAAGTCAACACAGAATATATCGAGAAATTCACTTCGAAGATACAAACCTTTCCCTGCCCGGAAGCCGTTGAGATCAGGGAAGGCGACTTCTTTAATTTCAACTGGAACGATTTACTCAAAGAAACAAAAGGGGATGTTCTTGTCTTAGGGAACTTCCCCTGGGTTACAAATGCCACTCAAGGCTCAATCGGCGGGACGAACCTCCCTAATAAAGAAAATTTTCAAAACCTGAGCGGCTTGGACGCTATGACTGGTAAAAGCAACTTCGATATTTCCGAATTCATGCTGATCAAAGTTTCCGAATGGTTTTTGCATCGCAAAGGATACCTTGCAATGCTTGTCAAAACGTCGGTTGCCAGAAAATTCCTGAGCCATCTCTACAAATCGAATAAAGGGCTGGCTTCCTCCGCAATCTACCATATTGACGCCATGAAATATTTCAGGGCGGCAGTGGACGCCTGTTTGCTATATTGCCATTTCGATCCATCAATGCACAATTACGACTATGATGTTTTCGATTCTCTATCAAGTCAAGCTAAGCATCAAGTTGGTCATCGCCAAGGATTGACTGTAAGAGATTTGAATGCCTTTGATGAGCTTGAATTTCTGCTTGGCGCTTCCAGCGAAAAATGGCGTTCGGGGATCAAGCATGATTGTTCCGAAATCATGGAACTCACGGAAAATGACGGAACATTACTAAATGGTTTGGGCGAAGTTGTAAATGTTGAGACGGATTTCATTTACCCGCTATTAAAAGGCTCAGATATAGCCAACAATAGGATTTCAGAGACGAAACGATCCATGATTGTGACGCAAAGGTCTGTAGGTGAAGAAACCAAGCCACTTAAAATCATCGCTCCGAAACTATGGTCATACCTTGAATCTCATGCAAACTATTTAGATTCTCGGAAAAGCAAAATTTATCAGAACAATCCTCGTTTTTCAATTTTTGGAATTGGATCATATACTTTTGCTCCATGGAAAATTGCAATTTGTAGCCTGTATAAAAACCTGAATTTTCGGCTTATAGGTCAGGCGCAAAGCAAACCGATTGTTTTCGACGATACAATTTATTTTTTGAGTTTCGAAAATCATGAAGAAGCCAAAGATGTTTTTGATTTTTTACTTTCCGAAAACGCACAAACATTTTTATCCGCTCTAATCTTCTGGGATGAAAAACGCCCAATTAAGACTAGCATCCTGAACAACCTGAAAATTCCGAATTCACGAGGGATTGTTCAGCAAGAGATGTTTTAACGCCATGACAAATGCGATAACATTAATCCTCGAAGGCAACCGCCTCGCGTTGGCGCGACTGCTCACGCAGGTGGAAAATGATTCGCCCGAGGGACGCGCCGCGCTTGCGGAACTGTTTCCGCACACCGGCAAGGCGCATCTCATTGGAGTGACCGGCGCGCCGGGGACGGGGAAATCCTCGCTCGTCAATCAACTCGCATTGCACTATCGCAAAACGGACGCTTCGCGTAAAAAAGTCGCGGTCATCGCAGTGGACCCGTCGAGCCCGTTCACGGGCGGAGCGGTGCTGGGAGACCGCGTGCGTATGCGCGATCTCTCCGGCGATGACGGCGTGTTCATCCGCTCGATGGCTTCGCGCGGTTCGGTCGGCGGAATCGCGCAGACGACCGCCGCATTCGCGCAGGTCTTCGATGCGGCTGGCTATGAGATCGTCATCGTCGAAACCGTCGGCGCGGGGCAAAGCGAAGTGGATATTGCAAGACTCGCGCACACCACTGTTGTTGTCGAAGCGCCGGGCTTGGGCGACGATATCCAAGCCATCAAAGCGGGAATTTTAGAAATCGCCGATGTGCTTGTCATCAACAAAGCGGATCGCCCCGGCGTGGAGCATACGGAACGCGCGCTTCGTTCCATGCTTGCGCTTGCTCACCCAACCCCGCGCGTCTATCGCCATCACGGACAGGCAATGACGGTTATGGTTCCAGCCGGGTCGAAAAATCTCCCAGCCCTCGAGCCAGACTCTTCTGCGGCTCAAAGTGACTCGGCGATTTGGATTCCCCCCATCAACAAAACGGTTGCGACCGAGGGCAAGGGAATCGCGGAGGTTGCCGAAGCGATTGCGAAGCACGCCGAGCATCTCCGCATCACCGGCGATTGGGCTTCCCGCGACCGCGCCAGGTTGAGGTCCGAGTTGGAAACGGCTTTGCAGGAGGCGTTGATGAGTCGCTTTTTCAAGAATATCCAAAACAAAACATATAATGAAGTCGTCGAACAAGTCGTCGAACGAACTCTATCACCGCATGAGGCGGTGAAGAAATTATTGAACGGAAACTCAAAGCAGGAGAAGGTATGAACCAGCAAGGACATCATCACGATATGAAAATGTACGGCGAGATTAAACTGTACTCGGGCACCGGCTCGCCCGACCTCGCGCAAAAGATCGCTAATTATTTGAACCAGCAACTCAGCCCGCGCGAGGTGATCCAGTTTCCCAACGAAAACATCTTCGTCAAGTTGACGCGCAGCGCGCGCGGGCAGGATGTGTATGTGATCCAAACCACCTCCTCGCCGGTGCATTACAACCTGATGGAACTGCTGATCATGATCCAGACCATCCGCCTCGATTCGGCGGCGCGCATCACGGCGGTCGTCCCGTATTTATGTTATGGGCGTTCGGATAAAAAAGACCAGCCGCGCGTGCCGATCACCGCGCGCCTCGTCTGCGACATGATCGAAAGCGCGGGCGCGGACCGCTACATGACCTTCGACCCGCATGCCCGGTCAAATTCAGGGTTTCTTCTCGATCCCCGGCGATGTGCTGACCGCCTCGCACATGATCACCGCGCACATCAACAAAAACATGCGCGCGCAGATGAAAAAACTCGTGGTGGTTGCCACCGATCTGGGTTTCGCCAAAAAGGGACGCAACTATGCCCGCGACCTGAACGCGTCGATCGCTTTCATTGAAAAAAGGCGCACAGCCAACGACTCAAAAGCCAAAGCCTTAACGCTGATCGGCAACGTAAAAGATAAGGACGTTTTGATCGTGGACGATGAAGTGCTCACCGGCGGCTCCATCGAGCAGGCGGTCGGCGTGGTCACAAAGAACGGCGCGCGGAATATCTATCTGGCGTTCATCCACCCGGTCTTTTCGGAAGACGGCGCGAAACGACTGGCAAAACTACCGATCAAACACATAATCACAACCGACACCATCCCAATCGCTCCGAAAATATCGAAACTACTCAAGGGACGGCTCACCGTTCTTTCGATCGCCCCCATGCTGGGAGAGGTCATCCGCCGCGCGCACGAAGGGCGGAGCGTGGGCGAGATGTTCAACGAGTAAGACAAATAAACAGCCATCAGTGGACAGTAGACTGGTTACTGTTCACTGTTCACTGTTCACTGCTCACTAATAACTGGCTACTGAAACATGCCCGAACTTCCCGAAGTTGAAACCATCGCTCGAAAACTAAGACCTGAACTCGTCGGGAGGACGATCCTCTCCGCCGACCTGCGCTGGGCGCGAACGCTTGCAACCCCCTCTCCGAAACAATTCGCCCAACAGATCAAAGGGCAGAAAATTCTAGCGGTTGGCAGGCGCGCAAAATACTTCATCCTTCATCTTTCCACTTTTCAACTCCTCATCCACCTCCGCATGAGCGGCGACCTTCATATTAAAGACAGTGCAAAACAAGCCGAGAAACACGACCGACTTATAATTAAACTATCTGACAACAAGTCGCTGTCATTCAACGACACAAGAAAGTTCGGGCGCGTCTGGCTCCTGGCAGACCCGGCGGAACTCCTCAACACACTCGGTCCCGAACCCCTCAGCAAAGACTTCACGCCGCAGTGGCTCCACGCGGCGCTACATAAAAGACATCGCCACCTCAAACCGCTCCTGCTCGACCAAACCTTCCTCGCCGGGCTGGGCAACATCTACACCGACGAAGCCTTGAACATCGCAAAGATTCATCCGAGGCGCGAGTCAAGTTCAGTCACGGCGAAACAGGCTGAACGTCTGCATGACGCGATCCGCGAGGTGTTGAGCGAGGGCATCCGCCGCAACGGCGCATCCATTGATTGGGTCTATCGCGGCGGAGAATTTCAAAATTATTTTCGAGTGTACGACCGCGAAGGAAAGCCGTGCAAAAACTGCGGCGCGAAGATTAAACGCGTCACAGTTGGTCAACGCGGCACACATTATTGCCCGAATTGTCAAAGGTTAAAGTAGATCATGGAAATCAACTGGTCAATTGCTGGATGGATCATCGCCGTTTTGGTCTTCTACACCATCGGATTTTACGAGGGTCGTAGTACGGGATATAAAAAACGACAGCGTGAAGAAGAGCAAGAATCCGCAAAAACCCAACCGACCCCTGTTGCGGTAGAAGATAACCCCGCCGTTTTGAAACCCAAAAAGGAAAATGAAAATTTCACGCGGGAGTTCGACAGCCCGCCCGCGCTCACTCCTGAATACGACCAGCGATTGAACTATGCGGCGACTCCGCCTGCGCCTCAACCGCCTCTCTCCCAGCCTCTGCCTGCTTCGACCAACCCGGCATCCACTCCTCTTTCGCCGGTTTCCTTCAAACCCGCGGCGAAATCTGCCGAGCCTGCCGCGGAAAAGAAACCCGCCCCGCCGCCGACCAGCATCGTTGGGCAGATCAACCTTGTATTGCAAGAAAAACTTGCCGGGTCGGCGCTGGCAGACCGAGACATTTCAATGAGTCAATCCGCAGAAGGCGGGGTGATCGTCACTGTCGGCGCTTCGCAATATACCGGGGTGGACGAAGTGCCAGACGCCGAAGTGAAAGCGGTGATTCGCGCCGCGATCGCCGAGTGGGAAAAGAAATACACGCCGGGATTGCGCTAGTCGCATCGACGAGCCGAGAAATCAGGTTCGCCGCGTGAACCGCGCGGTTAATACCGGACAAGGCGACGAGTCTGCCACCTCGGCGGTAACATTGGGGGCATAATATTGCCGCAAGGTATTCGCGCTGTACGCCGACCCCATGCAAACAAGATCGTACGCGCCCTCTTTAATCTCAGCCAGAATTTCCTCCACAATAATTCCCTGCCGCGCTTTGGCTGTTGCGTTTAAGCCCGCTCCTTGCGCGATCTCCAATGCTTTTTTGAGACTGCGCCCCGGCAAGGTGTCGGTTTCTGCCAGGTCGTTGACATGCGTTTGCACATTGCGCGTGCTGGGATAATCCAAATCGGTGGGCGGAACCACATACAGGATTGTGACCTCCGCATGGTTGGCTTGCGCAACTTGAACAGCGATGTTCTCCGCGGCTTCGCCATATCCCAGCCCGCCCACGGTGATCAATAATTTTTTCACCGGCAAGCGCGCTTGCGGCACGTACATGATCGGGTTATGAATCTGCTCCATCAACAATCGAATAGAGCGACCCGTGAGCCAGCGCTTGAGTTGCGGTCTTCCCAATGGGCTGACCACCGTGATGAAATCTCCGCGGTTAGCAACCTGGGGGATGATGCGCTCGGATACGCCGTTACGAATCTCAAGGGTATACTCCACTCCCAACCTTTGAAACAACTCCACGGCTTGCGCGAAGATATCCTCCAGCGGATGATGATCGTCTATCGCCGCAGGGTTCAGTTCCTCGGTCACGCCGAGAAGCGTGGCCTTCATTCGCATGGATGAGGCGAGCGCCGCGCCATATTCAATGGCAGACCATGTCCCTTTGAAGCCGTTCGTTACGATGAGAAATTCGGATTTCATTTGAAGCCTCGCCTGCCAAACAGGATAACGCCGAGGATGCCCGCCCCAAGCAAAACGAACGGCGATGGAATTTCAAACCAGAATGCGATCGCGCTGAGAAGCGCGATCAGGATCACGCGGCGGTCTATTTTTTTCTTCGAACCCGCGCGGAACAATTCCCACGCCACCACCACGATCAACGCGGCGACAGCGGGACTCATCCCTGCCACAAAACTAACAAGCCAACTCTCTTGTTGAAAACGCTGTAACAACGATGCAACGATCAACATCAACACCGTGGGCGGCAGGATCGCGCCGAGCAGAGCCGCAAACATGCCGGGGATTCCCCCCGCGGCAAAACCGACGAACATGGCAAGTTTCAATGCCTCGCTACCGGGCAACACATTCGAGAAACCCACCGCCTCGACAAATCGCTCCTCGGTCATGATCTTGCCCACCGCTTCCTCGTATAAAAACCCCACCGATGCGGGACCGGACGGCGAGAGCACGTTCACCTTGAGGAACATCCATAACAAACGAAGCCAGACGGATACTTTTGTTTCGTTCATCGCAAGAGAAAGACCCCGATCAAACCCGCCAGCACGACAACAATACGCGCGGGGGCGTTAAGAAACATGGCGATCAGACTGACGATGCCGATTGCCCAGCCTTCCCATCCGGTGGAACCGCCCTTTTCAAAAATTTTCCATGCCACGAAGAGCATCAATACCGAAATGGCGGGGGTGAGTCCCTCGATGAAACTGCTCAACCACGCCTCGCGCCGCAGACGGTGCAGGATCATCGTCACACCGAGGATGATGAGCGTCGGCGGCAAAATGGATGCGAGCAGAGCGACAAATCCACCGGGAATGCCTGCCACGGCATAGCCGACATACATCGCCAATTGAAGCGCGTCGCTCCCCGGCAACACGGACGATAACCCCACCGCCTGCACAAATTGTCCCTCCGTGACCAGCTTGCCGACAACCTCGTGATACAACAAACCAACGGAGGCGGGACCCGATGTGCTAAGCAGGTTTACTTTGAGAAATATCCAGAAGAGTTCAAGAAGTTGATCCAATGGTTCTCCAAACGAATGGGGTAATTGTACTAGGAAAAGTATCAGTACTTCACGAAAGTTCAGGCGACAGTTCGATTTGCTTCGCAAATCGAACTGTCGCCTACATTGACGCAGTACAACTGCGTCAAGAACCTATTGGTGTAAAATAGATAAAAATCTCATTTGGCGGTTAACAATGTCTTCAAACAATTTTCGCAAAGAAAAAGATTCGCTCGGTGAACTCAATGTCCCAGCCGACGCGCTCTACGGCGTGCAAACCCAACGCGCGGTGGAGAACTTCCCCATCAGCGGACTGCGCCCGTGGCGGGCGTTCATCTGGTCTATCGCGGCGGTCAAACGCGCGGCGGCGTTGGTGAATTTCGAACTTGGATTATTCAACGACCGCGAAGTGGACGGAAAAAAGTTCACCGCGAAACAGTTGGCAGACTCTGTCGCGCAAGCCGCTACCGAAGTGATGGGCGGCAAATGGGATTCGCAATTCGTCGTCGAACCATTTCAGGCGGGCGCGGGGACGAGTCATAACATGAACGCGAATGAGGTCATTGCAAATCGCGCCACGCAGATCCTCGGCGGCGAGCTTGGAAAGTATTATGTTCATCCGAACGATCATGTCAACATGGCGCAGTCCACGAACGATACGATCCCCACGTCGATTCGATTGGGCGCGTTGTGGCGCGTGGATGAATTGTTGACTGCGTTGAAAAATTTACAGTCCGCGTTGGAGGCGAAGGCGAAGGAGTTTGATTCGGTCGTCAAATCGGGTCGCACGCATTTGCAGGATGCCGTGCCGGTGAGATTGGGTCAGGAATTTTCCGCTTATGCCAAAGCCATCGAACGCGACGCGGAACGGGTGCGCCGGTCTGCCGAGGGGTTGCGCAGGCTGGGGATTGGCGGCACAGCCGTCGGATCCGGGTTGAACGCTCATCCCGAGTATCACGCGCGCATGGTGAAGAAATTATCCGAGATCACCGGGCTTGAGTTGCAGACATCCGATAATTTATTTGAATCCATGCAATCGATGGCGGACGCGGCGGACTTTTCATCGTCCCTGCGGACACTCGCCTTGACTTTGATCCGCATCGCCAACGACTTCCGCCTCTTATCCTCTGGACCTTCAACCGGGTTCGATGAAATCAGATTACCCGCCGTTCAGCCGGGTTCGTCCATCATGCCGGGGAAAGTGAATCCCGTGCTGGCTGAGATGTTGGATCAGGCGATGTTCCATGTGGTGGGATGCGACACGACCGTGGCGATGGCGGCGCAGGCGGGACAACTCGAATTGAATGTGATGATGCCGATCATCGCGCACAATTTATTCGAGATGATGCAAGTGGTCATCGGCTCGGTGAACGCGTTCACCGAACGCGCGGTGAAAGGCGTGACCGCCAACCGTGAAAAAGCGGAGGGCTGGCTGGCGAAGAACGCGATCATCGTCACCGCGTTGAATCCCATCATCGGGTATTCACAAGGCGCGGCATTGGTGAAAGAGGCGATGTCGTTGAATGCTTCGATCAAAGAACTCGCTATCGAGAAAGCGAAGGCTGGCACATTGAAACACCGCGACGAGGATAGACCTGTGAAGCCTGAGGAGATCGAGTCGGCGTTGAGTGATTTGCGTAGGTTGACGGAGGGTGGAATTGTGGGAGGCGTGAGCGGCGGAGGATAATATCGTGTAAGAATCGTAGGGTAATCCTTACATTGCCATTCGTTGTTTCAATTGCTCATCACTATCGGATATTTATTTGGAGGCAACATGGACTTTAGTCAATTACTTGTCGCCCTCTTCACCCTCTTGATCGGGGGAGGTATCCTTGTGTTTACCGGCAACATACTTTTGAAAGCGAAAGGAAGAGCGGAGTGGCTCGAAACTACAGGAGAAATTATCGATTCGGGGATCAACGAGGTTAAAAGAGAGGAGGAGACAATGTACTTCCCCGCTATTCGTTATCGGTATAAGGTTAATCTCGTTGAATACGAGTCAACCAGAATTCAAATTGGCGATCCTCCTTATGCGGGGTCGCTGCTCCATACCAAGTCGATCATCAAAAAATATCCATTACACGAGCGGGTAACTGTCTATTACAACCCCGAAGACCATCAAGAATCTGTGTTGAACAAAAGCGCGCCAGCCAGCGGAATGATTTTATTGATTCTTTTGGGGATTTCCATCGTGTTATGCGGAATGCTTCTTTTAATTGGATTTCTGGTCCAGGCAGGCATTTTCGAAGCCTTTGATCCAAACACTTTCAAATTGAAATTTTAGCTTGACCGCCTTCATTACAAACCGATTCACATGCCCATGCGATATTTGCATTCTTCATCACAGCATGAAATCGAATTCGGATCAGGGATAAGTTAATTCAT
Source organism: Candidatus Defluviilinea gracilis (assembly GCA_016716235.1). Taxonomy (NCBI): domain Bacteria; kingdom Bacillati; phylum Chloroflexota; class Anaerolineae; order Anaerolineales; family Candidatus Villigracilaceae; genus Candidatus Defluviilinea; species Candidatus Defluviilinea gracilis. The sequence goes on from JADJWS010000003.1 coordinate 415,273, forward strand.
CACGATATAATGGATGGGGAATGATAAGCAATAAACTCATTTTTCTATTTTTCTTGCTGGGCGGGACACTTTTCCTTTTTCCCAGTTTCAACGGCGATGGGTGGGGTATGGTTCATGAATACAACTATCGCGGCTGGCAGACGACCTCTGAACGCGTAGTTGTCGCGCGATTGGCTAAATCGCAACAGGATGGATTATTTTCGGCGGGTGGCTTGTTGGGCTTGCTTGATGCGCCAGACGGGTGGGTATTCGGGGCAGAGATCGCGAATCTCCAATATGAAGTATATGAGACGGGTCAGCCGATTCAATCGTATTTGGTTTACAAATCTCATCCGGGGTTTCAGGGAATTATTTTTGGTCTGTTTGATAGCCTGACAAATTTCCCCGCTTCTACTAATCTAGCAATCTTCAGAGGGACAGTTGCATTTATCTCTTCGGTTGTTCTCGCGTTGATCGCCGCGGCAATTGCAGTCGAGTTCGGTTGGATGGCGGCAATTTTGATGCTGATCTTTTCCGCCATTTCCCAGTGGATGATCCTGCCAGCGGGCAGTCTCTATTGGAATCTATGGTCGTTTTTCCTGCCATTCGTATGCGGAATGTGTCTGCTGGCTGACGCTTCAAAAAAGAATAATTACCCCGCGTTCAAAATTTATTTTGTCGTCTTCATCACTATCTGGGTCAAGATCCTATTCACGGGGTTCGAGATCATTACAACCGCGTTGATCATGGCAACCGTGCCGTTCGTCTATTTCGCAATTCGAGACAAATGGAAATTGAAACCGTTTCTCCAACGAGCAACTATGCTCGGCATCAGTCTTACGCTGGCAACAATAGCTGGACTCGGAACGCTCATTTTACAAATCACTGTGGCAGATAGGAGTCTTAAGAGCGGAATCTATTACGTTAGAGATACATTCATTCGGCGCGCGGCGGGAAACCCCGATGAATTTCGCGGCCAGTATGCCGAAAGCCTCAAGGCGAGTCATTTGGAAGTGATCGGGAAGTATCTAAACTCTCAAGCGTTTTCTGTTGGGAACACATCTATTGTCTACTGGCAATTGATCGCGGTGTTCGCAGTGTTCACTCTGGTGTATTTGTACAAGCGCAAAACAACACTTCACAAGGGTTTCTCAACCACAGGAATGGCGCTGATCATCACAACCTGGTACTCGATTCTTGCGCCGCTGTCATGGTACATCATCTTCAAACCCACCTCGTACATTCACACGTTTCTTTTCCCCATGGCATGGCAGATGCCATTTACCCTGCTTGGGTTCGCGTTATGCGGGTTCGTAATTCAGGATTTGTTCCGATCAAAAACCATTCAGCTTACCTGACCGCCCTCGCCCTCATCACGAATCGATTCACGCCGCCCATCCGATATTTATATTCCTCATCGCCGCGCATGAAATCGAATTCGTAGCGACCGTTGTCGCAACACCATTGAATATCGTATGCCATGATGACCCAGCCGGGGGACACTTCTTTGAAGTCGAAACTCACGCCGGAGTTATAACCCCACAGTTTATTCTTGTAATCGAAGCAAAGAGTGGATGCGGCTTTGACGCCGTCCACTTCAAGGAAGGCGAGCCAGAGATATCCGCCATTGTGCGCGGCGCGGAGGGTGGCGGTCATGTGTTCGCGCATGGCGGGATGCAGGAAGGTCGCTTTGTTGGGGTCTTGCACCATGAGACGAAAGAATGAGTCCAGTTCAGGTTCGATGTCGGCGTTTTTATCTACAATATAAAAGTTGACGCGTCCGCTTTCGGCGGCGCGGCGCATCTTGCGGCGCATCTCGTGGCGTTGCTTTTTGTCAATGCCCTCGAGATATTCATCGAAGGAGCCGTTCAATGCGATGCGCGGGGTGGGACGATACACTTCTTGATGATGCGTCCAGCCGCGTGATTCGGATTCCGCTTGGAGAGCGGCGAGGGTGGGAGAATCGTCGGGGAGGTTGTACCAGTCTAGGACGGACCAAGCCTCCCCGTGGGGTGAAGCGAGAAAGTCCAGCAGGCCGGAAAGGAAGCGCGGCAGATCCCCTTTGCGCACGATCAAATCCAAATAATCGGAAACTTCGATGCTTCCGATGAGGAGAAGCGCGCGTTGATTTTCATAGTCAGCGATGAAGAGCGGGGCGATGCCGATGAGTTGATCGTTTTCTGTGGCGGAGACGAGAATCAATTCGGCTTGCTTCCACTCGCCGCCGCCGAGGGTCTTCCACCATTCGCTGAGATATTCGTAACGCGAGAACGGGGTGTCGGCGATGCTCTGTTCGACAAGCGCGTTCCATGTTTGTGATTCAATTTCAGAAAAGCCCGCGTGTAACTTAAAATTCATCCTTCGTCCTTCCGCCTTCAGCATTTGTCCAAATTTTACCAGTATAATGATAGCCATCTTCCGAACATTCTTACGCCGTGACAACTTTCGACCTCAACATCCTCCCGATTCACAGACATAACGGTCAAAACTTTGCGAGCTTGCCGGGCTTGCGCGATTTTACGCCGCCGAGGCGCGTGGCGCGCGGGCGCGAAAAAGACAGCCTGATCCTCTACCTCGCATTTTCGGGCACTGCGGAGTATTCGATCGAAGAAATCGACGCGCTCCATCATCAAGCGGCGACGGCGTTCTATCAATCGCCCGGCGCGCAAACCAGCGCCATGCGCAAAGCCGCAGAGAGTCTCAACGCGGCGATGCTCGAGCGCAACTTTGCCACAAGCGGGCAGGGGAAATACGCCAACGCGGTCCTGGTCATTGCGGTTGCGCGCGAGGAGAAATGCACGCTTTTGCTTAACGGACCTGCGCGCGCGGTATGCGTCAGCGAGGGACGATCGCGTCACATCTACGAACCGTCGCTTTCGGGCAAAGGCTTGGGGTCGAGTCAGAATATTCAAGCGTATCTTGCGCAAGTCGATCTGCATCACAACGATCTGCTTGTGTTGTGCGGAAAATTCCCAAGAGACTGGGAAGACGACCTGTTAGGCGAGCGCCCGCTCTCGTCGCTGGATGCGGCATACCGCAAGTTAACGTTTGCCAAAGGCGACTTGAACGCGGCTCTCGTTCACCCGAAAACGGGAACGGGCGTCATCACCATCCTGCGCGCAGATGTGGGTATGCCGTCTCCCTCCGCAAGTGAATCTGCCTCGCCTCCTGAAACGGATTCGCATCCCCAACCTTTTGAACTGCAGGAGAATGAGGAAGCGCGCAAGAAGGAGGTCGTTGATGATATCCTCATTGAATCGCCGCAAAGTTTTCAAGTAGATCTACACAACGAACCGCCGTCGACGAAAAACAACCAATCTTCAAGCGTCGATTCTCAACTCAACGATCATCCTCTCGCGGAAGAACGCCCGGTCATTACCGAAGAGGAACTCGACCGCCTAGCAGACTTCGGCGCGCACATGCTTCAACCTTCGGCGTATGCCATCCCTCCGCAACCGCTGGAAGACCTTCCACCCCTCCCGCCGCCAGTCGCATCCGACGTCCCGCGCGGATTTCCATCTTCCATTCCACGGCGCAAACCCGACGAACCCATGCCGGAGCCGGTTAACGTTGAGCCAGCCGGGATTGTCGAATCTATCGCCAAAGAAGAAAACATTGACGCAATCGATGAGCGGGAAGAAATAGAAGAGATCATCGAGCAAACCCCAACACCGTTATTCGGCGGGTTGTTCGAGCGTTCCAAAGCGGAGACCAACGCCAATGCCCACGCCGAAGCGACGCGGCAAATAGCGAAAGTGATGGTCGGCGGAATTCAGATCGCGCGGCGGGCAAACGAGGGCGTGAAGTCGTTCTTCGCGCGCTTCCTCCCGCGGCTATTGCCCGGGGGTGAGAATACAGATGTCCCTGCGGGAGAAGCGGCGCAACAACAAATGTCGTTCGTGCCTCAGCACATCCAAATCTTCATCGCGCTGATCGTCCCGCTGTTAGTCGGCACGATGGCGGTGGTCGTCTATTTGCGCTTCGGTCAAAGCGTGCAATATGACGAATATTACAAGCAGGCGCTCAATGCGCGCGCGCAAGCCGTCAGCGAAACAGACCCGATCCGCCAGCGCATGGCGTGGGAAAATGTCGCCGCCTCGATCGACAAAGCCGAAAGTTACCGTGAAACCGATGAATCGAATTTGTTGCAAGCCGAAGCGCAAAACAACCTGGATACGATCATGGGCGTCCAGCGACTTGAATTCGTCCCAGCCTTTACGAACGGGTTGACCGGCGTCGCGCAGATCAGCCGCATGGCGGCAAGCGAAAGCGACCTGTACATGCTCGACGCTGAAAACGGGAAGATTCTGCACGCCACATTCACCGGACGAAGCCTTGAATTAGATTTGACTTTCAGGTGTGAACCCGGTACGTACGCCGGTTATCAAGTGGGCACGCTTGTGGATGTGCTTGCCCTGCCCAAGGTCAACCTCGTCAACGCGACCGTGCTTGGCATCGACGCCAACGGAAATCTATTGTATTGCTCGCCCGGGCAAGTGCCGCAGGCAATTCCACTCCCCTCCCTGCCAAACACCAATTGGGGGCGCATCACCTCGTTCGCCCTCGATAACGGAAATTTGTACGTGCTCGACGCCACCTCGCGCTCGGTGTGGGTTTTTGCCGGCAAAGATAGCACCTTCACCGACACGCCGTATTTCTATTTCGGCAACCAGATCCCCAACACCATAGACTCGGCAATCGACCTGGCAGTGAGCGGAGACGATCTGTACCTGCTCCACGCCGATGGGCACCTCTCCACATGCACGTTTAGCCGCATCACCGAAACGCAAACCAAATGTATCGACCCGATCAACTTCCTTGACTCCTACCCCGCGCATCAAGATATCAACATTTTCGCGCAAGCGCACTTCACGCAAATGCTCCTCACCTCGCCTCCCAATGTCATTATGCTCCTGCTGGATTCTGAAAACCAAAAAGTATTCCGCTTCACACCGCGCTCGATCGAACTGCAAAACCAACTGACCGGCTTCGCCGGAGACGCCAACCCCTTCCAACCCGGCGCGGTGGGCGCCATGGCGGTCAGCCCGAACTACGTGTTGTACTTCTCGATCGGCAACCAGGTATATTTTGCAACGAATTTGCCGTGAGGCAAGAAGAAAGTAGATAAGTAGATCAGCAGATAAGTAGATAAGTAGATTTGTAGATTTGTAAACCGCTTCTTTGCAAACGTAGACTTCCGACATGAGTCCCTTTTCCCTCTTCCGACGAAAATCGCCTCCCGCCCCAGCGATGCCTGCTTCAGACTCCTCGACCGAGCCGCCCATTCAGACGATCCTCCGCACCCTGGTCATCGTCTACGACCCGGTGGTAGATCAAGCGACCGGCAAAAAATTGTCGGAACAAATGCGCTGGAATAAGGTCGAAGACCTCGCCGTAGGATTTATGTCTGATATCCTGCAAGCCAGCGGCGAACTCCTCCGCTACCAGATCACCCAACGCATCGACGTGGACGCCTTCCCCGCCAAAGTGGATGGCTACGTGTACGACGCGGAAACCTACCTCGATGTGCGGCGCGGCGCCATGCCGCCCTACATGCCACAAGAGGCGGATTATCACGCCATCATCAAACAATTTGACATCTTGAAGCGCGTGGCGCGCGATGAAATTGACGAAGTGTGGATCTTCAACTTTCCCGATGCGGGCTTTTACGAATCCATCATGGGCGGACCCGGCGCATTTTGGTGCAACGCGCCTCCGCTTCAGAACACCGAAGCCTCCAAACGACGCTTCGTCATTATGGGGTTTTCCTACGAGCGCGGCGTGGGTGAAATGCTGGAGAATATGGGTCACCGCGCCGAATCCATCATGCAGAAGGTTTTTGAAGATATCAAGGGGGAGGAAAATTACTGGAAGCGTTTCATCCGCTATGACCGCACTCATAAAGGACAAGCCGCGCTGGGCAACGTTCACTTCGCGCCGAACAGCGCCAGCGACTACGATTGGAATAACCCCTCGGTTGTCGTCAGCGAATGCGATGACTGGCTCTACAACTTCCCCAACTTCAAGGGGATCACTCGTCAAGTCACCGCCGCCGACTGGGGCTCCGGCGACACGCGCAAACACCACCTGTGGTGGATGAGTCACTTCCCCAAAACGCTGGGGCGTCGAAACGGGATCAGCCATAACTGGTGGCAGTACATTGCCAACCCAAATCATATCATCACATAAAGAACTCGGAGGTCTACCAGACCTCCGAGTTCTTTATGTTAACTCGAAACCTTCAAAGCCACCATCGTCACATCGTCTGCCAGCGATCTGTGATTTCCAAACGCGCTTGCTCCTCGATATACAGTTTGAAGAATATCAGGCGCAGCCAAATGCGCGTGTTGCGCAAGCAGGTCGGCAAGGCGGCTATGGCCAAATTGCTCATTTCCAGTCGTGTCCACAACTTCGGTCACGCCGTCGGTGTAGAGCAGAAGCGAATCGCCTTTTGAAAGCTTCACCGATTCAATGCGCGGACGGAAAAATTCCGCCAAGCCGATCGCGGGCGCGGTTGGTTTCAACCAAAGGATTTCATTGCTCCCGCCGCGATGAACTGCCGGCGGATTATGTCCGGCGTTCACGTACGTCAACTCAAGGCTGACAGGATCGAAGCGCGCGAGAAAGACCGTGACGAACGTAGTGAAGTTGACGTTGTGGATGTAAAAGCGATTGATGCGTTCCAATATCTCGGCGGGCGAATCGGTGTCGGGAGCCATCGTCCGCAGGGCGGTTTGCAAACTGCTCATCAGCATCCCTGCCGAAACGCCGTGCCCGCTCACGTCGGCGATCACCAACCCATGAGCGCCGTCGCGGAAATGGAAAAAGTCGAAATAATCGCCGCCGATGATATCGGCAGGACGGCTGAACGCGGCGACTTCCACGCCTGAGATGACCGGCGCGTTTTGGGGCAACAACGCGCGCTGGACGATCTGCGACAACTCCAACTCCGATTCCAGCCGCCGCATCTCGGCTTCGGAATAATGGTCCAAGCAAATAGACGCGGTGTAATCCATCGCGAGTCGGCTCGGCTCCACGTAGCCATGACAAATTTCGCACACCCCGAGCGTGTGGTTTTCAAACTTCTCGAGGCTTGATTCGATCACATGCAAATGATCCTGCACGCAATGATCGTCCTCATACAGGCAGACCTCCCTCTCGGCATCCGAAGCCGTTTCAAGGAACTCCGTCACCGCTTGCCGCTTTTCGACCAGGCTGGTTTCGATCCGTTCAAGAATTTCGAGCGCCATAGCATTCTCCGTAGGTAACGTCCCGCAGGTTTCACTCCGCAATCAAATTTATGCCAAAAACCTGCGGGACGGTCAAATTAGAACATTTGTTAGATATGGCAAAGATGAAGATTCTTACATTGTGCCGCAAAGTTCACTTTGCGCTTACGCGGCAAAGGGGAACAAGCACGCGCAAGATAAATCTTGCGTTACACAGAAATCTTCCACACCTGATACAACCCCAAATTCCCCGTTTCGCCATCGGATGAGAATGTTTCCACCACCCGAAAGCCCGCCGCGTCTGCCAACTCTCCCAACTCCGATTCGCTGAAGTGATGGACGTAACGCAGACCCTCTCCCCCGCTCCGCCAGTCGAGCAGATAATCGCCCGCATCCACTTCGGACTGGGTAACTGATACGCCCTCCCAAGCCTTGATCCTCCCTTTCAGCTTTTCGCTGTTGAGGAACTGCCAGTTGGAATGGATAAACAATCCATCAGGCTTGAGAAGTTGACGAACAGTTCGGAGGATGTTTAGCCGCAGTTCGATCGAGGGGATATGATGTAAAACAGCAAAGGCAGTGATCAGTGACCAGTGATCAGTCACTGCTAACTGATTACTGTTCACTGATAACTCCGTAAGATCAACTTCCACGAACCTGGCAGAGAATCCCTCAGGCTGAGACTCCGCCTCACGCAGGAGGGGCAGGCTGAAGTCGGCGCCGAGATACGCGCCGCGGTGTCCGCGCTTCGCCAGTTCGCGGGCGAATTCTCCGTTGCCGCATCCCAGATCCAAAATAGATTCGTCCCCTTTCAGCGTTTCAAGCACTCGACGCGCGCCGGGTTGAATCCGATGGCGGGTGGCGGAAAACGAATCGCCGAAGCGAGTGTAAAAATCCTTGTTGAGTTGAATCAAGCGCGCGGCGGTGGCTGAATCCATGCGAAGATTATAACGGGTTGTAAGCGGGTATAATGCCGCCATGTTTACGCCGTTGGAGATCGAAAAACTTTCTGAAGAGTTTGAGTCGCGCGCGCCGCAAGAGATCATCGACTGGGCGGTGGATGCGTTCTGGCCCCAGGTTGCGCTCAGTTCTTCGTTCCAAACACAATCGGTTCCCCTGTTGCATATGGTCTCGCAAGCCAAGCGCGATATCCTGGTTTACTTTCTCGATACGGGCTATCACTTTTGGGAGACGTTGACCTTCCGCGAAAAACTCGCCTCCGAATGGAAACTGAATGTGTTGGACTTGTATCGCGACGCGCGCTGGGATGTGTTCGTGCGAGGACAGGTCCGCACCCTGCCGCTCGAGGACCCAAACTTGTGTTGCTTCATTCACAAAGTTCAACCCATGCAAAGAGGCATCAAAGATATGCTGGCATGGATCAGCGGCATCCGCCGCGACCAAACCGCCATCCGCGCTCAGGCGAAGATTCTGGAATTACAGGAAGATGGACTGCTGAAAATTAATCCGCTCTTGAATTGGACGAAGGCGGATGTGAAAAAGTATATGGAAGAACATCGCCTTCCATCGCATCCATTACTTGAAAAAGGGTATCGGAGCGTGGGATGCTCGCCATGCACGGTTGCGATCGGCTTGAATGACGATGAACGCGCGGGCCGTTGGCAGGGACGCGGCAAAGTGGAGTGTGGTCTTCACACCGACATGTTCAAGCACAAGGATTTTTCGAAACTGCAGAGCGAATTTCACGTGGATGTTTCGTCCATGGAGCGAAGGAAAGTGGATCGGTAGGTACGTAAACAAGTAGACACGTAAACAGGTAAACACGTGTGTGCTCCCTAAAAATAATTATGAATATCGAACGACGTGAATTATGGCGAGCAACTCATTTGCTCACCCCCGATAAGAGAGAACTGGCGCGTTTCGTGCTGGAGGAGATTCAGCGCGGGAGCGATGTGACGAAGACCCTGCGAAGTCATCCCCTCGCGGATGGGAGCGGGTATCTCAACAAGTCCATGCTGGTGACGTTGTACAATGAACTCGTCGCGTCCGGCGAAATGGACGCGGACACGCGCCTGCTCGAACGACTCCGCATGAAGCCGATGCGCACGCTTTCGGGCGTGACGACGGTGACGGTGTTGACGAAGCCGTATCCCTGCCCCGCGAAATGTATCTTCTGCCCCACCGATGCGCGGATGCCGAAATCGTATCTGCCTGATGAACCCGGCGCGATGCGGGCGGTGGAACATCAATTCGATCCGTACGCGCAAGTGAAGTCGCGCATCACACAGTTGCAGGCGTTGGGACATCCCACCGACAAAATTGAATTATTGATCCTCGGCGGCACGTGGTCATCGTATAAGCGGGATTATCAGGAGTGGTTCGTCAAGCGATGTTTTGACGCGATGAATGCCGTCGCTCCTGACGAATATCCGATGGAGGAGCAGAGATTAGAGATTAGAGAATTAGAGAATTCCCATTCCATCAATGAAACTGCAAACCACCGCAACGTGGGGCTGGTCATCGAGACGCGACCGAACGAGATCAACCCCGATGAAATCCGCTGGCTGCGTCACCTCGGCGTGACGAAGGTTCAGATGGGCGCGCAGAGTTTCGACGACCGCATCCTTGAAATGAACAAGCGCGGACACGACGTACAGCGCACGCGTGAAGCCACTGCCCTGCTCCGCGCGGCGGGATTCAAGATCGTGTTGCATTGGATGCCCAACTTGCACGGCGCGACTCCCGAATCGGACCGCGAAGATTTTGCGAAGTTGTGGAACGATTTCTGTCCCGATGAAATAAAAATCTACCCGAATCAGTTGCTTGCAAACGCTGAGTTGTATGAATACTGGCAACGCGGCGAGTTCACGCCATACACCACGCAAGAGTTGATTGACTTGATCGCGGACATCAAACCGACCATCCCGCGTTATTGCCGCGTCAACCGCGTCATTCGAGACATTCCATCTACAAATGTAGTGGAAGGGAATCGCAGAACTAGTTTACGGCAGGATGTTCAGGATGAGTTGAAACGGCGCGGGACGAAATGTCAATGCGTGAGATGCCGCGAGGTGAAAAGCAAGTCGGTGGATGTCGAGTCGCTGAGACTGGATGATCTCGTCTATCCAGCAGGCGCGGCGGAGGAGCATTTCATCTCGTATGTTACGCCTGACGATAAGATCGCGGGATTTGTGAGATTGTCTTTGCCGAAAGAAAGTTCTCCGCAAACTGAGATCAACGATTTGGAAGGCGCGGCATTGATCCGTGAAGTGCATGTGTATGGACAGTCTCTTCCCGTCGGCGCGGAGAAGGATGGCGCGGCGCAACACGTTGGGCTGGGGACTCGCTTGCTCGAAGAGGCGGAACGAATCGCAATCGCAAACGGATACAAACGCATGGCGGTCATCTCTGCGGTTGGCACGCGGGGATATTATCTCGGTCGCGGGTTTGAGCGGGGAGAACTCTATCTGGTGAAAAAACTTGACTAGGCTGAATCAGCCGTCCCTGCGAAAGAGGCGAGAGTCGGACGATAGACGATAGACGATGGACAATAGACCATCAACCATTGTCCGCTATCTATCGTCCATCGTCCAAATCTGAATTAGAGTTCTGTTAAACATCCGAACGGATGCTTGACTTACATTCGGCGCGGTGTAAAAATACAACCATGGATTACAAAGACTACTACAAAATTCTCGGCGTGGAGCGCAAAGCCAGCGACGACGACATCCGCAAAGCGTATCGCAAACTGGCGAAACAGCATCACCCCGATTACAACCCGAACGATAAAAAAGCCGAAGAACGCTTCAAAGAGATCAATGAAGCGTATGAAGTGTTGGGCGATTCTAAAAAACGTTCGACGTACGACAGGCTCGGCTCCGATTATTCGCAATGGCAGAGAGGCGGCGGAACGCCGGGTGATTTCAATTGGGGTCAATACGGCGGCACGCGCGTCAATGTAGATGATCTCAACGATCTGTTCGGCGGGAGCGGCGGAGGCTTCTCCGATTTCTTCCAAACCATTTTTGGGATGGGCGGAAGACAATCGCCGCGCGCGCAAACCCAGGGTTACCAACAGGAACTGGAGATCACACTTGAAGAGGCGTACAAAGGCGCAACACGCCTGATCGATTCGGATAGCAGAAAAAAACAGGTCCGCATCCCGGCGGGCGTGCGCACCGGCTCGAAAGTCCGCGTGGCGGGAGCAGGTCCCAACGGGATGGATTTGTACTTGATCGTGGATGTTCAGGAAGATAAACGCTTCGAACGCCGCGGGGACGACTTGCACGCCACAGCGACAACCAGCGTGTTCACCGCCATGCTCGGCGGCGATGCCGATGTGGAAACGTTCGAAGGCAAGATCAAACTCAACATTCCCGCCGGCACGCAACCTGAGCAGGTCTTTCGCCTGGCTGGGCGGGGAATGCCTCATTTGAAAAATCATGCCGCCAAAGGCGACCTGTATGTTCGCTTGAAAGTTCAAATCCCCAAATACCTGAACCCCAAACAACGCGAATTACTCGAAGAAATTTCAAAGATCAAATTCTAACGTTGCGCATCCTTCGTTCTCGTTAACCTCCATTCAGTTAGACTTAACCACAGGGCAGTACCATCCTTCCGATTCCAATCCCCGTCAACATAGAAAGGGACAAAATGAAACGACCTCTATTCGCATTTTTGATTCTGACACTCGCGGCTATGGCGTGCCAACTCCCGGGTCTCTCGCCTCTTCCCCCAGCCGCGCCCGATTCGCCCGCGCCGGCCGCATCCACGCTTGTGCCGGTCTCCTCCAACCCCATCCCCTTGGACGGCTCGCTGGCATCGTTGTACCAACAGGTCATCCCCGGCGTGGTCGCCATTCGCACCGCCACAGGCATGGGCTCCGGTTTTGTGTTCGATAGCGCAGGACACATCGTCACCAACCAGCATGTGATCGACGGGGTCTCCACCGCCGAGATCGCCTTCTCCTCCGGCTATAAAGCCATCGGAACCGTCATCGGCTTCGATGTGGATGCGGATGTGGCTGTCATCAAAGTCAACGCGCCCGGCGAGGAACTCCATCCCCTCCCCATCGGCGATTCGGACGCGCTTTTGGTTGGTCAGCCCGTGGTTGCCATTGGCAATCCCTTCGGCTTGAACGGCACGATGACCCAGGGAATCATTTCCGGGCTTGGGCGCACCCAACCCGCGCACGCCGCCCCCGACGGCGGATTTTTCAGCACCGCCGATATCATCCAAACCGACGCGGCGATCAACCCCGGCAATTCGGGCGGTCCGCTGTTCAACCTCAATGGCGAAGTGATCGGCGTGAATCAATCCATCCGCACAGATAATGTCAACGAGGTGACCGGCAATGCCGTGAATTCAGGGGTTGCCTTTGCGATTTCGATCAATCTGGTCAAGCGCGTCGCGCCCGCCTTGATCCGCGATGGGAAATTTGAATATCCTTACCTTGGGATTTCATCGAACAGCGATTTGGGCTTGGACGAGGTGGAGGCGCTGGGGCTGTCACAATTCACCGGCGCGTACGTTGTCGGCGTGGTGGCTGGCGGACCTGCCGACCAGGCTGGCATCCGCGCGGGCGATTCGCCGACCAACATCCCCGGTTTGAACGCCGGCGGCGACCTCATCATCGCGTTAGACGGCAACCCCGTCATCACTTTTGACGATTTATTGAGTTATCTCATCACGAACAAATCCCCCGGCGATACGATCATCCTCACTGTTCTCCGCGATGGAAAATCTGTGGACGTTCCGGTAGTTTTGGGAACACGCCCTAGATAAAAAGATTGCGCGGCAGTTGAACTGCCGCGCAATCTTTTTGTGAATGGCGCGGCAATTGGACTGCCGCGCCATCTCCTATCATTTCACCCAAACCGCTCTTCCTTCCAAACATCTGCGCGATTGTGGTAACCCGCCTGTTCCCAAAACCCGCGGCGATCGCGCGGCATGAACTCCAGCGAGCGGAGCCATTTTGCGCCTTTCCAGAAATACGGCGTTTCCATCTCCTCCCGTCCGGGGAGGAAACCCACCACGCCGCGCAAGGGATAGCCATGATCGGGCGAGATCGGCTCGCTGTTCAGGTGGGTGGCGAGTAAAAAATTATCCTGCAAAGCGACTTCCAAGGGGATGTTGACCGTGAACCCGTATTCCGCGTGTTGCATGAGGTGGGTGGCGGTCGGCTTGATCTTGATGAATCCCTGATCTACCAGAGATTTGATCGAGACGCCCTCCCACACGGTATCGAACTTACTCCAGCGCGTCACGCAGTGAATGTCCATTTGAATTTTGGCGCGCGGCAATTTGTTAAACTCATCCCACGTCCAGCGTTTTTCCTCTTCCACTTCGCCCCAGACATGGAAGTCCCATGTGGCGGCGTTGAAGCGCGGCACAGGTCCGTAATGCAAGACAGGAAATTTGAACGTGAGCGCCTGACCAGGCGGAAGACGCCCTTCTTGTTTGATGCGTTCCTCTTCCTTGCGCCGATCGGGTCCTTCAAATGAAAACATGGGCAACTCCTTGCGCGATTATATCAAGCCTGACATTGATTAGACTCGGAGTTGCGAGGTTTCTTACGACAGGGCGGAACGCCCATCCGAAATATACATGGCGCCATCAGTACTATGAGGAATTTGTAAAGTGGTTCACTAGACAGGAGTACGGGTTTATAATAGGATTAAGATTTGAAACGGATTTATGATCCCATTTAACCTGTCGTTATCTTTTGTTTCTCCGCTGAAGACCCGGGAAACCGCGGATGTGTTCTCATGAACGACGTTGTTTCCCTGCTCAAAGCCGCCCAAAAATTGGACGAAGAAGCGCTCACCGCCATCTTCGACCAATATGCCCCTGCCATTTACAAATACACGCTCCGTTTATGTCACGACCCAATTCAAGCGGACAATATCGTCGGCGATGTTTTCGCTCAACTGCTCGAGCAATTCGCCGCGGGGAAAGGTCCGCGCACGAACTTGCGTTCCTACCTTTATCAGACCGCGTATCACCTCGTGGTGGACCGGTCGCGCGATAACCAGCATACCGCCCCGCTGGAAGTTGCCGTAGACCGGCTCGACAGAGGGCAACTCACCCCCACCCAGACCCAGATCGAAGAGCGCGTTATGATGGAAGCGTTGATCTCAGCCATGAACTCGGAACTCACCGACGACCAGCGGCACGTCATCATCCTGCGGTTCCTGGAAGACTTCAGCCTGAAAGAAACTGCGGATATCGTTGGAAAAGAAGTCAACAACATCAAGGTGATTCAAAACCGGGGGATCGCAAAATTGAGAAAAGCGCTTGGTTTGCAACTCGAGGAACTGTAAATGAGCCTCGAAACCAGAGACGCCGAGATCGCTCGAATTTTTGCAAGGCTGAAAGTATCTGAAGCGGGTTATCCGCCCCGCTTGTTTAACGCTCGTCGCGTCGAATTCAGGAAACAAGTCGTAAAAATTTGTTTGGAACTGGGGTGTTCGGCCGCATGGATAAGCATGCGGAACAGCCACGGGAACGGCGGCGATCGACCCAGCTGACGCGACCCGCGCCAGCAAAGAAAAACGATTCCCTTGAAACCCCACAGTAGAGAGACACGAAAACGCTCGTGTCTTTTTATATTTCGCTAATACTCGCGTGCTACGATAACCCGCCGCAGGAAGCAGTATAATTCCCGTCCGTAAAGGTAACCTAATGCTGAAAAGTTTCGTAAAACTATTTGGGGGCGACCCCAATCGCAAGACCATCGAACAATATAGCGGAATCGCAAACGAGATCAATTTGCTCGAAGCGCAATTCGAAGCGTTGAGCGACGACGCCCTGCGCGCCAAAACCGACGAGTTCAAAGAGCGGATCGCGCAAAGCCTCGGAGAGGCGGATGGGCTGACGGAGCGGGAGCAGTTCGAGGCTGGGCAAGACGCGCTGGAAGACATCCTACCCGAGGCGTTTGCGGCAGTGCGCGAAGCCTCCAAGCGGACCATCGGTTTGCGTCACTACGATGTGCAATTGATCGGCGGGGTTGCCCTGCATCGCGGCTCGATCGCTGAAATGCGCACAGGCGAGGGGAAAACGCTCGTTGCCACATTGCCGATCTATCTCAACGCTCTGCTTGGCAAGGGCGTTCACCTCATCACCGTGAATGATTACCTCGCGCGGCGCGATGCGCGTTGGATGGCTCCGATCTATTCCATGCTTGGGCTTTCGGTGGGCGTGTTGCAAATGGCGGCGGCAACCGAAAACGGGAAAAAAGCATTGCTCGTCGACCTGGAGCGCGAATCGACGCATGAAGACCAGCATCAATTACAGTTGGTGGAGCGCCGCCTCGCGTATGAAGCGGATATCACCTACGGCACAAACTCGGAATTTGGGTTTGATTACCTGCGCGACAATATGACCATGCGCCTGAGCGACCGCGTCCAGCGCGGACATTATTTCGCCATTGTCGATGAAGTGGACAATGTGCTGATCGACGAAGCGCGCACGCCATTGATCATCTCCGGTCCCGCTTCGGGAAACCTGGAATGGTACGGGAAGATGGCGCAGGTCGTTCGTCAACTGAAGCCCGATGATTATGAGGTCAACGAGAAAGACCGCAACGCGCCGTTGACCGAATCGGGGCTGGCGCATGTGGAGCAACTGCTCGGGCAAACACTGACCGATCCCGACCGACCCGAAGATATTTCTCCCGAGCAAGCGCGGTTGCTTGGCTATCTCGAACAAGCCATGCGCGCGCAATTTTTGTTCCATCGCAACAAGGAGTATCTCGTGCAGGGCGGCAAGGTTGTGATCGTGGACGAAAACACCGGGCGGCAAATGCCCGGTCGGCGCTGGAGCGACGGGTTGCATCAAGCCGTGGAAGCCAAAGAGGGCCTGAAGATCGAGCCTGAAAATGTGACCTATGCCACAGTTACCCTGCAAAATTATTTCCGCATGTACAAGAAACTCGGCGGCATGACCGGCACCGCGCTCACCGAAGCCGAAGAGTTCAGCAAGATTTACGAATTGGAAGTTGCGCCGATCCCGCCGAACCTCGAATATCAAGCCTTCGGAAAAGACGCGCCGCTCATCGAAATTAAAACAAAGGACGACGGCGGCTATTCGTATTCCTACTTTTCGAAGCGCGACGATACCCAGGAAGAGCCGCTCTTCTTCCGTCGCAAAGATTATCCCGATGTCATCTACAAAACGCTCGAGGCAAAACTTCGCGCCATCGTTCTCGAAGCCATTCGCGAACACGCGCGCGGACGCCCGCTCTTAGTCGGCACCACCTCGGTGGAATCTTCCGAGCGGCTTTCGTCGCGGCTTAAAGCGGAACCTGTCCGACGGTTGATGCAGATCGCCCTGGCGCGCGAAGCGTGGTTGAAGGCGAACAATCGCGAACAAGGCGAGTTCGCCATCCCTGAATTGCAATTCCTCAACGATCCCATCGAAAAAATCACAGCCGATGCCCTGCGGAAATTCATCCAGCCCCTCGGCGTGACGAACATCAACCCCGAGGACCCGTCGAACATCAACATCCTGCTTGATGTGTTGCGATTGGATTCGTCGGATAGCAACCGACTGAAGTCGGTGTTACAGGGCGGCATTCCTCATCAGGTGCTTAATGCGCGCAAACACACCGAAGAGTCGCAGGTCATCGCCGGCGCGGGCGCGTTCGGCGCCGTGACCATCGCCACCAACATGGCGGGGCGCGGCGTGGACATCAAACTCGGCGGCGAGATCGCCGAAGAGGTGATCTCAGCCGCCAACCGCGTCTTGCGCAAAGCGGGCTACGAGAACCCCTTCGACATGTCGTTGGAAGAACGCCGCGTTGCCCTGCAACACAGCGACCCTTCCATCTTTGGAATTTACGAAGCCGAGGTCAAACATTTCCTGCAATACTTCGAAGACATGGAACGCGTGAAAAATCTCGGCGGCTTGCACGTGATCGGCACCGAACGCCACGACGCGCGGCGGATCGACAACCAGTTGCGCGGTCGCGCCGCGCGCCAGGGCGACCCCGGCTCCTCGCGCTTCTATCTCTCGCTGCAAGACGATCTCATGCGCATTCAGGGCGGCGCGCAAACCAGCGCCATCATGGATCGCCTGCGCGTGGACGAATCGCTTCCCCTCGAAGTGGGCATGGTCAGCAAACTGATCGAACAATCGCAACACCGCATCGAAGGCGCGAACTTCGACGTGCGCAAACACCTGCTCGAATACGACGACGTGCTCAACAAACAACGCGAACAGATCTACCATCAACGCGATCGCATCTTCGAAAAAGAAGACCTGAGCGACGATATCGCCACCCTGCTCGAGACCGAAGTGAAGCAACGCGTCGAAATCGGATTGGCTGACGAAGAGGGACCCTGGAAGTTGATGGCTTGGCTCGAACAAGTGCAACCCGCCTTCATGACCGGCGACCGCCTCTTCCCCAGTTTCGGCTTGTCTCTGCTTCTTCGAGAGTTGTCCGCCACCGACGATCTTCGACATTCGACCTTAGACTTAATCTCCCGCGCCATCGAAGCCGAGAACGTCCATCATCAACGCGCCATCGAACACCTCATCGACAACGCGGAACAGTCTTTGCAATCGCAACTTGCCAGCCGCGAAGACACCCTGGACGCATACTTCGAAGGCTTGCGAGACCGCGAAGACGCGGACCGTTTGCGCCCGCAAAAGATGCTCGAAGAGATCAACAGCCTTGTCGGTATGCAATTGCGACTCAACAATGAACAAATGCGCGCGCTGGGCGAGGACCCGGCAGACGCAAAAGACACGATCCGCAAAATGGTGGAGGGGCAGTTGATCGCCAACACTGTGGCGCGGGTTGTCAATACCGCCGCCAAACGGACGGGCGAATCGCTCGGCGAACGGTTCGAAGTCTCCAACTGGGACAACATCGCCGACGAACTCATCGATGCCGCGCAAGCCGCCCTCGAGCGCAGGCGTGAACGCCTGAACAGCCAGATCGCGCGCGATATCGACACCTTGATGCCTTCCACCATTAACGAAACAACGACGCTTAAACTTCTAATTTCTCTGTCGCAAGAATCGCGCACCGGCTACGACCAGAAACACCGGCAGGTGAAGCAAGTGTTCCCTCGTTTCAATTATGTCTTCCTCATCGCCCAATTACTCGAAAGACAGGAAGCCGAAACGATCACCGAAGATGTGCTGACGCACCTCGAAGAAGCCGAGACCGCCTTGCGCGCCGCATGGGGCGAACGCGAATATACTCGTATCGCCGCGAACGCGCAAAAACTGGGCGATTTCGGCATCCCCGCCAAACAGGCGTTTGGGGAGGGGCGGCTGAACGAAGCCGTATCAGGCATCCCTGAGTCTGATCGCGAGGCGTTGATCGAATCCATCGGCAAGTACGTGCTCAATGAAGTCCATCGGCAATTACTGCTCAGCGCTACGACTGAACTGTGGGTGGATTATTTGACGCGCATCGAAGCCTTGAGGGTCTCGATCGGCATGGAGGCTTACGCCCAACGCGACCCGCTGGTACAATACAAAGGACGCGCGTCGGAAATGTTCGCGCAACTGATCGAAGATATTCGCGGGCTGGTGATCGGGCGCGTGTTTGCTTATCAACCCCGCCCGGTTGAAATCGCCGCGCTGGAAGCGTCGGACGCTCCCGCAATGGAGATGCAACAGGAAAACAGGGATGAAAACCGAAAGAAGAGACGTCGAAGACACTAACGCATGAGCGCCGTCGAACGAGTCACCGCTTCGCTGAATACGTTTCGGGCATTGCCCAAGGTGGAGTTGCATCGTCATCTCGAAGGCTCACTGCGTCTCGACACCATGCTCGACGTCGCAACGCAACACGGCATCACCATCCCGGCAGACGTGTTGCGACTAAGCACGTTGGTGCAGATCCAAGAAGAAGACAAACTCACCTTCCAGAATTTTCTCAGCAAATTCAACACCCTGCGGCTGTTCTATCGCTCGCCCGACGTGATCCATCGCATTACGCGCGAAGCCGTCGAAGATGCGGCGAAGGACAATGTGAAGTACATGGAATTGCGCTTCACGCCCGTTGCGTTGAGTCGCGCGGAACGTTTCCCCCTCCATGATGTGATCGATTGGGTCTTGTCCAGCGCAAAGGATGCGGGGGAAACACACGGCGTGACTGTGCGGCTGATCGCCTCTGTCAACCGGCACGAAAGCGCGGAATTAGCCGAACAGGTTGCCTGGCTGGCGGCAGACCACGTGAAAGACGGCTTGATTGCGCTCGATCTGGCAGGCAACGAAGCGGACTTTCCTTCGCAACCGTTTTACGGGATATTCAAAGAGGCGAAGCAGGCCGGTCTGCATGTGACCATCCACGCGGGCGAATGGGGACCCGCTTACAACGTGCGCGAAGCCATCGAAGAGATCGGCGCGGAACGGATCGGTCACGGCGTGCGCGTGATGGAAGATGACTCCATTGTGGCGTTGGCGCGCGAACGACAGACGGCATTCGAAGTGTGCATCACCAGCAATTATCAGTCGGGCGTTTTCGAATCGCTCGAAACACATCCGCTCATGCAAATGCTCGAGGCGGGCTTGAACGTCACCATCAACACCGACGACCCCAGCATTTCGCGCATCACCTTGAGCCATGAATATTACGCCGCCTGCGAAGACTTGAAAATGCCGCAAAAAACTTTGAAGCAGCGCATCGTGGCGGCGGCAAAAGCGTCTTTTATCGAAGAAAACGAAAAAGCAAAACTTGTGAAGCAATTGGAAAAGGATTTGAAGTTATAATCTAAACCATAGCAAGGATGGCAAAGGCGCACCTTTGTGTTCTTCGCAAGTTTGTGTGGAACCGGTAACGCCGACTTAAGTCGGCGCTCCGGAAATACAGACCACCAAAGGAGAACATTATGAACGATTACTTTAAAGCGCGCGATGTTTTGAAAGTGGGGAATAAGGAATACACCTACTATCGCCTCGACGCATTGGAAAAAGCGGGTCTGACCCAACTCAAGCGGCTTCCGTTTTCGATCCGCATTATGTTGGAAGCGGCTCTGCGTCAATGCAACGACAAGGAAATTACCCAGCAAGACGTGAAAAATATCGCCGCATGGACCCCCCTCCCGTCCCCCCTAAAGGGGGGAAGCCGCCCCGGCATCCCCTTCCTGCCTGCCCGCGTGATCATGCAGGATTTCACCGGCGTGCCAGCCATTGTTGATCTTGCCGCCATGCGCGCGGCGGTGGCGCGTCTCGGTGGCGACCCGAAGAAGATCAATCCGCTTGTGCCGGTCGATCTCGTCATTGACCATTCCATTCAAGTGGATTTCTTCGCCACCCCGGAAGCATTGCAACGCAACACCGAAATGGAATTTTTGCGCAACAAAGAACGCTATGAATTCCTCAAGTGGGGACAACATGCCTTCCAAAACTTCCGTGTGGTGCCGCCGATGACCGGTATTGTCCATCAAGTCAATTTGGAATATCTGGCTGATATGGTGATGACAAAGAAAGACGGCAAAGAAATCGTCGTATTCCCCGATACATTAGTTGGAACCGATTCGCACACCACGATGATCAACGGACTCGGCGTGGTCGGCTGGGGCGTGGGCGGCATCGAAGCCGAAGCCGTGATGCTTGGTCAACCGATGGACATGCTCCTGCCGGATGTGATCGGCTTCAAACTGCACGGCAAACTCAAAGAAGGCGTCACCGCCACCGACCTCGTCCTCACCGTCACACAGATGCTCCGCAAAAAAGGCGTGGTGGATAAATTCGTCGAGTTCTACGGACCCGGGCTTGAAACCATGTCGCTCCCCGACCGCGCGACCATCGGCAACATGGCTCCCGAATACGGCGCGACCATCGGCTATTTCCCGGTGGACAAAGAGACTCTTCGCTACATGCGGCTGACGGGCCGCTCCGAAGAAACCATCGCGTTGACGGAAGCCTACGCGCGCGCGCAAGGACTCTTCCATGATGCGTCCATGCATGAACCCGAATTCACCGACACGCTCGAACTGGACCTTGGGGCTGTTGTGCCATCGCTGGCTGGACCCAAACGTCCCCAGGATCGCATCCCGATGGTCGAGTTGAAAGAGACGTTCAGTAAAATCTTGAGCGCGCCGGTCAAAGAGCGCGGATTCGAATTGAAGCCCGAAGCCCTGAACGCCGAAGCCACCTACGGAACGAACGGCGGCTCGATGAAGATGAAGCATGGCGCGGTGGTCATCGCGGCGATCACGTCTTGCACGAACACAAGCAACCCGTCTGTGTTAGTGGCGGCAGGATTGCTCGCAAAGAAAGCCGTCGAAAAGGGACTCAACGTCAAGCCGTATGTGAAGACCTCGCTCGCGCCCGGTTCTCGCGTGGTGACCGAATATTTGAAGCAAGCCGACCTGCTCGATCCGCTCGCCAAACTCGGGTTCAACGTCATCGCTTACGGATGCACCACCTGCATCGGCAATTCAGGTCCGTTACCGGCCGAGGTGGCGAAGGCAGTCACAGGGTCCGATCTTGTAGCGGCGGCGGTGCTTTCTGGGAATCGAAACTTCGAGGGGAGAATCCACTCGCTGGTGAAGGCAAACTTCCTAGCCAGTCCGCCGCTTGTCGTCGCATACGCTTTGGCAGGGACAGTTGACATTGACCTCGATAAAGAACCGCTTGGCACAGGCTCCGATGGCGCGCCGGTGTATCTCAAAGATCTGTGGCCCTCGCAAAAAGAGATCAACGATGTCGCGTCGTCGAGCGTGCGCGCGGAAATGTTCAGGGACAAATATTCCGATGTGTTCAGCGGCTCGGACATGTGGAAGGATATCAAAGTGACCGGCGGCGATCTGTATGAGTGGGACGAGAACTCCACGTACATTCATCATCCGCCGTATTTCCAAACCTTGGCTCTCGACGCCAGCGAGGTGAAAGATATCAAAGGCGCGCGAGTGCTGGGCATGTTCGGCGACTCGATCACCACCGATCACATCTCCCCTGCCGGTAACATCGCGGTCGATTCGCCCGCCGGGAAATATTTACAGGAACGCGATGTGGCTCCGCAATACTTCAACTCGTATGGCTCGCGGCGCGGCAACGATCTCGTGATGGCGCGCGGCACGTTTGCGAATATCCGCCTCAAGAATCTTTTGGTTGCGCCAAAGGAAGGCAACTGGACGAAGCATCACACCTCGGGTGAGGTCATGTCCATTTTCGATGCGGCGATGAAATACCAGAGCGAAGGCGTGCCAAGCATCATCCTTGCCGGGAAAGAATACGGCTCCGGCTCCAGCCGCGACTGGGCGGCGAAAGGTCCGATGCTGCAAGGCGTGAAAGCGGTCATCGCCGAATCGTTCGAACGCATCCATCGCTCGAATTTGGTCGGCATGGGCGTACTGCCGTTGAAGTTCATGGATGGGCAGACTGCTGAGTCGCTTGGCTTGAAAGGCGATGAAGTATTCGACATCGCAGGCTTGAACAACATCTCACCGAAAGCAGTGTTGACGGCGAAGGCAACCAAAGCCGATGGATCAGTGGTCGAATTCCAAGTCACCGCTCTGCTGAACACTGATGTAGAGGTGAATTATTATCGCAACGGGGGTATTCTCCATACGGTGTTGAGGAATTTGGTGAAGTAGTTCCTACTGCGTATTGCGTACTTCGTAAAAGAGACTCGCTTTTGGGCGAGTCTCTTTTTATAAAACCTCTTGCTAAGGCGCGCTAGAGAGCGCACCCTACGCGAAATTATTATTTGTGTAGCGGACGTTCTCTAACGTCCGCTTTCACAAGCGGTAAAACTTTTTGACCTATAAAAGAGGTAATCTACAAACAATCTACGTCGGGTTCGTCTTCAAGCTCGCCAGACCTCTCTCGATAGAGGCAAGGCGTTCCATGATGTTGCGGCCCGTGCTTTCGCGCAGTTTGGCGACGTACAGCACTTTGCCAGCCTCCGCGCCGAATTTTTGCAGGCTCCGAATCACGGACGAGGAATACCCAACTCCGTTCTCGCGTTTACCGAACGCCATCACGCCGAGGAACTCAGGCTTGGAGGCGCGTTTCAGGGTGAGCGGCAGGTATAACGAGTAATGAGACGCGTCCGCGGGAATGACAACCTCTCCCCTGTCAAGCAAGAGGCGATCTTTCTCCACAAGAGTGATCGATGGCAACTCTCCCTCCTGGGGTAGCGGCTCGGTCAGGAACAAGGTTCCGCTTTCGTGTTTGAGGAAAATGTCGACCCCGGTCAAGTCCAATTGTTCTTTCACCTGCCGGGCGAGGATCTTCAAAATGTCAGTGGAAGACAACATCAACTGCGCCTCCGGGGCGAACTCCACGATGGTGCCGCTGAAATCGATCTCCTCAGGCTTGAAACGACGGTCCACAAAATTTTGCAAGCCGTCGCGCAAAGGAACGAACAGAAGCGCCACAGGGAAGATCGCTAACAACCCGAAGAAAGGCGACTCGGCGCTCAGGTATTGCTTTGCGTACAGTTCGAACAAAATGGCGCCGGTGATGCCCAACGATCCCATAATGGCGGTGTGAGCGCTATAGACCAATGTGCGATTGATGACAATGTCTATATCCCAGATGTGATAACGAAGCGCGGAGATCGCAAAGGTGACGATAAAACCGTAGGTGAAGAAAAGCGTCAGGAAGAACAGGGTCAGGTCAACGATGGAGCCGGCGACGTATCCGAAAATCTGATACTTCAACCAATACAGGATGTAGAAAAAGGTCATGCCGACCAGCGAGAGGGCGATCCACTTCAATTGCTGGCGTTGAAGCGGGTCTTTCGTCACGAATAAGCGGTAGACCTGCGCCAATACGCCCAATCCCAATACCCCCAGGCGGAACAGCGCGGGCAGGGTATCGAGGAGGAAGATCCGTATCGCATCCGATAATCCTGAAGCGAGGAAGATCATCACGCACAGGTAAACGGGCAGTACCAACATCCCAAGCAGGCTGAGCGTGAAAAACCAGCGCGTCCAGCCGGGCGTCCATTGTCCATTGGGGAAGGTCAACAACACATAGAGCAACAGGATGGACAATAACAGCGTATAACCCGTGCTAAGAAAATAAGCGATGAACCAGTTGATCAATTCATCGCCGGTCAGGTTCATGGATGACCAGAGATCGAACCCGGTACTGGTGCTGGTCCACGTAACGAGCATGAGGGATACGATCACGGCGAGTCGATCCATTGGCTTGCGCCAGAAAATGATCGCCGCCGCGATCACGCCGACCACGAACGAACCGAAATTGAGATAGACATATACCCACTTCTCAATATCCAATTGTTCAACCGACAGTTGTTGATACGATCCATTGACGCTGTACACAATGGATGTCATCACTACCGCCAGCCAGCCCAGCCTCACCAGAATTCTCTGCAAGACAGGGAAATTGCGCGTATTTGTTTTTCTCTCGGTGGAAGTCATGGCGCTCCTCCTTTGCCTGATTCGTTTATCTTAACCCCCATCCATTGTTTCAAGGTACGTGAATCCTTTTTACACCAATCCCTGTTTCCTCGCAATATCCGCCGCCTGAGTGCGGTTCTCGGCTTGCAGTTTGGCGAGAATGTTGGAGACGTGGTTTTTCACCGTCCCTTCGGTGATGAACAATTTTTCCGCCATGTCTTTGTTCGACGCGCCTTGCGCCAACAACACTAACACTTCCCGTTCGCGCTCGGAAAGCGATTCGATCGTGGACGATGTTGGACGCATCATGTCACGCAAGGCGCGCGAGGCGATCTCAGGCTGGATGAAGACTTCACCCTCGTGCACGCGCCGAATCGTTTCGATCAATTTATTGGCAGGCGTATCTTTCAGCAAATATCCCATCGCGCCCGCGCGCACGCCTTGATAGACATAATCGTCGCGGTCGAACGTGGTGAGGATGATGACCTTCGCCTGCGCCCACTCGCGGCACAATTTCGCCGTCGCTTCGACGCCGTTGAGGACGGGCATCTGCACATCCATGAGGATCACATCAGGACGCAGTTCCAGCGCGAGTTGCATACCGCGTTCACCATCCCCCGCTTCACCCACGACGTGTAAGCCGGGTTCCAGATCGAGAATCGTTTTCAACCCCTGACGCATCAGAGTCTGGTCTTCGACGAGGAGGAGGTTGATGGTGGTTGACATAAGAGTTAAAAATTAACCACGAAGGACACAAAGAGCACGAAGGTTAATTGGTTGAAGATCATGGTTTGTGCCCAATGAGCAGGGTCTGGGTAGATGATGTTAAAAAGGATACATCCAATTTGTCAGTGTAGATAAAGCCATTAGAGCAGAGGCAGTCTCACGTCGACGCGTGAACCGCCACTGTTACCCGAGAGAGTCAACGCGCCGCCGAGTCCCTCCACGCGTTCGCGCATCCCGCGTAATCCATAATGTCCGGGCTTGTTCTCGGCATCCGCAGGGAAACCACATCCATCGTCTGTGATCGTGAGCGTTACATGTTGCGACTCGATGTCGAGATTTAAATCCACATTCCGCGCGGCGGCGTGACGTTCGATATTCGTCAGCGCCTCTTGCGCGACACGCCAGAGCGTTTCGGCATGAACGGGCGAAAGTTGATTCGCATCGTCGTGAATGTGACACGTGACGGCAAGATGCGCGCGCTGAGCAACATCCACGCTCAAGGTTTGCAACGCTTCACTCAATTTTCTTTCACCAAGCCCTGGCGCACGCAGACCCGCGAGCGAACGCCGCAGTTCATCCATGCTGGCGCGGGTGAGGTCTTTGAGCTCATCCACTTGCGCGGAGGCTTTATCGGCATCCACTTTATACAAACGTTGGATCGCTTCGAGTTGAACCGACAACGCCACCAACGAATGACCGAGGCTGTCGTGCAGATCGCGCGCGAGACGTTCCCGTTCGCGCAAGGTCGCCAATTCGGCATCGCGTTGACGAGCCGCTTCCAACTCCTTTTGGGCTGACTCGAGCTTCGTGATCAAATCCGCCCGCTGACTGCTGGTGCGGATGATGCCATAAATAAATAGAAAGACCGCCATGCCGCCAATCCACATGAACGAAAAACCAAAGGCGGCGCCAAAGGGAATTTGCGTGATATTCCAATCGGAAATGATTAATAGAATAAAGAATGTGACAACAGCCGTTCCAAAAACGACTCCCCTCAGCGGCAGTAAACCGAACATCTGACCAAAGTACGTGAAGCCCAGCCACCAGGCAAACGGATTCAACCAACAGGCTAACACCCACATACAAACTCCGCCCACAAAATAGATGGTGAGGTTTTTCTGTGAAATGGGCCAGCCGCCGCCTCGGATGCAGAATAAGTAAAGCGCTCCTTGAGCAACGGACAATCCCGCCACTGCCCACTCGCGCCAGGTTAAGTCGCCTGCATGTGAAGCGAGAACCGCCACAGCGGCGAAACCGAAGATCAATACAGACAACACATCCCAAAACCTACCGTAAAGGTGAAGATTCTCGGCAGATATCGGGAGGTCGCTATCGGCGAGATGGGATGGTTGGGATTCGTTCATGCGGAAAGTGTACTCTGGATGAGAGAAAGTGGAAAGCGCTCCCTCACCCTAACCCTCTCCCAATGGGAGAGGGGACTAGACTCCCTTCCCCCAATGGGGGAAGGGTTGGGGATGAGGGGAATTAATTACGCTTTCGGTTCCCAGCGGAACAACTTGGCGGCGACGAATGTGGCGGCGATTCCGTACACAGCGAGGAGCAACAATTGAGAGAGCCATTTCGGG
Source organism: Candidatus Defluviilinea gracilis (assembly GCA_016716235.1). Lineage (NCBI taxonomy): Bacteria > Bacillati > Chloroflexota > Anaerolineae > Anaerolineales > Candidatus Villigracilaceae > Candidatus Defluviilinea > Candidatus Defluviilinea gracilis. Next base: position 442,090 of record JADJWS010000003.1, read on the forward strand.
TCGAGCGTCGCTTCCAGCATTGCCGAACGGACCAATTGCGCGACGGGATAGGCAGGCAGGTACGGCACGACGTTTTGCAACCAAGCGGGCAACATATCCAGCGGGAAGATCATGTCACTGATGAACATCAGCAGGAAGTAAATGGTCATGCCAATTGCGGTGGCGCTCCCTGATTTTGCCGATACGCCGCTGATGATGCCACCCAGCGCCATGAATGCCAGCAAGCCGATCAGGATCATCGGATACGCTAACAGCAATCCCGTCGCGCTCAAAGGCACTTTATAGAGCAGGACGCCCGCAATGATGATAAGTGTGCTTTGCAGGACGCCGATCACAATATTCACCAACAGATATGAGCCGATCATTTCCACGGCGGGCAACGGCGTGGCTTGCAGACGTCGAAGCACGCCTTTTTCGCGCATCTCCAACATCATGGTCGAACTACTGACCAGACCGAAACTCAAGGCGTTCAAGACGATCACGCCTGGGGTCATATAGTCCATGAACTGACTCATGACCGCACCGTAGATGACCATAAGCAAAATAGGGAATGCGAAGTTCCAGAAAAGCACATACCCGTTTCGCAAGTGCATGAGGGTCATGGCTTTGGTAAGGATGAGAAAACGTTTCATCAGTATTTTCCTTTCAAGAATAAACAACATTTGAACTCTTGTATGAGTGTCTCTAGCTCAGCCACAGAGTTCACAGAGACCGTTGAGAAATGCTCTTTATCTCTGTGTTCTCTGTGGCAAAAATGACTTTCGCAAGAGGTCTATTAATTCGACTCGGCAAGTACGCGTCCCGTCAACTTGAGGAACACATCCTCAAGGTTGGGCTGGCGCACCATCACGTCGCGGATGGAGCGACCTGAACGCAACGCAAGTTCATGCAGGGCGGTCATCGTCACTTCGGGGCGGGCAGTTTCCACTTCCAAGTGTTGACCCGTGTACCGCGCCGCGCTCACCTCAGGCAGTGCGCGGACTTGATCCAGCGGCAATTCCACCGTCGCTTTCAACATCGAATTTAGTTTGAGGTTCGCGATCAAGGCGCTGGGCGTATCGCACGCCACGATCTGACCGCGATCAATGATGGCGATTCGTCCGCACAACGCTTCCGCCTCTTCCATTGCATGAGTGGTCAACACAATTGTGCGTCCTTCATCGTGCAACTGACGGACGATGTCCCACACGGCGCGACGCGCATGAGGGTCCAGCGCGGAGGTCGGCTCGTCGAGCAACACGATCTGCGGATCGTTCGCAATCGCAACCGCCAGCGCGAGTCGTTGTTGTTGCCCGCCCGAGAGGCGGCGCGCCAGCGTGTTTCGTTTTTCAACGAGATCGAAGCGGGCGAGAAGCGCGTCAATTTCTTTCGAGGTGAGATACACCTCATACAACGCGGCGTACACTTCCACCAATTCGGCGACGGTCAGGTCGTCGAGCAACGCGGTTTTTTGCAATTGGATTCCCAATTGACGTTTCGTCGCGGCAGGGTTCGCCTGCACACTGATCCCGCCGACATGCACTTCTCCCTGTTTGGGTTTATGCAAGCCTTCCACGCTGGCGAGCAACGTGGTCTTGCCCGCGCCGTTCGGTCCGAGCAAGCCGAAGATCTCGCCTTTTTGCACGTTCAAACTCACCCCGTTGAGGGCGGTCAACGCGCCGTAGGCGGCGGTCACATTTTTTACATCGATCATTGATTGTTGAGACATGGCAACTCCTTTTGTTAGTGCGATGATACGCTCACCCGCCTCATTGCCCCAGTCTCGAAGGCATGATCTGCCCTATGCCAAAAGACATATTCCCCGTTATGACTACTTCAACATCTCCAACAAACCATCGGGATACAAGATGGACTTGCCCTCCCCGAACTCATGCAGACTCTTCCACACCACGCGGATTCGCTCCCCGTTCGCTTCGATCACTTCCATTTCAGCCTGCTCATACAACTCAGCCTTTGCCAACGCCCCATCATAGACCATTACGATCTCGTGACCCGTGTTTCCGTTATTGACAAAAATATTTTCAAGAAAGCCGAGATGCTTCAACCCTTCGATCTCGCTGTGCAATTCCTCCATGATCTCGCGGCGGACAGCCACCTCCCCGCTTTCGCCGAACTCAATCCCCCCGCCCAGCGGACGATAATACGTTTCGTTCTTAATCGCGTCATGCCCTTCAAAGACGAGGATGCGGTTGTTGTTTTTGAACACGCAAAGAGCAATCGGGCGGATGTGGTTCATACATAAAAAGTAGAGCGAGATGGCATCTCGCTCTACACAGTGATCAATTCGATTTTTTGCGAGCGCACCCCAACAAGATTCGCCTGCATGGACCACGGTCCCGTCCATGTGACGGTGACTGGGAGAATCTTGCCTTTCAAAGCATCATCCGACTCGACGAAGACAAGTTTGTTCGTGGGAGTTCGTCCCCGCCAGCGATCCTTCACCTTCTCTTCGAATAACACGTCCACGGTTTGACCGAGATATTTCTTGTTGATCTCGCCAACGATCTGTTCCTGCAAATCGTCGAGCAGATGCAGGCGGCGCAGTTTTTCTTCTTCGGGCACGTTATCTTCCATGCGGCGCGTTGCGACGGTCCCTTCGCGGGGGGAATAACGCGCCAGATGAGCCACGTCAAGCCGCAGGTCGGAGAGGACGCGATGCGTTTCCATGAATTGCTCCTCGGTCTCGCCGGGGAATCCGACTATGATGTCCGTTGCGATGGAGCAGTCGGGAATCTTGTTGCGGATCTTTTCAATGAGACCGCGGTACTCTTGTTGAGTGTATCCGCGCTTCATGTTCGCCAGCACTTCATCGTCGCCCGCCTGGATCGGCACTTCGATGTGCGGCATCACCTTCGGAAGCTCGGCGATGGTGTCCATCAACTCTTCGGTGAAGTAGTTGGGATGCGATGTGAGAAAACGGATGCGCTCGACGCCTTCGACATCATGAACGATGCGAAGCAGTTGCGCGAGGTTGGGTCCGTCGGGAACGTCTTTGCCGTAACGGTCAACAATCTGACCGAGCAAGGTCACTTCCTTCACGCCTTGCGCGGCGAGCGAGCGAATCTCCGCGACAATATCGCCGACAGGACGACTGCGCTCGATGCCGCGTCGGAACGGGATGATGCAAAACGCGCAGGCATGCGAACAGCCATACACGATCGGCACATGCGCGCTGATGAGTTGTCCGCGCTCGTGCTGAGGGAGGATGAGTTCATCGTCCATCATCAAGAAACGGCGCGTGGTTTCAGAATCTTCCAGCGAACGGATTTCGCCTTGACTCAAATAAGAAACGAGCGGTCCCGGGTCGGAGGGAGGCGAGAAGACATCCACATACGGAAGTTTCTCGCGCAGTTTGTCCGCGCCGCGCACGCCGACCATACACCCCATGAGGTTGATGACGAGGTTGGGATTCTGTCGCTTCAACGGGAGCAGGCTGGTGAGGCGTCCGATCGCTTTGTCCTCCGCCGATTGACGCACGACACAGGTGTTGAGGACGATCACGTCCGCTTCTTCGATGGTTTCTGTAAATTGATAACCGAGATGCTCCAACGACGAGCCGACGCGCTGTGAATCGGCGACGTTCATTTGGCATCCCTCGGTCCAGATATGGTATTTCATAGGGTTGGGATTATACCAAGATGGCGGGGGAACACAAAAGCATAATCGCCGCAGGTCAATGCGGTAATTATGCTCTGTTCGAACGAATTACCAGAAATATAGTTATTACGACGACGTACGTCTAGCAAGCGGCATCCATAGCGGCTTGCAGAGCATCGTGATCCGCCATGTTGGCGCCGGGGTTTCCATCCCAGGTGGCGTGCCAATTACCGTGCGCGGCGGCGGCGGCATCGCAAGTTGCCTGACTGCCTCCTCCGCCATCATCGCCGCCCCCGCTCAGAATGCCACCGCCACCGAGCGAGTTATTAATCGATGAAAAGGTGTTGCCGATCCGAGGACCTAACGCGCTGGCTGCAACAATCACTACGATCGCGACAAGGGCAATGATGACGGCATATTCAACCAATCCTTGCCCTCGGTTTCGCCTGGAAGGAGAAAAAAATGATTTCATGGTCAAACTCCTTTGCCTGATTATAACCCACAGCGTTTGAGATGGCGTCCTCAAAGGTTACATTTTTCAGTGTTCAATTTTGCAAGGCGCGCAACCAAATTCGATTTGTACGGCTCCCTCTTTGTCACCGAGCACGCCAATGCCACGGAGAGAAAGTGCCGTTATGGTCGCGGCATGAACGGCAGGACTTTACACGCCAAAATAGTCACTCCTCGCCATGCCTCAAGGAATAAGCCTCGCGGGCGCTCTTATGGTAAAATTTCGTCCGCCTCAACTGGTGAGGCTTTGTGGAGGGATGGCCGAGCGGCTGAAGGCGCATGTCTTGAAAACATGTTTGGGTCACACCAACGTGGGTTCGAATCCCACTCCCTCCGCTCGATTTACGATTGACGATTTTGGATTTACGATTGATTGGTAATCGTCAATCTGCAATCGTAAATCGTCAATCAAACCGGGGAGGTGCCAGAGTGGCTGAATGGGCTCGCCTGCTAAGTGAGTGCTGGGTTAAACCAGTCGCGGGTTCGAATCCCGCCCTCCCCGCCACAAAAAAACACGTCCGTGAGGACGTGTTTTGCTTTAGCAGGCTGGTCAATTTCCTGAACGTTGTTTCGTCAACTCGGCAAATTGAGGATTCCGCCGAATGTAGGTTACAACGTACGAACACATGGGGATCACGCGTAGAGATTTCCCTCTCGCATACTCCAGCGCGACTTCGGTCAACTTGCCAGCCACGCCATGCCCGCGGAGTTCGGGATGCACGCCGACGTGCGTCATCACAATCGTGTTTCCATCTTCCAGATAATCGAGTTTGGAGAGCTTTCCATCAATCCACGTTTCGAATCGCTTTTCGGCTGGGTTATGGATGATTTCAGGTTCGCTTGAGTTGTTCTGCATATTTCCTCGTTGGTCATTGTAGTCCAATTCATTGAAAGCAGACAACGAGGGAATCTTACCGTCCGTTCACATCTTCATCGTTATTCCCCGTTCCATTCAATGTCAAAGGTGGATGCCTCCAGCGCGGAAATGTTGTGCTTCATCCCCAAAGCCAGATACGCGAGGATGCTCCGCCACTGCAAGAAGAACGGTAGCGGATCGCGAAGATCCCAGATCACATCGCGGCTTTGCGAAAAAGTCCTCAGCCACGCGCCGAGGTTTCTCTTTTTGAGCGCATCAGGCAAGCCATAGACCAGCATCGCCGTACCCAACATGCGCGGAGAGTTTGACGTCGGCCTGACGCACTCTATGCGCGGATCGAAAAACGATTCGACAAAGCGCGGATTCGATGCCAGCAAATGGACACCACTCGTCGCGCGCGGGTTGCATTCCAGCACATACGCTTCCCCATCGGGCGATTCGATGAAGTCGAACGCCATCTGTCCCGTCACATTGAAGTGACTCGCAAACGTATGCACCCAATGGAAAATCTTTTCATGCTCTACTGCTTGAAACGAGATCGTCGCGCCTTGCCCTGCCGTGAAGATCGCCGGGTAAACCACATGCGCAACGATGCGCCCATGCTGAGAGACCGAATAACTGCAAAACTGCCGTCCCGCAACAAACTGTTGGGCGATCCACGTCCGATCAAATGTCAGCATGGATAAAGCCTCACGAAGCGCGGGCAGGATCAACGTCCGCGAGGCGAAGCGCGAATAGACCGGCTTCAACACCAGTCCCTTCCAACGCGCGAATGCGTCTAGCAACGTTCTCTCGTCTTCGATCAACACCGTATCGGGCGCGGGCAATCCGCATTCTCTCGCGCTATTCGCAAAGTTCCATTTGTTGTGAAAAATATCGAGCCGATCAAGCGGTTCGGCAAAGACGCGGCACGGCAGAGTCTTCAATCCCTTTGCAATATGGAAGACTTCCTCACAGGTGGGAATCAACAACTCGATTTGATTCTCTTCGATGATCCGCTTCAACGACGATAAAAACGCTTCGGTCTCCTGACGTGGAGCGGGCACTACAAAGTTTTGCTTGATCGCATTCGACGGCTGACTCAAATGCCCGCGCAACGATTCCGCCATGAAGACGCTGTGTCCCGCGCGATGGAAAGCGCGCGCAAGATCGAGCGTCACGGGCGCGCGCCCGCCTGTGAGGAGAATGTTTGCCATGATCCTTCTGCTGAGAACTCGAAGAAGCCATTAAAAAATCTTTGCGATCTTCGCGCGCTTCGCGGTTAATTAGAACGTCAACACCATCCCACCCAGAGACAACCCCGCGCCGGTGCCTACCAATAGAATCTTGCCGCCGCGTTGAATGCGCCCATCGCGCGCTCCCTGATACAACGTGACCGGGATGGACGCCGCCACGCAATTGCCAAGCGTCTCGATGGTGCGGATGATTTTATTTTCCTTCCAGCCAAAACGTTCCAACATCATCAATCCCACTTTGCTTGCCTGATGCGGCACGACGACATCCACATCCATCATGCTTTTCGACAGACCCGGGTAGAGTTCTTCAAGAAACTCATGACCGACACTGCGCACCATTCGCAACACAGCGGGACCGTCCATGTGGAACAGGTCGTCCTCGGGTTTGTGATTTGGGAAGCGCGGATGAAGACGCGAGCCGCCGCCCATGATGGCGGTGAGATACGCGCCGTCGCCATATGTTTTGAAATGCGCGTGATGAATCATGGATGCGTCGCCCGCGCCTGCTCGCGTGACCACCACTGCCGCCGCCGCATCCCCAACCAACGAAGCGGACTCCGGCTCTTTGGGGTTGATCCCACACGACGCCACATCCGCGCTGCAGATCAAAATATTTTTGTATCGCCCGCTGTGAATGAAATTGGACGCCACATCCATACCCGCGATAAAACTCAAACAAGTCGTATGCACGGTCATCGCAGGGATGCCTGAGTCGCCCAGCCCCAACTGACGCTGGATCAACGCGCCCGTGTCGGGAATCGCCTGCTCGCCCGTGCCGGAGGCGTTGATGATGAGGTCAAGTTGATTCGGCTTGAGACGCGCCTCGTCCAACGCCTCCCGCGCCGCCTGCGCCGACATGAACGACGAGGTCTCATCCGTTACCCAGCGACGCTCGCGGACGCCGTTACGCCGCTCCACCCAGCCGGTAGGGACTCCGCACAGCGCCTCCAATTCCGAACTGGGAACAACGCGTTTCGGCAAATATCTTCCAAGACCGATGATTTTTAAAGGGATATTGACTTGCATGTATGCGCACTCTCCTAAATAAATTATTAGACCTCATGCATAAATATCTCTTGCTCAGCCACAGAGACCCCTGAGAAATTCTCTTTTTTCTCTGCGTTCTCTGCCGTCTCGTGGCGCAGGGCGCCACTCGCGGCACGAACGGTGTGGCGAAAATGACTTTCGCAAGAGGTCCATTCAGCAATATGACGCTGGACGTTGAACAGCAGACGGCGGATCATCGCATGGTCTATCGTCCGCTGTCCATTATCCGCCATCTAAAAATCCATTTTCTTGAAATATGGGATCGCAAATTTCGAGAGCCAGCCGATCAACTTCCACGGCGATTGCCGTCTCTTCGGCAAATGCTTGGTATACACCGCATTGTACTCGGTCACCGATTCGCCGCCGCGCGTTTTTTTGAATTTGCCCACCCCGCCGCTGGCATGGACGAGTAATCCGCGCTTCACGCCTTCTTGCAACGTAAGCAACGTGAGCAAGCGATACAAGCCTTCCTCCTGCGGGAGGGATGTGTCGTACCCAAACAAGGGCTGGGTCATCGCGCCATTGCGGACGAAGAAACCCATAATGCCATCCAGCCGTCCATTCTTTTTCAACCCATACAGAAAAAGGGTCTTCTGGTCTCGCGCGAGTTTCAAAAATTCAAACGTGAATTGCGGATTGAAGTAGGAATATTTTTTCAGGTACAACAATTCGTACAAATACGCCGCGCGATGCAATTCATCATCGGATAAATCCCCGCCGTCTACAACTTCATAACCTGCCTTTTTCAACACGCGCGCATCTTCCTTGCATTGACGAGTCTTCAACGAAGCAAGAGGGTCCATGTACCAGACTTGACGACTGAGTACCAAGTCGTAGCCAAGGTTTTTCAGCGCGTCGAGGACGTGAGGATTCTTTTTCTGGTCAACAGAGCGGAACACGATCGCCCGGTCTGGGAAGCGCTCCAGCAACGCTTCGCTCAACGCGGACAGCTGGTCGCCGCTTACCGGCGGATACAAGTTCGTGGAGAGCAGGTAATTATTTACAAAGACCACCCTATCCAATTCCGCGAACCGAAAATACCGGGCAACGGGGTACATCACAAGTTTTATCAAAAACTCAACAGGCGGATTCTCCAAATGCTTCACCTCTTCCAGCCCGCCATAGGAGACGTAATGGCTGTACGGCGAAACGGTATAAGTGTTCTGCGGGTGAAAATCGGTGACTGTCACAGGTATGATCGTCTCGCCGACTTGAACCGCCATGAACTGGGTGTTGTATACATTGCGGATATATTTTTGCAAGCCATCCGTCATCAATGGGATAAGGTAACGGCGGGCATAGTCCCCATCTTCCGTTGGTGGGAATTGAAGCGCGTGGAGATTCTCACGGGTGAAGAGTTCGGCTCGCATGGACACAATCAACGCGCTGGTTTATTTTCAAGCGAGCGGATCGTCACTTCGCAATGGGATGGGACGATGATCGTATTGGGGTGAGTCAGATAATGGGAATGTAAATCGCCCAGGGTCTGACGATAGGCTTCGGGATCGGAGAAAAGGAAATTTGCGATCGTGTGCGGCGGGCGGTTTTCAATCACCGACCGTTTGAGCCAAGCCGCATCTGCAACAAAAAAGAAAAGTTTGCCATCGTCATCGCGGGCGAAGATTCCCATTTGCCCATACGCATGACCGGGGAGTTCCACGCCGATGATCGATTCGTCGCCGAGCAGGTCGTAGCCGGTGTTAAATGGCGCATACTCTGCGGATAAAAGGATCGAGTTGGTCACATCCACTTCGTGGGAGCGGGAGTCAAAATCTGAGGGTACGAGTCCGCGCAGGAAGGCGTGTTTGAGATCCTCGGAGGGCGTCGAGTGGCGGAGTCGGCTAAAGGCGTGAGGCAGGTAGACGAAGCGGGACCAAGCCAAATCGGGGAGTGAAGCGATATGATCCGCGTGGAAGTGGGAGATGAAGACGTGTGAAATATCCTTGAGTTGCAGGTTGAACGTTGAAAGTTGATTCGCGATCAAGTCTTCTTCGCGAAGGGTTACTGGAGTCATCCAGCGATAAATGCGGCGCGGGAATCTTATCGTCTCATCGAAAAAACGGAAGGAATAACCGGTGTCGAACAGCATCGCGCCGAATGTTGGATGACGAAAGAGGGCGAACATCGCGGGAAATCGAATCGAACGCCAGCGCCCGCCGCGAATGGCAAGATGCTCGGGAGCCGTGCAATACCCCGCGTGAAGGATGTCGATCTTCATTTTGGATTCCTCTCTTTCCACCATTTCAAAAATCGCGCAACGCCTTCTTCAATCGAAACTTTGGGTTGATAGCCGAGTTCGTTCCGCGCCGCGGAAATATCGAGCGTGGAATTGTTCGCCATCATGCTGACAGACAGCCTCGTCAGCGGCGGTTCGGGGCTGAACGGGACGAGCGAGTAAACGAATTCCAGCGTTCCCGCAACGGCATCAGCGGCGCGATACGGAATCTTTCGGCGAGGGCGCGGATAATGCAACTCATCGCAGATGCGCTCGATCAATCTCCAAATTTTCACGGGTTCGCCGTTGGTGATATTGTATTTTTTGCCAAGCGTGCTTGCAGGCGATTCTGAACACAGCAATAACGCATCCACCACATTTTCGATGTAGGTGAGGTCAACGATGTTTTCGCCGTCGCCAAGGATGGGAAGCCTGCCAGATTTTAAGCGGGGAATCAAACGCGGAAAGATGACCGTGTCGCCTTCGCCGATCAACGCGCGCGGGCGGATCGAGACCACGGCAAGCCCGTCCGCAAAACCTTTGTCAATTTCTTCTTCCGCAAGAAGTTTGGTGTGAGCATAGTTGCTGACGGGTTCGGGCAGTGGATCGTTTTCCTTCACGTTCGTCCGCGAGTTGTAATTGAAGTAAATGCTCGGCGTGGACACATACACGAGTCTCTTGATTTTGTTTTCCAAACACGCCCGCGTCACGTAGCGCGTGCCGATCACGTTGGCTTGATAGAACCGTTCGTAATTTCCCCAGGGCGATGGGAACGCCGCGCAATGGAAGACGATCTCCTGTCCTTTGAACGCGTCGAGCAATTGGTCTTTCTTGCTGATGTCGGCGCGAAACGGATGGACGCCCACGTCTTCCAATTCGTTCAATTTTTTGGGGTTGCGTCCCAGCCCGGTCACATCCCAGCCCATGCCATGCAGGCGGCGGACTAACGAGCCGCCCAAAAAACCAGTCGCGCCGGTGACTAACGCTTTCACGAGAGTCTCTTTTCCGCAAGCGCCTTCAATTCTTCGCGGATGATCTTGGAGTTATGCCGCGCGTCGGTTGGGAATCGTTTCATAAATAAAAATGTTTCGATCTGCGAAGCCTGCCGGTGACTCTTTGCCATTTCTCTCAACTCGCCGATGATTTTATCTTTGTTTGACCCCGCTCGTCGTTCCAATTCCACCCACAGAACGGGCTTGCGGTTTTCCTCAACCAGCGCGGTTCTCTTTACACGAGGATGCGCGTTGAAGATATTTTCGATCTGCTCGGTGAACATCACGCCATCTTTTGTGACCACGCGGTGAGATTTTCTCCCGCAATACCACAAGCGGCCTTCTTCGTCGAAATATCCCACGTCGCCCATGCGGTGGATGATCTCATCGCCGAATTTTATTTTGGATAAACGATCCGCTTCTTCTCGATGAAGATAAGCCCGCGTCGTTGCCAGACTTTGAACTGTGATCTCACCAGCGGCATTTGACTCCACCTCAAGCGACTCCCTCCACTCTGCGATCGGCTCGTCGGTGATCGGAATGATCCGCACGGTCACGCCTTCGATGGGTTTCCCCAGGCAGATGCCCGCGCCGTGCGCGGTCTTTTCTTTCAAGGCAAATACCTCGCGGCTTTCGACCTTGGTAATGGGCAAAGTCTCCGTCGCGCCGTAGATGCCGAAGAGGTCGGTATGATCATCGAGAAGCAGGCGAAACTTCTCTTGCAAGTGAATCGTCGCGGGCGCGCCGGCGGTAATCACGCGCTTGAGCGAAGGCAATTTATGATTCAGCGAATGGTAGGCTTCGTCTGCCAAAATCTCCAGCACAACAGGCGATGCGAACATATTTGTGACGTTGAACCGTTGAATCGCCGAGATAGTCTTTTGCGGGTCTGTCTTGCCGGGGACTGGGAAGGAAATATCCGGGACGACCGCGGTGACGCCGAGCAAAATATCAATCAGGGCGTAGAGCGGGAAGGCGGCGAGGTCAATCTCATCCGGCGAGATGCGAAACGTGTTTTGAAGCAATTCCAACTGAGCGGCAAAGTTGGCGGACGTGTAGACCGCTCCCTTGGGTAGCCCTGTGGAACCGGAGGTATAGATAATGGCAACCGCAGACGATGGATCATGGACGATGGGCGATGGGACGATCTTTGACCTTCGACCTTTGACTTTCTCGACGGTCAAACTATGCTTGATAGAATCCCGCCCCCAGCCAGACAAGATTCGCAACGTGTGAGTCAGCCAAGTACCGAAATATATCTCCGGCTTGGATTCGGCGATGACCTCGCCGATTTTTTTCAATCCGATTGCCGGGTCGAAGACCACCGGCACGATGCCGAACTTGAGCAACGCCAACGCGAACGGAAAAAATTCCGCGCTGGGGGGAGTCATCACCACCGCGACAGCGCCCGGGGTGAGCGAGCAGGCTTGAAGTCCCGAAATGAATCGTTGGGTCTGGTCAAAAAGCGAACGGTAGGTAATCCGCTTCCATCCGCGCATCCGTTTTGAAAAATAAATAATGGCGGGTTTATCGGGCTGTGAGGCGGCGGTTCGCTCAAAACGGGCAAGGAGTTCCATTTGCGTCTTTGTGATTGTAGCCCATTGCATACAGAACTTACGCAGTTGGCGGGCAGTTGGACTGCCGCCGCCGCAGTGCAACTACGGCGCAACAGGTTCAGTGATTGTAGCCCATTGCATAGAATTCTTTCAAACCCGCCAAAAGTGACATTGACCCTATTTTTGTTTCCCCGTACAATTCAATTCGCTATGAAAGCGTGCGTGCATAATGCCGGGTTCTTCCGCCCCGACCATGATCCTCCATCTTGTTGGTTTGTCGTGTCTGTTTGAGTCGTATCCAACTCTAACCCCCGGAGGAAAATCCCATGTCTGAACCTTTTGTTTCCAAACGCGCCCCGATCTACGCCGACGTTCCCGATGAAAAGTGGAACGATTGGCGCTGGCAACTCAGCCACCGCATGAACTCGGTGGAAGAGATCGAAAAAGTTTTACCCCTTACCGACTCGGAACGTAAAGCCCTGCAAACGCAAGGCTTGTTCCGCGTGGATGTGACACCCTACTTCATTTCACTCATCGATCCGAACGATCCCAACGACCCGACCCGCAAACAGGTCATTCCGCTTTCGGAGGAAATGCAATCGTTCACCGCGATGATGGAAGATTCGCTGGCGGAAGACCGCCACTCGCCGGTGCCCGGGCTGGTCCACCGCTACCCCGACCGGGTCCTCATGCTGGTGACCACGCAATGCGCTTCGTACTGCCGCTATTGCACGCGCTCGCGCATCGTCGGCGACCCCGGTCAAACCTTCTCGCGGCACGAATTCGAGATGCAGATCGAATATCTCAAACGCACGCCGCAAGTGCGCGACGTTCTGCTCTCCGGCGGCGATCCGCTCGTGCTCGCGCCAAAAATTCTTGAGGAAATTCTCAGCCGCCTGCGCGAGATTCCGCACATCGAGATCGTGCGCCTCGGCACGCGTGTGCCGGTCTTCATGCCCATGCGCGTCACGCAGGAATTGTGCGACATGCTCGCAAAATATCATCCGCTGTGGATCAATATCCACGTCAATCACTCGAACGAAATTACGAAGGAACTCGCCGAAGCCTGCGACCGTTTAACGAGGGCGGGCATCCCGCTGGGCAATCAATCTGTGCTTCTCGCGGGCGTGAACGACAACGTCCACATCCAACGCAAACTTGTGCAAGACCTCGTCCGCATCCGCGTGCGGCCGTATTACCTCTATCAGTGCGATCTGGTCGAAGGCGCGGGGCACTTCCGCACGCCCGTCGCGAAAGGAATCGAGATCATGGAAGGCTTGCGCGGCCACACCAGCGGCTACGCCGTCCCGCAATACATCGTGGACGCGCCGGGCGGCGGCGGAAAAATTCCCGTCATGCCGAATTACCTGATCAGCATGTCTGACCACAAGATCATCTTGCGCAATTACGAAGGCTACATCACCACCTACGAAGAGCCGACGGATTATGTGCCGAGCGACGCGGCAAAGTTCAAAGGCGAGAAGCGCATGGAACCCGGTCAAGCCGGTGTATTGGGTCTGCTCGACGGCGAGCAGATGTTCATCAAGCCGGAAGACTTCGATCAGATCCACGACCGTCACGGAATCCAACACCGCCTCAAAGACGATAAGAAATGGCAGCCGCTTGGCATCGGCGACGGTTCGTCCGCACCGAATCAGAAATAACCAACCGAAGGAGATACTATGCACCAAACTAAATTACGATTTCTGCTCTCAGCCGCGCTTGCGATCATGGCGGTCACTGCCTGTTTCCCGCAGGCGGCAACGCCAAACCCGCAAGATACGGCAAACCAGATTGCCACCGTGGTCGCATTGACCATCTCTGCGGCGGGAACGCAAACCCAAGCCGCCCAACCTATCGCGACGAACACCACGCTTCCCACCCAGACCGATTCTGCTCCCCCGACTGAGACTCCGTTCGTCCCTTCGGCGACACCGTTCGTGCTCGTCCCGCCGACCCCAACGCTTGTAGTAGGCGGAGGCGGAGGCGGCGGTGGAAGCGCTCCCCCTCAACCGTATGAATGCACCCCCGTAAGCAACAAACCGCGCGACTTGACTGTGTTCAAGAAAGGCAATGAGTTCGATATTAAATGGACCATCGTCAACACCGGCACAAAGACCATCCCCGCCAAGCACGATATTAAATACTTCAGCGGCACAAAACTGATGAAAGACCCCAACGACACTTTCCGCGAATTCGGCGTGGACCTCAAACCGGGCAAATCGGTAACGATCATCATCGACGCCGTCGCCCCGGCGGAAAAAGGCAAACATGTGATGACCTGGGTGGTGGAAGGCAATATGTGCTACCCGTACATCGCGATCGTTGTGGAATAAATGTAGAGCGGCTTCCATGATGCTGAAAAAGAACGCGTTGATCTGGCTGGCGGCATTGGTATGGGTAATGGCTTGCCTGCCAACCGCGGCGGGTCAACAGCCTGTTCCAACGACCGACCCCGGCGCGATCAACACGTTCATCGCGCAGACGGCAAACGTCGCATCCTCACAGACTGCGGCGGCTTTGCCCACATCAACCGCCACAGCGACGTTTACTCACACGCCCGGCGCGACTGAAACAGCATCGCCTACACCGACGAACACGTTTATTTTCATCCTGCCCGGGCTTGGTCCCTCTGGCACCGCCACTTTAACCAACATCACCAGCGGAACGAGCAAATCTGAATATGGCTGCGAGGTGCGCGAGGTCGACCCGATCAAGGGCACGATCCTCGTGGCGCGGCAGGATTTCACCGCCACCTGGCTGGTGAAAAACATCGGCAGAAACGACTGGTACCGGGTGAATATGGATTATGTGTACACCGGCGGCGACAAACTCCACAAAGTGGAATCGTACAGCATCCCTAAAGGCGTGGACTCGGGAAAGCAAGTGTACCTGCCGGTGGAAATGGAAACGCCAAAAAACAGCGGCTCATACACAACTCGCTGGTCATTGGTTGTCGACAACCACTACTTTTGCCCAATGACGTTGACCATCGTTGTGCAGTAGGAACAACTCACAAAAATAGGACTTACGCAGTTGAACCTGTTGCGCTGTAGTTGCACTGCGGCGGCAGTACAATTGCCCGCCAACTGCGTAAGTCCTGAAAAAAAAACGGCGACCAGAACTGGTCGCCGTTTTTGCTATTCTGTGGTTGGCGGAGTCGCGTCTATCGCATCCGCCTTTTTCCGCAGCGTGAAGAAACCCACCGCCACTGGAATAAGGATGGCGATCAGCGAAAAGCACAGCATGCCGTATCCATAAGCGGGCGGCGTTTGCCCGGAAGAACCGCCTAACTGGAAACTTCCGTTACCCGTAATCGTGCCGATGCCCATAATGCAGGCGAATAACGCGCAACACCCGCAAATCACAGCGGTTGCAATGGTTGCGATCATACCGGTATTTTTGTTGTTCATTTTTTCTCCGTTGAATTGAATTTTTTCAAGTATACAACATTCAACGCTAACTGCGTAACTCTTTTGTTCATCCAGCACGATTTGCCAAGCAAATCAAGTTCCTATGTTCATCCAGCAGTTGAACTGCTGGATGAACAAATATTAACTGCGTAACTTCGCGCCGACCTCATGCTCCAGCCGCTTCACGATCTTCGTGCGGATCGCCGCCGCCTCGGCATCGGTCATCGTCTTCTCGGATTGATACGTGAGACTGTACGCCAGCGACTTCTTCCCCGCGCCGATCTTTTCATCGCGGTAGACATCGAACAAGCGGACGCGGGTGACGGTCTTTCCGCCGGTCTGCCTGATCAGCCCTTCGACGCGTTCCGCCGCCACCGATTCATCCACGATGATGGCGATATCCTCAAGCACAGGCGGGAATTCGGAAACCGGCGTGATTCCATACGAAGGCGCCGCGCTTTGCAAAGCGTCCAAATCAAACTCAGCCACGATGACCGGTGAATCTTCGAAATCATATTTCTCTTTCACCAGCGGATGCAGTTCACCGAACACGCCGACAATTTGTCCGTTCACTTTCACGTCGGCAGATTTGCCTGGGTGCAAATATGTCACGCTGAGCGATAGCGAAGCGTCTGTTGGGGTGTAGGAAATGCCGCTCAGGCGGAGTCCGCTCAACAGGAGTTCGAGGCGTCCTTTCATGTCGTAGAAATCGAACGAAGCGGAATCCTTCACATCCCACGCGGACCGAGTCCGTAATCCAGTCATTGCGATTGCAAGTTTACGCGGTTCGTTAGGTAAATTATTTTTGTTCGGCTCGAATACAGAACCGATCTCGAACATCGAAATCGATTCGGCGCGCGCGTTCTTTTCGACATTTTCCAAAAGCGACGCGAGCAGACTACGGCGCATCACGCGGCGCTCGGGCGCGATGGGATTCGCAAGCGTGACATACTCATCGTGCGCAATGAGTCGACTCTCGCGTTCGGGCGAGGTCATGCGATAACTGACGACCTCCTGCACGCCGAGGCTGGTGAGAATATCGCGGGCATGTTCCTCCCACTCGTGTTTGGGATTGCCGATCTGCGGGGGGAGCGAATCGGACATGCGCGTTTCGGGGATGCGATCATAACCATAGACGCGCGCGACCTCTTCCAACACATCCGCGAGACCGACAACGCCTTCGCCGATGTCGAGGCGATGCGGCGGCGTTTTGGCTTTGACAGAGTCTTTTTCCACTTTACATTCAAACTCGAGGCGCGCGAGGAGTTCGGCAATTTGTTTCGCGGTGAGATCAATGCCGAGCAAACGCTTCACATCTTTCGTCGTGACTGTGATCGTCGGGTCCTTCGGCTTGAGCGGATACACATCCACGAGATCAGGCGCGATCTGCCCGCCCGACCATTCCGCCATGAGTTCAAGTCCGCGCTTCACGCCTTGCTCCGCCATTGCGGGATGCACTCCGCGCGAAAAACGGAACGAGGCTTCGGAGAGAAGATTGTGCTGTTGCGCCGTTTTGCGAGTGACGATCGGATTCCACGACGCGCCTTCAAGCAAAACTACGCGCGTCTTTTCGGTGACCTCCGATTCTTCGCCGCCCATCACGCCTGCCATTGCTAGCGAACCTTTTTCATCGCACACCAAAACATTCGCGGATGTGAGTTCGCGTTCCGTTCCATCGAGGGTTTTTATTTTCTCGCCATCCTTCGCGGCGCGGGTGATGATCTTGATTTTACGGTTGGACAAATTGGCAATTTGTCCTACGCGAGAAACGAGCACATCATAATCAAACGCATGAAGCGGTTGACCGATGTCAAGCATCGCGTAGTTGGTCGCATCCACGATGTTGCTGATGGGACGCATCCCCGCCAGCCTCAATCTCCGCTGAATGTGATATGGACTCGGCTTAATTTCAATATCGCGGATCAATCCCGCCACAAAGCGCGGATTGAGTTCAGGGCTGGTGACTTCGATTTCGACGAGTTCAGTTACGGACTGCGTATTGCGTACTGCGTTCTTTACCTGTTTACGTGTTTCCGTGTTTCCGTGTCTACGCATTTCTCGCCCCGTCAACGCCGCCAACTCCCTCGCGATACCGATCACGTTCGCATTCCGCGCCATGTTCGGCGCAACGGAAATATCCAGCACGGCGTCGCCCATGTAATCGGCGAGAGACATTCCCACAGGAGCATCGTCGTCGAGCAGGATGATGCCCTCGTGTTCTTCGGAGATTCCAAGTTCTTTTTCGGAGCAAACCATCGAATACGATTCCACGCCGCGGATCTTTGTCCGTTTGAGGGTCATCAACTGCAAGCCCTCCGCATGACCGTCGTAGAGGGTTGTCCCCTCTTTCGCGTACGCGGCTTTGATCGGCTTGTCGAGTTTGCCCGTCCCTTTCAGGTGGAAGATATTCGGCGCGCCCGTCAACACGGTTTGACTCTCCTTGCCGTCGAATAGATCAAGCAGAGTCAATCGGTCCGCGTTGGGATGCTCTTTCACCTCGCGGATCTCCGCCACCACGAGTTTTTCTTTATCCCACGCAATGCCGCTGGTCTTGAACTCGTGCTTTTCGCCGTCTTTATATTCGGGCATTGGCAAGCCCGCATACTTGATCTCATCCACTTCGAGACCAGCCAACGTCAACTTGCGGGCAATATCTTCAACAGACAAGCCCTCTAAGTCAATATAATCTTTCAGCCAAGAAATAGGTACTTTCATAAATTTATCCTTTGCACAAAAGAGAATTAGAGAAATAGAGAATTCTCTAATTCTCCAATTCTCTGTTCTTTAGAACTGTTCAAGGAAACGCAAATCGTTTCCCCAGAAATAACGGATGTCGTCAATCTTGTATCTCAACATCAACTGACGTTCAGGTCCCATGCCCCACGCGAAACCCGAATAACGCGACGGGTCATAGCCTCCGTTTTGCAACACGACGGGATGCACCATGCCGCAACCCAAAATTTCGAGCCAGCCTGAATTTTTGCACACGCCGCATCCCTTGCCGCCGCAGACGAAACATTCCACATCCACTTCGGCGGAGGGTTCGGTAAACGGAAAATACGACGCGCGGAATCGCACGCGCGCGTGTTGACCGAACATGCGCCGCGCAAAATCGGCGAGCGTGCCTTTCAAGTCGGCGAAGGTGATGTTCTCGCCAACGACGAGTCCTTCCACTTGATTGAATTGGATCTCGGAACGCGCGGTAATTTGCTCGTAACGAAAACACATCCCAGGCAACGCGATTCGGATCGGCGGCGGGTTCTCGGGATTCGTCGCGGCGTATTCACGCATCGCATGAATCTGCCCCGGCGATGTATGCGTCCGCAACACGATCGGGTTATCGCCGCGTCCCTCCGCCTCGACAAAAAACGTGTCCTGCATATCGCGCGCGGGATGGTTCGGCGGAAAGTTCAGCAATTGAAAATTGTATTCATCCGTCTCCACTTCGCGCGACGTGTACACCTGAAAACCCATGTCCGCGAGAATGCTCAACACTTTTCGCAACTGTTGCGTAGACGGATGCAGTCTGCCGACATGCACGCCTCGTCCGGGCAACGTCACATCCAACGCGTCTTCTTCGAGGGATTTCGCCAGCGCGGCTTCTTTCACGATCTTCGACCTCTCCTCCAGCGCGGACTCTAACGCCACTTTCACACGGTTCGCTCCCTGACCTACAACTGGTCGCTCCTCCTTCGACAGTTTCCCCAACCCGGCAAAGACCGTCATCAGCGGGGAACTGCGCCCAAGATGCGACACGCGCCAAGCCTCCAGCGCGGTCGACTCCGTGATGGATTGCAAAGCCTCCAGCGCGGATTTTTCGATTTCGTTCAATTGATCTAACATACTGCCTCCAAAATCAAGATGAGGAGAGAATAGAAAGTAGATAAGTAGATAAGTAGATAAGTGGATAGCAATCTTTTCAGTGGAACTAATCTCTATTCTCTATTCTCTGCTCTCTGCTCTTCGCCAAACAAAAACCTCCCGTCCACAAAATGGGACGAGAGGGAATTCTCGCGGTACCACCCAAGTTAACCATCCTTCATCAGAACGATTCGCTTTGCGCCGACAGTCATCGGCATCTCTTGTAACGTTGAGAAAACGGTTCTGGCTACGCGGTACGACAAAATTAATTTTGTCGCACGTTCACACGAACGGCTCGAGAGGGAACTTCGACCGGGTTTGGTTGAGCGCGGGTTTCAGCCATTGCTCGCGCCTCTCTAACAACCTTTGCCGGTGTACTTTCCTCTGTCCCAGCCTTTAAAATGGGGTCGCCTGTTGGGGTGTATTATCTGCGGAAACGGGAGGATGTCAAGGCTTGTGATTCTTTCAAACGCATCGTTGACTCCGTGTTTCTCCAGCAGTTGAACTGCTGGAGATACTTGAACGGAAACGGGAGGATGTCAAGGCTGAGGAAAAGTTTCCGCGGGCGAGGCAGGTAAAACCGGAGAATGAAGCGTCAGTCCGCTTTGGAGAGTTGGTACGAGAAGTAGATGTAATCCCGATTGACGAACATGTTGTAGATACTGCTCCCCTCCACCGCCGCGAACATTTCCACGAAGGGATGCAAGATCTTCGGCGCGAATTGATGCGCGAGGGCGCGGTAGCGTTCGCTGTTGCGGGTGAGCGCGCTCAACACATGCGCGGTGATGTCGGTCTTCGAGTGGACGTTGAACCCCGCCGCGCGGATGTCGCGCTCGACCTTCGGCTCATCTGCCACCGTGCGGAAATCGGCATAGAGAAATTTTCCGCCGCGCCGAAGCACGCGATGCACAGAATGGAAGAACGCCTCCTGCCGCGGATAACAATGCGAAGCCTCCACGTTGAGGACCGCGTCGAAATGATTCTCAGGGAAGTCGAGCGACTGCGCATCGCCGGTGCAGAAGTCTATGCCGAGGGCGCCATGCGTCTTGCGGTTGTATGCGATGGCATTTTGATTCTGGTCAATGGCGGTATAGGATTTGGGCTTGTGATAACGCTTGACGAACGACGCGCCGCCGCCATGTCCGCAACTGACTTCAAGCACATTTTTATCTTTGAGGTCATCGCCGCTGGCAACGTGATGATAGAGCTGGATCGCCGCGCGGTTGATCTCATCCTCAGGCTGGAGTTTGACGGTCTCGCCTTCGGGGGGCCAGAAGCCATAATTCAAAAACGTGACCGGCGCATTGCCAACGCGCCGCGTGAGATATTGATACCAATGTTTCCAAAAGAGTTGTTTGAAGGCGGGCATGAAAATCTCCTCGATTTGACCGGTAAAACACGGAAATTGATCTTTCGTCGCTTGGGATTCCGATAGGGTAATCGCATTAGAAAATCTCGAGGCTCAAAACACGGTGTTTTGCCTTCGAATCCGCTAATCTTCGCCAATCTGCGCGAATTTTTCCGAGAAAGATTAGCGTGAATTCGTGAGGATTAGCGGACAAAAAATCCAAATGCGATTGCCCTTGGGAGTCCGACGGATCTGGCAACTCACAGAAAACACTGTTGTATAATATGAAATATGGCAATGAGTTCACGCCTGCAAGGATTCATTCAAATTCTCCGTGAGCAACGCCCTCGCCTTATGGAGCAATACAACGTCGCCGCGTTGGAAATCTTTGGCTCGCACATCCGCCATGAAGAACGAAAAGATAGTGATCTTGACATTCTAGTGACCTTCACAAAAGCCCCAAGCCTGCTGATGTTTGTACATCTCGAAAACCAACTCTCAGATTTGCTCGGCATCAAAGTGGATTTGGTGATGAAGGACTCCCTCAAGCCCGCCATCGGGAAAAGTATCCTGAAAGAGGCTATGCCGGTATGAGTCGGGAGTATATAGATTATTTACGGGATATGCTGGAAAACGCACAGCTAGCCATTGGATTCGTCAAGGGCATGGACTACGATGCGTTTTCCAAAGATAACAAGACCGTGTATGCTGTCATTCGGGCTGTGGAAGTCATCGGGGAAGCCGCAACGAACGTCCCTGATGAGATCAGGTCAAAACATCCATCTCTCCCGTGGCGCGATATTCGGGGAATGCGCAACAAACTCGTCCATCAATACTTTGGCATCAACATGGAAGTCGTCTGGAAAACCATTCTGGAAGACTTGCCGATGATTGTGGGTGAAATTGAGAAGATTCTCAAGAACGAGAACAAGTAGTGTGGCTGAAGAGACGTAAAGTTTCAATCACAGAAACCAACTTACGGATTTTTTTAGCCGCCTACTAAAGAAGAGTTACTTGAAGGCGGGCATGTTTCCTCGGCGTGAAAGATATAACACACAAATTCATTCGTCGTCTCCCGAATTCCGTCAATTATCATCCAATACGTGACAACATGCGGGGGATTTAAGTCATTCATAACTAACGATTCGCATCGCCGGGGGCTACACTTGCGCCAGAGAAAATTTCAAGGAGCCAGCATGGATAATCCCATCATCATGGTCGACGGCAACGAAGCCACAGCATCGGTCGCGCATCGTTTGAGCGAAGTCATCGCCATCTACCCCATCACACCCTCCTCCGCCATGGGCGAATTCGCCGACGAGTGGTCGGCAAAGGGCAAACCGAATTTGTGGGGCACGATCCCTCTCGTGATCGAGATGCAATCCGAAGGCGGCGCGGCGGGCGCGGTCCACGGCGCGTTGCAAACGGGCGCGCTCACTACCACCTTCACCGCCTCGCAGGGGCTTTTGCTGATGATCCCCAACATGTACAAGATCGCGGGTGAACTCACCAGCGCGGTCTTCCATGTGGCGGCGCGTTCCATCGCCGCGCAGGGACTTTCGATCTTCGGCGATCATCAAGATGTGATGGCTGTGCGTCAGACGGGTTGGGCGATGCTCGCAAGCGGCTCTGTGCAAGAGGCGCACGACTTTACCGCCATCGCCCAAATGTCCACGCTCAAAACGCGCGTGCCGTTCCTCCATTTCTTCGACGGATTCCGCACCTCGCACGAAGTCGCTAAAATCTTTTGTCTGACGGATGACGAACTCCGCCTCCTTCTCGACGGGGAATTGATTCGCGCTCATCGGGCGCGCGCCCTCACCCCCGCGCGACCCATCCTGCGCGGCACCGCGCAGAATCCCGATGTCTACTTTCAGGCGCGCGAGACTGTGAATCCGTTTTATGCGGCGACGCCCGCCATCGCGCAGGAGATGATGGACAAGTTCGCGCAAGTGACCGGGCGGCGCTATCATCTCTTCGATTACGCCGGCCACCCTGAAGCGGAACGCGTTGTCATTCTCATGGGTTCGGGCGGCGAAACCGCCGAAGCGACGGTGAAGCATCTTGTGGAAAGAGGCGAAAAGGTCGGCGTTTTGCGCGTGAGATTGTATCGTCCGTTTTCGATGGAACATTTCATCAAAGCGTTGCCGCAATCGGTGAAGCAGATCGCCGTGCTGGATCGAACGAAGGAACCCGGCGCGTTGGGCGAGCCGTTGTATTTGGATATTGTCAATGCTTTGGTCGAAAGTCAAAGGCTTGCCCTGAGCGAAGTCGAAGGGTCGCAGGTCAGGGTAATCGGCGGGCGCTATGGACTTTCCTCGAAAGAGTTTACGCCAGCGATGGTCAAAGCCACGCTGGATGAATTATCCAAGCCTGAGCCGAAGAATCATTTCACCGTCGGCATCAACGATGATGTCAGCAACACAAGCCTGACCCACGATAAGAATTATTCCATCGAAGACGATCAGACCATCCGCTGTGTGTTCTTTGGGTTGGGTTCGGATGGCACGGTGGGAGCGAACAAGAACTCCATCAAGATCATCGGCGAAGAGACCGCGAATTACGCGCAGGGTTACTTCGTGTACGACTCGAAAAAATCGGGTCAGATGACCACCTCGCATTTGCGGTTTGGTCCCAAGCCGATTCAGGCGCCGTATCTCATCGAAGCCAATCAGGCAAACTTCGTGGCGTGCCACCAGTTCAACTTCCTCGAACGGTTCGATATGCTGAAGTACGCCAAAGAAGGCGCGGTCTTCCTGCTCAACAGTTTGTACGGTCCCGATGAGGTTTGGGATTATCTGCCGAGCGAGGCGCAAAAGGATATCATCGCGAAGAAACTCAAGTTTCATGTGATCAACGGGTATGGCGTGGCGGAAAAGGCGGGCATGGGACAGCGCGTCAACACCATCATGCAGACGGCGTTCTTCGCCATCAGCGGCGTGCTTCCGCGCGAGCAGGCGATTGCCGAGATCAAACGCGCCATCGAGAAAACGTACGGCAAGCGCGGCGAGGCTGTCGTCAAGAAAAACTTCGAGGCGGTGGATCGAACGCTGGAGAATCTGTACGAGGTGAACGTTCCGGCGGCGATCACGTCGGAGGCGGCGAGGCGGTCCCCCGTCCCGAAGGAAGCGCCCGAATTTGTGAAGGATGTGCTGGGGCGGATGATCCAATTCGAGGGCGATGAGATTCCCGTCTCCGCGCTTCCGAACGACGGGACGTATCCGCTGGCGACATCGCAATGGGAGAAGCGCAACATCGCGCTGGAAATTCCCGTGTGGGACGAGAAGTTGTGCATCCAGTGCGGTAAGTGCGTGATCGTGTGCCCGCACGCGGTGATCCGTCATAAAGTGTATAGCGAGGTGGCTTTGGCAGACGCGCCCGAATCGTTCAAACACATGCCGTCGAAATTCAAGGAGTTTTCTGCGGGATACGCTTACACCGTGCAAGTGGCGCCGGAGGATTGCACGGGTTGCACGTTGTGCGTGGAGGCTTGCCCCGTGAAGGATAAATCGCAAGTGGGGCGCCGCGCCATCAACATGGAGCCCCAGCCGCCTCTGCGCGAAGCGGAAGCGAAGAACTGGGATTTCTTCATGCGGATTCCCGATTTGGACCGAAAGCTGATCAACCCATCGACGATCAAGAATTCGCAATTGCTTCGCCCGTTGTTCGAGTTCAGCGGCGCCTGCGCGGGATGCGGCGAGACGCCCTACGTGAAGTTGGTCTCGCAGTTATTCGGCGACCGGGCGGTTATTGCAAATGCCACAGGCTGTTCTTCGATCTATGGAGGCAACCTCCCCACCACGCCGTGGTCTGTGGATGCGAACGGACGCGGTCCCGCGTGGTCGAACTCGCTGTTCGAGGATAACGCCGAGTTCGGTTTGGGAATGCGGCTGACGCTCGATAAACAAAATGAATATGCGCGTGAAATTCTCCGCGCCATGGAAAATGAACTCGGCAACGATCTTGTCGAAGCCATCCTGCATGCCGATCAAAGCGACGACGCGGGCATCGAAGCGCAACGCGAGCGCGTGACCGCGTTGAAAAACAAACTGTCCGAATCAAATGACTCCAAAGCGAAGGATTTGATCAGCGTCGCCGATGCGCTCGTGAAAAAATCGGTGTGGATCATCGGCGGCGACGGCTGGGCGTACGATATCGGCTACGGCGGTCTCGATCATGTGATGGCGAGCGGGCGCAACGTGAACATTCTGGTGCTTGATACCGAGGTCTATTCCAACACGGGCGGGCAGGCAAGCAAAGCCACGCCACGAGCGGCGGTCGCCAAGTTCGCCATGGGCGGCAAGGCGATGCCGAAGAAAGATCTGGGTTTGCTCGCCATGTCGTACGGATATGTATATGTGGCAAAAATTGCCATGGGCGCGAACGACCAGCAAACGTTGAAGGCGTTCCTCGAAGCCGAAGCCTACGATGGTCCTTCGTTGATCATCGCTTACAGTCCGTGTATTGCGCACGGATACGACATGGCGAGAAGCCTCGACCAGACCAAACTTGCCGTGCAATCGGGTCACTGGTCCCTGTTCCGATATGATCCGCGCCTTGCGGGGCAGGGAGAAAACCCGCTGGTCATCGAGTCGAAGGAGCCGAGCGTCCCCTTCTCGCACTATGCTTATAATGAGACCCGTTACAAGATGTTGACGCAGATGGATGAAGAACGCGCCGAAGAGTTGATGCGAGACGCCCAAAAGGACGCGAAATCGCGCTGGGCGTTGTATCAACAGATGGCGGCGATGCAGTATGGGAACGGGACGGGTAAACAGGGAAACACGTAAATAGGTAGACAGGTAGACACGTAAACAGGTAGACACGTATGCAGGTGATCGTGATGCGCCCGCTCAATTCGACGAGATCGCCCGATCATCCAAAAGGAAAATGATATGACGGATCTTTCCACCACTTATCTGGGTCTGAACCTTCGAAATCCCCTCGTTGCGTCTGCCTCCCCTCTTTCACGCAAGATCGACCGCGCGAAAAAGCTCGAGGCAGCGGGAATTTCCGCTATTGTGATGTATTCGCTGTTCGAGGAGCAGATCATCCACGAAAGCCTCGAGTTGGATCACTATCTCAATCGCGGCAGTAATTCGTTCGCCGAGGCGTTATCGTATCTGCCCGACGGCGGCATGTACGGGATTAGCCCTGAAAAATATTTGAATCATGTGGCTGGCTTGAAAAAGGCATTGACCATCCCGGTCATTGGCAGCCTGAACGGCGTTTCCAAAGGCGGCTGGACGGATTACGCGCGCCGCATCGAAGAAGCGGGGGCGGACGCGCTTGAACTCAACATGTACTACATCCCCACCGACATCAATGTCACTTCGAACGACATCGAGGATATGCAAGTGGATCTGGTGGCGGAAGTGAAATCCGCGATCAAGATTCCGCTGGCGGTGAAGATCAGCCCGTTTGTCACATCGATTCCCAACTTCACGAAACGACTCGTCGAAGCGGGCGCGGATGGGCTTGTGTTATTCAATCGCTTCTACCAGCCCGATTTCGACCTGGATGAGTTGGAAATCCTCCACAGTTTGGATTTGAGCACCTCCTCCGAGTTGAGGCTGCCCTTGCGCTGGATATCGATCCTGCACGGAAAGTTGAATGTTGATTTTGCGCTGACCAGCGGCGTTCATGCGTACACCGATGTATTAAAAGCAATGATGGCGGGGGCAAAGGTGGCGATGATGGCGTCGAATTTACTTCAGTTCGGCGAAGACACCATCGGTCCGATCCTCGCTTATCTCGAAGCGTGGATGAAGGAACGGGAATACGAATCCATCCGGCAAATGCAAGGGAGCATGAGTCAGAAGTCGGTCAAGGAGCCGGAAGCGTTCGAACGGGCGAATTATATGAGGGTGCTGAATAACTATAGAAGCCTCCCCTGATCGCCCTTACGAATGAAATGGCGAACCCCGCCTGCGCAGGCGGGGTTGCCACGGACCAATAGAGAAGGGAGGAGAGAGTGATACCGCGCGGGAGAAACGCGCGTCACTTTAGGATACCTGATGATTCGGATTAGTGCCGCACAGGGCGCAAGTCATTTTTTCGATCTTGTTGCACTCGATCGCGTTGGAACAACGATGGGCAATGACGCGCGGCGGCTGGTCTGGGAGCATTGCAGATGGGACGATAATCTGGGTCTCCAGAACCACATCCCGCCCGGCGTGCTCGCAATAGATCGTTTTACGAATCTGCCACTTCTTCTGAGCCATGAACGCCTCCGAATCTATGCTCTTATGATCAGCGGTTCACAAAAGTTCATGCGACAGTGGAACTGTCGCATGCCTTGACGCAGCACAACTGCGTCAAGAACCTATTTTCGAATCCATGCCTTTAGTATAGAAAAAACAGAGGACGCTAAAAAGTGACACGCGTCATCCGTTCGGGTGACGAATCGCATATATGCGACTAGCACCCTCTACTTGGGATCCAAAACATACACCTCGCCTCCGTCGGTGAGGATATACAACTCCCCATTTTTATCCTGCCCGAAGGATGTGATGGTGAAGTCCGTGTCGTACAACAATTGATTCTGCCACGCCTCCCCGGAGCGGATCAAGCCCCAGACCTGCCCGGTGCAGTAATCGCCGTAAAGATAGATGCCGTTCCATTCAGGCATCGCGCCGCGATAGACGTAGCCGCCAGTGACGGAGCATCCGCCTTCGCCGTGATCATATTCCGCGATGGGGTCGATCATATCGGCGGGCCCGCCGCCTTCAAAATCGTGCGCGCCTTCGCGGTAATTCCAGCCGAAGTTTTCGCCGCCGCGCGAACCGGCGGGGATGATGTCAATCTCTTCCCAATCGCCCTGCCCCACATCGCCGATGTATAGATCGCCGGTCGCCGAGTCGAACGACATACGCCACGGGTTGCGCAAACCGTACGCCCAAATTTCGTTACCGAACGGGTTATCGGCGGGAACGGCATAAGGCTCTTTCGAGTCCACGTCAATGCGTAAAATTTTTCCGAGCAGGGTATCCAACGATTGACCGTTGCCTTCCGGGTCGCCGCCGGAGCCTCCGTCGCCGAGACCCATGTACAAGTAGCCATCGGGTCCGAAGTTCATCGTGCCGCCGTTATGGTTCGGGTACGGCTGTTTGACGCGCAACAGAATCAGTTCGCTGTTGGGGTCTACAGAATTTTCACCGGCGGTGAAACGCGAGATGAACGTATCGCCGCGCGCGCCGGTGTAGTTGACGTAGAAGTATCCGTTCTGCGCAAAGTTCGGATGCAATGCCAGCCCCAGCAACCCCATTTCATTCGACTCGTCGTTGACGCGGTCTTCGATGTTGAGGAAGGGCGTGTCAATGTTCAATTGCCCATTTTGGAAGAGGTGGATGTGACCCAATTTTTCCACGATCCATAAACGACCTTGCGGATCGGGTTGGAGGTCTACCGGGCGTTCGAGTCCATCAGCGACGAACTGCCATGTGTACGCGTCCGCGTTGGGGAAGGTGGATGCGTTGGGCTCGGTCGGCGGCGCCGGAGTCAGCGGGGGCGGTTGCGTAGGCGAGACGCCGGTTGACGTGGGCGAGGCAGGTCCACCCGTCGGAGGAGGAAGCGGCGTACTTAATCCATTACATGCAAGGATTGGAAGAATTAACAGGATCAGGTATCGCTTCATCTGTCGTCCACGTCGGTTGATTCGGCATCCACCACATCATCGTTCGATGAATCGTCCGTGTTATCGGTGAGTTGATTCATGTGTTCTTCGACCACTTTGGGCGGGCAAAGTTCCACAAAGAGAGTCGAGCCGATCCACAACACCGCCGCGTCGTCGAGCGCGCCGATGACCGGCAGAACCACGCCCGGCATCAGATCGACCGGCGAAAAAAGATAGGCAAGCGAAGCCAGCGGCAAAAGTTTTACAAAAATACTTACGCGGCGGTCTGCCATCAGCCGCCCGATCAATTTGAGTCGCGTGACGAGGTCGCGTACCATTCCGCCTTGCGGCGACGGCACAATCTGCGAAGGTCGTTTGTCTGCCATGTTGTTCTCCTTTGAAGGGATGTGACATCCATCCTGTGCGATACATTATAAAACACATATACGAACGGCGTTCTTTGCGATGTCAATATCTACGCAAAACTTATTTTGGAGTAGCGTATGGAAATATTGATCGACTTCCCCGGCGGCGCGCGCGTGGACGCGCATGTGCGAGGGCATCTTGTTCACACCGACCAACCGAGGAGCGGAGGCGGCGACGATTCGGCGCCTTCGCCCTTTGAGTTATTTCTCGCCTCTCTCGGCACATGCGCGGGAATCTACATCCTCGGCTTTTGCCGCCAGCGCAACCTGCCCACCGAAGGCGTCCGCATCGTTCAGCGCGTCCACGCCGATACGATCGAACTTGAGATTCAAGTCCCGCCCGCGTTTCCGAAACAATATCTCGGCGCGTTGATCCGTTCGGCGGAGTTGTGCAAGGTGAAGAAGACGTTGGAGAATCCTCCGCAGTTCAAGATCACCGCGCGAACACTCGAAGGCGAATAAAACGAGTTCAAGAAAAAATCGTCTGTGAAAATGGGGGTGAATTTTTGCACACGGATTTCACGGAAACCACGGAAAGGGGTTTCTTTATTGAGAAAGAATCTCAAAGTTCTCTGCGCGCTCTGCCGTCTCGCACCGTCGTGCTCGCGGCACGAACGGTGTGGCTAAAACGCTTTGTTGGAAAACCCCTCAACCAGAACATAGGCTTACTTTTGGTTCTTGCGTGGAATGATCGGCGCATATAAAATCCAGCGTTACCCATCCAAATGAACAGAGGTAAAACCCAATGTCTCGAAATAAACTATTTGTCTTGCTGACCAGCCTGTCGTTGTTTGCGCTCGCTTGCAACTTCGGCGGCTTGCTCAATACGCCGACGCCGACCGCTCCACCCCCGACCGCGCCGCCGACGAAAGTCACGACCACTCAAAACGGCGACATGGCTGGACTGCTCGAACGCTTGAACGGCGCTCCCTGCGAGGAAAACCCCGACTTCACATGCGTGACCATTCCCGTACCGTTGAATCATTTCGACGCGGCAAATACCGAAACGATCAATGTGGCGTTTGCCGTTTCGCAGGCGACCGGCGAACGCTACGGCATGTTCGTGCAAGCCTTCCCCGGCGGACCCGGCGGCGAAGGGATCAGTTCCGGCGGCTTGGGCTGGTTTCCCGAGGGGATCCTCGAACACTTTGATATCGTCTACTTCGACCAGCGCGGAATCGGTCTCTCCAGCGAGTTAGCCTGCCCGAAGGCGTATGAGAAAGACTTCTCGAGTTCCCTGAATTACGATGACACAGCCGGCGAAGAAGGCTACGATACGCCCGCCGAACAACAAGACGCGATTGACGAAGCCCGGACCTTTGTGGATAGTTGCGTTGCAGAGATCGGCATTGACCCGGCGAAACTGGTCTACTACGGAACGAACCAAGTAGCGGAAGATATCGAATCGTTCCGTCAATTGGTCGGCGACGACAAGTTCTGGCTGTACGGCGTCAGTTATGGCACCTCCGTCGCGCAGACCTACGCCGCGGCTCACGCGGATCATCTGGCGGGCTTGATCCTCGATGGGACGATTGACCTCACGTTGAACGGCGAAGAAGGCGCGCTCGCGCAAGAAAAAGCCTTCGATGAAGTCCTCGTGGCGACCCTCAAAGCCTGCGATGCCGACGAAGCCTGCGCGGCAGAGTTGGGCGGCAACGCGCTGGCGGCGTACGATTCGCTCGCGTCAAAACTCGCGGAGAAAGCGATCGCCTATGAATATCCGCTCGCTTCGGGCAAAACCGTAAAAAAGAAATTCACCTTCGGTCAATTGGAATTTACCGCCGCTTATCAGATGTATGCGCTCGGCGGGCGGATGCTCTTCTTGCGCGCGCTGGCATCTGCCAACGAGGGCGACATGGTTCCAATGGCGCGATTATTTTATATACAAGCCACCGTTGACCCCGCCACCGACGAATATCTGGGAGACTCCACCTTCTCAGACACGATGTTCACCGGCGTGAACTGCACCGACGATTCGTATTTTAGCGGCACGCCCGAAGAGCGGATCAAGCAGACCATCGAAGCAGGACAAGCATCGAATGGAACCGTTCCGCGTATAGATGGCGGCGTGTACACCGGCTTATATTGCGCGTACTGGCCCAGCGCCCCGAAAGAGGTCGTCACACGCGAGCCGCTCACCGCGCCAGGCGTCCCGACGTTCGTGCTGAACGCCACCCTCGACCCGGCGACTCCCTTCGCGCAAGGCAAAGCCGTGTTTGAACGTTTAGATAACGGTTATCACCTGTATGTGGAAGGCGGGCGTCATTCCATCTACGGCTTCGGCAACGAATGCCCCGACGATTACATCACCAACTTCATGGTCAATGGAGAACTTCCCGAACAGCGCGAGATCGTCTGCGAGTGGGACCCGTCGGTCATCAGCGCGTATGTGCCGCGCATGTCCCCGAAAGCAAGCGAGTACGATAACCCGCTCGACATTTTCTCGGCGATCGACACCGAGCTCTCGATCGAGCCTGAATATTATTACAACGGCTTCACCGAAGACACATCCTTTGCCTGTCCGTATGGCGGCTCGTTCACCTTCGGTCCCAGCGACGCGGGCGAGAAGTATACGTACGACAAGTGTCAATTCACGAAAGGCTTTGCCATCACAGGCGCGGGCGGTTTCGATTACAGCGCCAGACTCCTCACGTTTGAGGCGAAAGTGAGCGGAGACAAAACCGGCACACTCACCTACACCAGCAATTACAACGACGGCTCGATGACGCTCACCGGCGAATACGGCGGCGAGACGATTGACCTGAGTCAATAAACATTCACGTCCCGCAGGTTTTGGAAAAATAAAAACCTGCGGGACGATCTCTTCTCATGCCATATCTCATTGACGGGCACAACCTCATTCCCAAACTCGGATTGCGACTCGATTCTCTGGACGATGAAATGGAGTTGATCGCCATCTTGCAGGAATTCTGCCGCCTCGAACGCCGTCAAGTGGAAGTCTACTTTGACGGAGCGCCTCTTTCTCGGACGGTAAAGCTGGGCGCCGTTACTCAGCATTTCTCGCCCGTCGGCAGTCCCGCCGACAACGCCATCCGCAAGCGGTTGAAGAGTCTCGGCAAAGCCGCCAAAAATTGGACCGTCGTTTCCTCCGACCGCGAAGTGCAATCCAATGCGCGGGCAATGCAAGCGGAGGTTATTTCATCGGATGAATTTGCGAAGACTCTCAACAAGGTGAGGAATTCTCCGCGCGTGGCAAAAGGCGAGAGAGTTATTTCAGAAAAAGAAGTGGAAGAATGGATGAAAGAGTTTGGGGGGAAAAGAGCAGACGATTAGAGAATTAGAGGATTTGAGGATTTGAGTAACGCGACCCTTCGATAAACTCAGGACAGGCATTCATGTCGCTTTTGACCGAGGACAGCCTAATGAAGAAACACTGTACAATCCCGAAGGGATGGAAGGATGATAGGGAAAGAGTAATATGAATTCAAATCCCGAAGGGATGATATACCATTGTGTCTATGACACCCCTTCGGGGTTAATTTTTGTTCCCGCAAAATCTATAATCAGTAGATCACGAAAACAAGTTCTTGACGCAGTTGCACTGCGTCAAGACAGGCGGCAGTACAACTGTCGCCTCAACTTTCGTGAAGTATTGATAATCATTTGACCCGTTTCGACAGGCTCAACGCACCGCCTTCGGGGTCAAGGTCGCATAATTAACTAAGACTATAATTCACTCATGTCCACCGTGTACACATTTGTCCCCTCGCCGAATCATTTGTACCCCGATCATCCCGAAAGACCGGGGCGGTTGGATATTTTGCAACCCCGCTTGGATTCATTTTCCGCAGCGCGAATCGATGCGACGCCAGCGACACGCGAGGAAGTTGCGCGAGTCCACAACCCGGAACTTATTTCGGCGCTGGAAAAGGTCTGCCGGGAGGACGCGCCTGCCATCATTGATTACGCGCCTACGTATGTAACTCCATCTTCCTTCGACGATGCTTTGCTCGCGGCGGGCGGAGTTCTTGCTTGCGCGCGGGCGGTAATCAACGGCGAGGCCGACAACGCCTTCGCCATCGTCCGACCGCCGGGGCATCACGCGGAACCCGATCGCGCGATGGGATTTTGTTTATTCAACAATGTCGCCATCGGCGCGATGGACGCGCTCGCACATGGCATGGATCGCGCGCTAATCCTTGACTACGACGCGCATCATGGCAACGGGACGCAAGCCGCATTTTTGAACGAGGAACGCGTCGCATTTTTATCGGCGCATCAATTTCAGCCGGGGTTTTACCCGGGCACGGGCGCGTTGAAGGAAGCGGCGCACGCAAAGAAACGAATCGTCAACGTGCCGTTGCCTGCCCGCGCGGGGGATAAAGTCTACGAAGAAGTTGCGGATAAAATTTTCAAGCCGTTCGTGGAGTCGTTCAAGCCGCAGATGATTTTTGTCTCCGTTGGGTTCGACGCGCATTGGAACGACCCGATCACGTCGCTGGGGCTGTCAACGAATGGATATTTGATGCTGGCGCAAAAGTGCGTCGCGCTGGCGGAGGAATTCTGCGGTGGCAAAATCGTTTTCGTGCTGGAAGGCGGCTACGACCCGGTCAATGTGGCGGAGGGGGCTGAGGCAACCATCCACGCGCTGACCAAGTCGCCCCGTCGGAATGAAGCGAGTGATCCCAGTCCGCACCGGGAACCGGATTGCGAATCCCGAATCGAAGAGATACGAAAGTGGCATGGATTTTCGTGAGACGCGTTTTATAATAGAGAAGAGAACCTTCTCACCACGAAGGACACAAAGGTCACGAAGGATTTTTTAAAGGAGCGATGATGGCTCGAAGACGTACGGTTGGTTATGTTCAAAATGAATGGGTATGCCCGAATTGCCAAACGCGCAACAAGGGCGGCGAGAAGACGTGCGAAAATTGCGGCGCGCCGCAACCCGAGAATGTGCAATTTCAATTGCCGTCGGAACAAAAATTTGTGACCGATGAAAGTGCGGTGAAAGCCGCACAATCAGGCGCGGACATCCACTGCGGATTCTGCGGGACGCGCAACCCTGCCACTGCCGTGACTTGCTCGCAATGCGGCGCGGACTTGAAAGAGGGCAAAGCCCGCGAGGCGGGGCGCGTGATGCAACAACCCGCCGCGCAACCAAAAATTGTGAAGTGCGATAACTGCGGAACGGATAACCCAAGCAGTAACTCGGTCTGCTCGAATTGCGGATCGCCACTGCCCAAACTGACACCGGCTCAACCGGTGATGAATGCTCCGCAAACTCGAAGCGGACTCTCCCCCGCCGCGCCGTTGACCGGGAAAAAGTCATCGCGCGCGCCGTGGATCATCGCGGCGGCGGTGCTGGGATGTTTGGCGATCATTTGCGTTGGCGTGTTAGTCTTCTTCGTCTTTCCCACTTCGTCGGTACAAGCCACAGTGACGGATGTGTACTGGCAGACTTCGGTCCCTGTGCAGGAAGTTCAGCCGGTGCATTACAACAATGAACGCGGTAATGCGCCTTCCGACGCGTACAATGTTTCATGTCACGATGAAAGCCGCGATGTCTGCGAACAAAAGACAGTTGACAAAGGCAACGGCTACTCGGAAGTTGTGGAGGAATGTCACACCGAGACGGAAACATATTGTTCGTATACCGTTGACGAATGGACGACGATCCAAACGTACACGCTCGATGGGCATAACCTGCAACCGGTCTATGAAAGTCCAAACGTTTCCTCTGATCAACGCTTGGGAGACACATCCGAAACGCTGACCGTGTATTTTCTAACCGATGATGGCTCGCAAGAAACATACACAGCAAGTTCAGTGTCTGAATTTCAGCAATTCACCACCGGAAGCACATGGACGTTGAACATGAATCTCGCGGGCGGCGTGGTAAGCGTGGAGCCGTAGAAAACGAAAACAGGTAAACAAGGAAACACGCACACAGGTAGTTTGTGTGCGTGTTTTGATTCATTCTGAAGCGTATGCGTCTACGTCTCTCACATCACATACAGATGTGTGACTTTTCGAGCATACGCGGAAAATCAAAAAGGAATATACTCATCCTCAAGGAGTCTATCAATGAAAAATAATTGGATGGGTATATCTTTGCTCTTTATCTGGTGTCTCTTCATGGGCGTCACCGCCATCTCGATCGGATTCGGCGCGGTCTTTCCCTCCATGAACCGCATCGCCAAGCCGTTCATTTGTCCGCGCGGAGAAATGCAGTTGGTAACGCAGGATTACCATCCCTCGCCGGTGGAGACGGT
The DNA here is from genome assembly GCA_016716235.1 of Candidatus Defluviilinea gracilis. Taxonomy (NCBI): domain Bacteria; kingdom Bacillati; phylum Chloroflexota; class Anaerolineae; order Anaerolineales; family Candidatus Villigracilaceae; genus Candidatus Defluviilinea; species Candidatus Defluviilinea gracilis. The sequence goes on from JADJWS010000003.1 coordinate 477,017, forward strand.
CACAACGCTGACGTGGTATTGCGTGGACAACACTACCGGAGAAAAGGTCGAGTTGGGTCTCTTCCCCATGAGTTTGTATGCCGGGTTGATCTATGGCTTTTTGCTTTTCCTCGTTATTTATGCGGGCTGGAAGATATGGATGTACAAGCTTGCTTCTCGCGTCTTGCCAATTCAGGACGATATGACACCCAAGCCCAATTGGGAGCTCGACCTGGCTGAACAAATTCACCAAACCAATTTGGAATTCAAAGATCGAGGCGCGAGGACCAAATCGTCGTTGAATGCGTTGGATCGCATGAAGGAATTGAAGGGCATGCGCGATGCGAATCTGATCAGCGAAGCGGAGTATGAACAAAAGCGCGTTGAGATCCTAAAGGAGATGTGAATCGGTCGTAGATAAAAGACTTTATCGGTAATAGGCCTAAGTTCTTTTGTAGGACGCGGATAAACGCCGATGAACGCTGATAAAGAAGAAAAAATCCGCGTTTTCCGCGTCAATCCGCGTCCGAAAAATTATTTCCGATAACGTCTAAAGAATGAATCTCGCGGATGGTATTCTCAGCGTGGAGCCGTAGAAGGATTTACGGAAACAAATACACAAGAAAACACGTACACGGGTTATCGGTGTGCGTGTTTTGATTCAGCGCAAATTCGGGAGATTGTCTTTATAATGACCCCATGCAAAAATCAGTAGCGATCATCGGCGGCGGACCGGCGGGCTTGATGGCGGCGGAGGTCATTTGCGCGCGCGGCGTACAAGTGGATGTGTACGATTCCATGCCGTCTGTTGGGCGCAAATTTTTGATGGCGGGCAAAAGCGGGTTGAACATCACACATTCCGATCCGTTCGAGGTGTTCGTTGCAAGATATGACAACCGCCGCAAAGAGATCGAACCTCTGCTAAAACAATTCGGCGCGGACGAACTCCGCGCATGGGTGCATGGATTGGGCATCGAAACTTTCGTCGGGACTTCGGGGCGCGTCTTTCCCAAAGGGATGAAGGCGAGTCCGCTGTTGCGGGCGTGGCTGAGACGATTAACCGATTCAGGCGCGACGTTTCACCTGCGTCACCAGTGGACAGGTTTTCTACCCGACGGGTCTCTACGCTTCGTCACGCCCAATGGAGATGCGCATGTCAAAGCGGATGCGACAGTCCTTGCCCTCGGCGGCGGGAGTTGGCGCCGACTCGGTTCAGATAGCGCGTGGGTTGACTGGTTGAAACAGGCTGGGGCGGAGGTCGAACCGTTGTCTCCATCCAATTGCGGATTCGATGTGGAGTGGAGTCCGCATTTTCGAGAGAAGTTCGAAGGGCATCCGATCAAATCGGTTATTTTATCGTTTGGCGAGTTTCGTCAACAAGGCGAGTTCATCGTGACAAAAGAAGGCGTGGAGGGCGGGTTGATCTACAGCGCGTCGACATTCATCCGCGATGAAATTTATGCGAGAGGCAAAGCGACCGTTCTGTTAGACCTACAACCCGACCGCACACTGGAATGGTTGACAGAAAAATTATCGCGTCCGCGCGGGTCGAGGTCACTGGCAAGTTATTTGGAAAAAACGCTGGGAATCAAGGGGGTGAAGGCGGGATTACTGCGCGAGTTCGTATCGAAAGAGGACTTCTCAGACGCGAAACGACTCGCGGGATTCATCCAAGCCTTGCCCGTGCCGTTCGTCGCTCCGCGCCCATTGGATGAGGCGATTAGCACGGCGGGCGGCGTGACGTTTGACGCGCTCGATGAAAACCTGATGTTGAAGAATTTGCCCGGCGTTTTCTGCGCCGGTGAAATGCTCGATTGGGAAGCGCCAACCGGTGGATATTTGCTGACGGCATGTTTCTCCAGCGGCTACGCGGCGGGGAACGGGGTGTTGAACTATTTGTCTGAAAAGTGACGGTCACCTTGAAAGTGACAGTCACTTTGTTTCACTATCCCAACTCCCCCACCGTCTTCTCCACCTCCGCCAAAATCTCCCCCGACTTCACCAACTTCTTCATCGCGTTGTGATCGTTGTACAACGGACGATCCACTTCGAGATGCTCCACGTATTTGCGGATGATTTCGCGCGCGCGTTTCGTTCCATGCCCCGGCAGGAACTGACGGAAATCCATGGCTTGCGCCGCCGCCATGAATTCGATTCCTAAAACTCCGTAAGCGTTGTCTAGAATTTGTTCGTTCTTCAAGGCAGTGTTCATACCCATCGAAACGAAGTCTTCCTGATCCGCCGCGGCAGGGATGGATTGAACGCTCGCGGGCGCGGATAAGATTCTCTGTTCAACGATCAAATGGTCGGCGGTGTATTGGCTGAGCATCATCCCGGAGTAGAAGCCCGGCTCGTGGGCGAGGAAATCAGGCAGTCCCTGCGAAAGAGCGGGATTCGTCAGGCGATTGAGTCTCCGCTCCGATAACACGCACACCATCGTGATCGCCGCGCCTGCCATATCCATCGGAAGCGAAACGGGACTCCCTTGAAAGTTCGCGCCGGTGAGAGTCAATTTCTCTTCGGGGATAAAGATCGGATTGTCGCCGACGCCGTTCAACTCGACCTCCACTTGCGAACGCGCATACGCAATCGCATCACGCGCTGCGCCGATCACTTGCGGGGTCGAACGCATCGAGTACGCGTCCTGCACTTTCGTTTTCATCTTGCCCGATTTCAAGTCAGATCCTTCCAACACTTTCATCAAATTTTTTGCAGACGTGATCGCGCCGCTGAACCCGCGCAGTTCGTGAAGTTTTGTGTTGTATGGTTTGAGGTTGCCGAGTAACGCTTCGATCGTCATTGCCGCGGCGATCTCGGCTTGCTTGATGAATCGTTCCATCTCGTAGATGTGCAACGCGGAGATGGCGGTCAACACATTGGAGCCGTTGATCGCGGCGAGTCCGTCGCGCGCTTGCAGACCCGGGACTTTGATTCCCGCCCGCCGCATCGCTTCGGACCCTGAGAGTCGCTCGCCGCCTGCCCCGGCACCGTCGGGGTCGTAAAACGCTTCGCCCTCCCCCATCAACAACAGCGCGGCTTGCGCCATCGGAGCAAGGTCGCCGCTCGCGCCAACGGAACCTTTCGTGCAGACCACCGGCGTCACGCCTTTGTTCAGCATTTCGACGAAGGTCAGCGTGATCTCAGGCCGGCACCCAGAATTCCCGTGCGCGTGAACGTTGATCCGCCCCGCCAATGCCGCACGGACGAAGGGAATCGGAAGCGGATCGCCGATCCCTGCCGCGTGGTTGTAGATCAAATATTTTTGGAACTCTTTCACCTGATCGTCATTGAGAATCTTTTCTGAAAACTCGCCGATGCCGGTGTTCGTGCCGTACATGATCTCTTTCTTGGCGAGTTTCTCCTCCAGCATGGCGCGGCAGACTTTGACCCGTTCGAGCGCTTCGGGGGCTAGTTCAACTTCTTCGTTATCTCGCGCGATAGCAACAAGTTTTTCAATGGTGAGGGACGATCCGTTCAAGGCAATAGTCATGAAGACTCTCCTAAGCGTGGAATAAGCGTATTTTACCCCTGACAAAGCAAATCATCGAATTCTCTCCTGCTCTCAGGTTGAACATCAAGCCGTACGCTAAAATATGACAAATATCATCCAAATTATGACAAAATCGGTTACAATTAGTGAAGATTATCACTATCTAGAAAATTGCGCCTGCATACAATCAGCGCAAGAAACAAGCAATTCATAGATAGCCGGGCGAAATAGCCCGATAAAGGAGACAAACATGGAAATACTCTCATACCTTTGGCAATACATTGTGGAAGCCTTCGGGCTGATTATTGCCTACGTGTTCGCGGCAATCTTTATCTTTTTGATGCTCCGCCGCGCTCATTCGCGCAAGATCACCGCGGCATTGGTCGCCATCTTCATCGGTGTTTCGATCGCGTTCTATGTGCCGCACGGAATGCCGGACGAACTGGCATACCCCCTCTCTCTCCGCGCGTTCGGACCGGGCGAAGCCCCCAATCTGCCGTTCGAAAACGTCTATCACTTTTTCAGGAACTTCAATAACTTTGCCCGGGTGGAGAATATCTCCCGCGATCCAAACGATGTGCCGCCTTCTGTAGTATACGGGGAGAACGGCATGATCGAGGTGAACCTCACCACCACCGAGGTCATCGCGGAATTGGCTGACGGCGCCACAATGAACTATTGGACGTTCGACAATGCCGTGCCGGGTCCGTTCATCCGCGGAAAGGTGGGAGACACCGTCCACCTAACAATTCACAACGACCCAACCAGCCTGCACCCACATAACGTAGATTTCCATGCCGCCACAGGTCCCGGCGGAGGCGCGGCGGCTACCATCGTTGCCCCCGGAGATTCCAAAGAAATCACATTCAAACTGCTCTACCCCGGTATCTACGTCTACCACTGCGCGTTCGGCAACGCCGGCCTGCACATGACGCATGGCATGTATGGGTTGATCCTCGTCGAACCCGAAGGCGGTCTGCCTCCTGTAGACAAGGAATTCTATATCATGCAAGGCGAGTTTTACACCGAAGGCGCGCTTGGTCGTCAGGGTTTGCAACTATTCGATACGGAAGGTTATCTCGATGGCAAACCGCAATATATTGTCTTCAATGGCAAGACCGGCGCATTAGCAGATAACATGAGCGCCGAAGTCGGCGACACGGTGCGCTTCTACGTAGGCAACGGCGGCGTAAATCTTGTCTCCAGTTTCCACGTGATCGGCGAAATCTTCGACCGGGTCTATCGCGAGGGCGACCTGATCAGCCCACCCGCAGAGGGACTGCAAACCACGCTGATCCCCGCAGGCGGCGCGGTGATGATCGAATTCAAGGTGGATTTCCCCGGCAACTATGTGCTCGTCGACCACGCGCTTGCTCGCGTAGACCGAGGCGCCTGGGGCGTGCTCCACGTCACAGGAGAAGCAGACCCGGAAATTTTCGATGGCACGGTTGAATCCGGCGGAGGACATTAGATTTTTGGGTTGACCCATTTCCAAAATTCCATATCATTAACGGAGACCTCTGGGTCTCCGTTATTTATTTCCAAACCACCGGACTGATTACCTTACAGAATGCGTTTGGACGCAGACCTTTGCACCGCCCGCACGGGCAGGTGAAAACGCTGATTTCACTGATTCCAAAGGGAGAAAATCTGCGTTTTCAGCGTGAATCAGCGTCCCAATTTTGAAAGTGTAAGGTAATCAAACCACAGGATGAAACAGCCTCAATGAAACTTCAAACCCGCTTCATTCCCTTCCTCGCGCTTGCCATCCTTGCCCTGCTGTTCGCCATGTGGGCGGGCTTATTGCGTTTAGGCTGGGCGCTCCCCACCCTCCCCACCCTCGCGCTCGCGCACGGACCGCTCATGATCTCCGGTTTCCTCGGCGTATTAATCCCGCTCGAACGCGCGGTCGCCATCAACTCACCCCGCAACGAATACGCGGGGCTTCCGCTTCGCTCCAGAAAATGGATGTTCGCCGCGCCTCTCGCCTGCGGGGTTGGCTGGGTCAGCCTCCTGTTTGCGCCGCCTCTCGGCGGCATCTTGATGACCCTCGGCAGTGTTGTCGCGCTTTTCATCCTGATCGTGATGGTGCGGCGCGAACCCGTCATCCACACCATCACCATGGCGGTCGGCATGGCGGCTTGGGTAATCGGCAACATCTTATGGATCTCTGGATTTCCCATCTACCAACTCGCGCATTGGTGGATCTGCTATCTCATCTTGACGATCGGCGGAGAACGGCTCGAACTCAGCCGCGTCCTGCGTCCCACGCGCGGGCAGATTCAAATCTTCGGCGTTCTCGCCCTCGCCCTTCTCGCCGGCACGGTCCTTTCCATGTTCAACGCAAACTGGGGCGCGCGCCTCAGCGGACTCGTCATGTTGGCGCTGTCGCTATGGTTTCTCAAGAACGATCTCGCCGCGCGAAACATCCGTCACCCCATCCCGTTGACTCGTTACATCGCCTTTTGCCTCTTCAGCGGATTCATCTGGATGGGCATCGGGGGGATACTCCAATTAATGTATGGCGCAACCTACGCGGGTCCGCTATACGACGCGGTCTTGCACACGGTCTTTGTCGGCTTCGTGATGTCCATGATCTTCGGTCACGCGCCGATCATCTTCCCCGCCATCCTAGGCGCGCCGATCAATTTTTATCCCGCTTTTTATGGTCATCTCGCGCTTCTACATCTTTCCCTGCTCCTGCGCGTGACAGGCGACCTGACCAATCAAGTGGAGATCCGCAAATTTGGCGGGTTGCTCAATGAAGTCGCCATCCTGATGTTTCTAGGCATGACCGTGTATTCCGTTCTCAACAGGAAAAGCGCCTAATGCCAACCCTTACCCGATGGTTCTTGAAAGCCGCCCTCTTGTATTTGCTCTTCGCGCTCGTCGCGGGAATACTTCTGGCGTTACCGTTAAGAAATCCCCTTACCGGGTTTTTCCCCGCCTACTTTCACATGCTCACCTTCGGCTGGCTCACGCAATTGATCTTCGGCGTGGCTTTTTGGATGTTCCCCAAATTCAACCTTGCGAAACCGCGCGGGCACGAATGGCTGGGCTGGGCAACCTTCATCACGTTCAACGCGGGCCTGGTTTTGCGGATTGTCGCCGAACCGATCAACGCCGCCGCCCCCTCCGCGTTGACCGGCTGGACGTTGGTCGCCTCCGCTCTTTTGCAATGGCTCGCCGGCGTCGGCTTTGCCATCAACACCTGGACCCGCGTCAAGGAACGATAGATGCCCCGCCTGAGCGTTTACTTTATTCGCGCATCGCTGATCTATGCCGTGCTGGGGTTTACCGTTGGCGGGCTGTTGCTGGCAAATAAGGGAATTATGTACCTGCCAGCGCTTTGGAATTTATTGCCTCTGCATATCGAATTCGCGTTCATGGGCTGGATGGCGCAATTAGCCATGGGCATGGTCTTCTGGATCGCGCCCCGTTTTTCAAGCGACTCTCCGCGTGGAAACGAAAAACTAAGTTGGGCGGCATTTATGTTATTGAATAGCGGCATACTTCTCGCGGCTGGGCAGAGTCTGCTGGCGGCGACCGGGCTTGTCTTCGCGGGAAGAATCTTGGAATTGCTTGGGCTGGCGGCATTCGCGGCTGGGAATTGGAAGCGCATCAAACCGCTCGAAACCGCGCCGCGGTCGTGACGCCCGCGCGAAATCTACATGGATGTTTTTCATCCTGTTCTAAAATCTTCTGTGTATGATACTGCGAAATATAAAAGGAGATTTCATGGATAACGACGACAAACCCGTAGGATTGATCCTCAGCCGAAGAGATATGCTCAAGTTGTTGGGCGTGGGAGGCGCGGCATTTCTTGCGTCGTGCGCGGCTCCTCAACTGACAAGCACCTTGTTCCCCGCGTTGACTTCAACAGTCGCGCCAACTACGCAAAACTTGCCTGCAACTGCCGAGGCGCTTTCCTGTGTGGTACGCCCCGAGTTAACACTTGGACCGTATTTCGTGGATAAGCAATTGAATCGTTCCGACATCCGCGCTGAACCTTCGGATAATTCGGTAAAGGAAGGCGCGCCCCTGACGCTGGCAATTGGCGTGTACGATGTGTCGCAAAACAGTTGCAACCCTATTGAAAGCGCTCAGGTGGACATCTGGCACTGCGACGCGGCTGGCGTGTATTCGGGCGTAACAGATCGGGCATTCAACACCGTCGGTCAAAAATTTTTGCGCGGCTATCAACTGACGGACGCCACAGGCAAGGCGCAGTTCCTCACCATTTATCCGGGCTGGTATTCAGGCAGAACGGTTCACATCCACTTTATGATCCGCGCGACGGGCGCAAACGGGAACGCGTATGAGTTCGTATCGCAGTTCTTCTTCGACGAATCGCTTTCAGATCAAGTGTATTCCGCGCAACCCTACGCGGCGAGAGGGCAACGCAACACGTTCAACGCCTCCGATGGCATCTTCAACAACGGCGGCGACCAGTTATTGCTCGACATCGCAGGCGATCACACAAACGGTTATGCGGCGACGATCAACATCGGGCTCGATCTCACCCATACATAACGATCTAATGGTCGTAACGCGAGATTTATCTCGCGTTTTAGGCTGTTCCGCCGCAAGAGCGGCATACATGTCGCATTACGAGAGCCGCCTTGACTTCAACTGCGTAACAGCAGTTATTAATTTCCCGACCCCAAAACCGCTGGATCAACAGTTTGAGTTTGAACTGTCGTCTCCAGCATTTCGGTTACAATCGCTCCCTATGACCATGGAAAACATAGACGCGCTGAAGAAGAATCCGCGTGAGGGCGGGCGTTTGGCATACAAGTTGAAAAATGCGAATGTCTTCGTTTCAAAAAACGGATTCCATTTCATTGATTATCTCGACCCTGTGGAAGACATCCCGCCTGAGGTCGACGCCTCCCAACTGACCGATGAAGTTGCCGCGTACATCGAGACGCAGTTACAAGCGAACGCGAAAAAATTCGATACCCAGGCGAACATCGTCAAAGCGCACCTCCCCCTCCAAGATGCCAAAGTACTCGACATCGGTTGCGGCGGCGGATTATTTCTCTCATTGTTGAAACAACAAGGCGCGGAGGTGATCGGAATCGAACTCAGCGACAGCCGCGCGCGCTATGCCAAAGTCAAACACGGACTCGTTATAGAGAAACATCCGATAGAAAATGAGTATTGGCAATCTGGCTACGCGACTCACTTCGACGCGGTCACGTTGTGGGATGTGATCGAACATGTGAATTATCCGTTGCAGACGTTGCAATCCGCGGCGAGGGTGTTGAAGCAGGGAGGCTTGTTGCTGATCGATACTCCCTGCCGCGATAGTTTTTATCACCGTTTCGGCGCGTTGACGTACCGTCTCAGCGGCGGCAGGTTTCCGACATTTTTGAACGCGATGTACTCGTCGCATTTGTTCGGGCACAAGCAGATCTTTTCGACAAGCGAAATGAAGCGGTTGTTTGAGTCCGTTGGGTTTGAAGTGATCGACTTGCATAAATTCCACGAGTTGTCTTTCCCGTACGAATTTTATTTGAAGAAATTATTCAAGTCGCAATTGCTTGTCAATGTAATATTGCCGTTCGTAAAATTGTTTTTCAAAGTGTTCAAGATACAAAATAAGATGTTGGTGGTTGGAAAGAAGCGCTTCGACTACGGGTCTCGCTAACGCTCGACCCTCCGCTCAGCGCGAATCACAGGAGAACTTATGCCAGAAGAGTACACACCAAGAATCGCAATGACCATCCAAGCGCACCCCGACGACCAGGAGTTCGGCATCGGCGGCACGCTGGCGAAATGGGCAAAGGCGGGATGTGAAATTATTTGCGTTGTCATCACCAGCGGCGATTCAGGGTCGAACGATCCCGCGAAGGATGGACGTCACAAAAATGAACTCGCTGAACTGCGCGAAAAGGAACAACTCGCGGCATGCGCCGTGCTTGGAGTCAAAGAGACGATTTTCATGCGCTACCCCGATGGGGAATTGGAGCCGACGATGCAACTCCGCAAGGACCTGACGCGCCTCATCCGCCAATTCAAGCCTGATACAGTCCTCTGCGGCAACCCCGAAGCGTGGTTTTACGGCAATGAATATATCAACCACCCCGATCATCGCGCCTCGGCGGAGGCGGCAACGACGGCAGTCTTCCCGTCGGCGGGGAGTCGGCTGATGTTCACGGACCTGCTCGAAGCGGGGTATGAACCACATGAGGTGAAGCGCTTATACGTCCACGGCTCGGAAAAGTCGGACACGTGGGTTGACATCACCGAGACGTTGGAACTGAAGATCAAAGCGTTGCAACAACACGCGAGTCAAATTCCCGTTGATGAAGTCGGCAAATGGATAACAGATTGGGCGGCGGAGGAAGCGAAAGACAAAGGCATGAAGTATGCCGAGAGTTATCGCGTGATGATTTTGAAAAAGGATGAGGAAGAGCAGGTTGGTTGAAACATGACTCACCCTGAATTAAATCTTTCGAGCTTTTAGCCACGGATTTCACGAATTTACACGAAAAAAGCCGACCAGTTTCAATTTGGTCGGCTTTAGTCTTTCTCAACTCGAGACAGAAAAATTAAAATCCGCGAGAATCCGTGTAATCTGTGGCTGATTCCTTAAGCTTGGGAGTAATTATGTTGCTAGAATACGAGTTGTCCGATGAACGCGCAAGCGAGAGCGATGGTAATGTTGTCAATATCTTTGAACGGAAGCGACTCGATCAGCGTTGCCGCTAACGCTACAAGAGCAACAGGGATAACAAAGCGCGTGGTGGGTCCGCTGAACGCGCCCAGCCACACGTAAATTGTGAAGATGAACATGGTCAACAGCCAGCCGCCGAGGAAAACGCTGAGGGAGCCGGCAACGCTTTTTTCGCGCGACCAGAACCACTTCGGAGAATTGACGCGGCGCCCCACGATGTCGGCGATCCCGTCGCCGCCGCAGAGGATCATCAAGGCGGGGATGCCGATGAGCGAATCCTTCCAGTAGATCAACGTCATGGCGACAAACACGATCCCATAAAATAGCGGACCGCGCAAGATCTCGCGCGGATCGCCCGTCCGCGACATGGCTTTAACCGCGGCTTCGTCTTTGATGATGCCCAAGCCGACCAGCGCGAATTGAAGTGTGATGACCAGCGGCACGAGCGCGGCAAGCCAGCGAGAGATGGACACATCGGTAAACATGAGCCAGCACAAGACAAAGATGGGACCCGTGCCGATGTGGATGAGTTTTCGACTCAACCGGCTTTCGATCACGCCGCGATGGGCGAGAAAATCCATGAGGCGGAGGAAGGCGATGGCAATGGCAAAGGTAAGAAGAGTGGCAATATAAGGCGACATGATTCCTCGGGGTTGAAACCATGATAACATATCGGGCGTTCTGTGTGAAAAAACTTATCCTTTCGGATTTACGCAGTTGAACCTGTTGCGCCGTAGTTGCACTGCGGCGGCGGCAGTACAACTGCCCGCCAACTGCGTAAGCGATGTCCTTATGAAATGCCAATGAAAAAAAGCGGATTTTATATTCCCGAACTCGACAGCCTGCGTTTTTTTGCCTTCTTGTTGGTGCTTATCCATCACGCGGGATACTCAGCCCTTATTCCATCCTGGGAGGTCGTTGCAAAGTACGGTTGGATGGGCGTTGATCTGTTTCTATGCCTCTCCGCTTTTTTATTCTCGCGGTTGTTGTATGCAGAATACCAAGCGACAGGAACCGTAACGGTCAAGAATTTTTATATCCGCCGCGCATTCCGCATCTGGCCCCTGTATGTGTTGTTCTTCCTTATCGCAGTCACATTGACGGTTCAACAGGAGGGGTGGAGCAACTCGTTGACCACGCGCGCGCTGGGAATGTTGACCTTTACCGACAACTTCATGGCGGCGCGTTGGGGATACAACAACGCAATCCTCTACTCAAATCACCTATGGACTATTTCATACGAAGAACAGGTCTATTTATTCATCCCGTGGGTCTTGCTATTTTTATATCGTCGAAAGACGTCTGTCGCAGGTTTGATTCTGCTGGGCATGGGTTTGCTCGGGACGTTCATCCGCGCCTTCATGATCTATCGCGGCACGAACCATCCCGATATTTGGGTGTTGCCGTTTTCCCATTTTGATTCCGTACTTGGGGGAATCGTCATCGGGCTTGGCGTACTCGATAAGCCGTTGAAGAAAATCCCGAATCTCATCTGGCTGGCGCTCGGCATCCTCGCGCTGTGGCAGGTAACACAGCTGCCTAATGTGACAAAGATTCAATGGGACTTGATGCTAACCTATCCGCTCGTGGGAATCGGCACATCGCTCATCATCCATTCGCTGACGCAAGGAAATCTTTGGGCGCTCTCGCCCCTGCTCAGGGTCAAGCCGCTCGCCTACCTTGGAAAGATATCGTATGGGTTATATGTGTATCACAAGTTGGGGATTTATCTTGCTTATCAAGTTATCAAACAGAACATAGACCCGTCCAGCGATCTTCCGTATCGTGTCGCCGGGCTATTGCTTTCGTTTCTGATCACGGTGATTATGTCTGTCATCTCATACGAAGCATTTGAGAAGTTCTTCTTGCGGATGAAAGACCGCTTTTCCATCGTCAAGTCACGACCTGCTTGAGAGGCAAAACTCCCTGATCCGTTCGATCACAACATCGGCTTGTTCTCGTGTCACATGCGGACCGATCGGCAGGCTCAACACAGTGTTTGCAAGTTTTTCTGCAAGAGGAAAATCGCCCGCTTTGTAACCGAGGTCGGCATACGCTTTAGACAGATGCGGCGGGACGGGATAGTGAATCAACGTGTCCACGCCGTGTTCATCAAGATATGATTTGAGTTTATCGCGATTATCGTGGGTAACGACGAAGATGTGCCAGCCATGTTCCGTCTGCGGCGCGGTGATCGGCAAGCCAAGCCCGGGCAGTCCGTTGAGGCGTTCGCAATAGTAACTGGCAAGTTTCGCTCGACGCATATTCCATTCATCGAGATATTTCAACTTCACGCGCAAGAACGCGGCTTGCAATGGGTCGAGCCGCGAGTTATGTCCCCTCACCTCGTTGTAATATTTTTTACGCGATCCGTAATTTCGCAACACGCGAATTTTGTCCGCCAGTTCATCATCGTTGGTGGTTACCGCGCCTGCGTCGCCGAACGCGCCGAGATTCTTTGTGGGATAAAAACTGAACGCGGCGGCAGTGCCTAAATTTCCCGCCATCTTGTCCATGTACTTCACGCCGTGCGCTTGCGCGGAATCTTCCACAATGCGCAGTCCATGTCCCTCGGCAAGTTTCCAAATTTCAGTCATCTCCGTTGGCTGACCATATAGATGCACCGGCATGATCGCCTTCGTCCGCTTGGTGATGGCTTGGGCGATACGCGACGGATCACTGTTGTGAGTCAACGGATTCGGTTCGACGGGAATCGGTGTCGCTCCAGCATAGGAGACCGACAGCCACGACGCGATGTACGTGTTGGACGGCACGATCACTTCATCCCCCGCGCCAATTCCATACGCCATGAAAATTAATTGAAGCGCTTCAAGTCCATTGCCTACACCCACACAATGCTTGACGCCGATACGATCTGCAAATTCCTGCTCGAACGCGCGCACTTCGTCGCTGAGAATATACCAACCCGAATCCATCACGCGCTGATACGCCTGATCGATTTCCTCTCGCAGTTCATCGTACTGCGCTTTCATATCGAGAAAAGGAACGGATGTTTTCATTTGGAAACCGATTCCAAATATTCGTTGTAATTGCGGATGTAATCATCGGCTTTGTACACATCGGAGGCGAACACGAGAAGAGCCGCGTCGGACGTGAATTTGTACTGGGTCGCCCAAACCATCGGCGGGATGTGAAGCCCGAGGGTCGGCTTGTCCAGCCTCACTTCGGCGCGAACGTTTCCGTCATCCAACACAACAGAACACGCGCCTTTGATGCACACAAGAAGTTGATGCAATTCCTTGTGAGCATGTTCGCCGCGCACGTCCTTGCTCGGCACATCGTAGATCATAAAAAAACGGCGCGGCTCGAACGGAAGCAGACCGGGAAATTCAGCAAAGGACAAACTGCCGCGCAGGTCTGTGATCTCGGGCAGGCGAATCAACACACCGCCTTTCACCGGCAGATCCTGATTCCCGCTCGCGGGTTGCGCAAGAGTCTCTTCGGTGTGAAAACTTTCGGTCACATAGTTCACGATCCGCGCGGGGTTGCCCATGACGATTGAGTTCGGAGGAACATCCCTTGTGACCACCGCTCCCGCGCCCACCATCGCATTTTGCCCGATCGTGATGCCGGGCAAGATGGTCGCATTCGCGCCGATCGAAGCGCCTTTTTGAACGACGATTCTGGAAAATTCCTGCGGATATTTTTTACTGCGGGGAAACGGATCATTCGTGAACGTGGCGTTCGGTCCCACGAACACATCGTCTTCCAGGCGGATGCCGTCCCATAACTGCACGCCGCATTTGACCGTGACTCGATCCCCAACCACCACGTCATTTTCAATGAAGACATGGTCGCAAATGTTACAGTCTTCGCCGATCACCGCGCCGGGTAACACGTGGGCAAACGCCCACACGCGCGTCGCTTTTCCGACCTGCGTGGACTCAACAATTGAATTCGGATGTGAAAAAAAATCAGCCATTCAATCTCCGTTATTTTTGGAGTGGCGGCTTTGGCGCGTGAAGCCACAGAGCGCACAGAGATTTTGAGATTTTTTCTCTATGATCTCTGTGGCGAAGAAGCCTTTTGCGCACAGGTTTCGCCACTTTCTTATTTTTCAGAGTCTGCCTGTTGAGGTTCTTGATAAATTTCGTCAATCACAAATTGAGGTCGCCGGCGGACTTCGTCGAGTGTGCGCCACAGGTATTCGCCTAACACGCCGAGCATTGCCATTTGCAAACCCGAGTTAAACGCCAGCGCGACAACAATCGGCACATAGCCTTTGACCTCGATCCCGTAAAAATACCAGTAAAACAAAACGTAGCCGCCATAGATGAATGACCCCACCGCCACGAGCAGTCCCAGCGCGGAAAGGATGCGGATCGGGACAAAGGAAAAAGCCACAAAAGTATCAATGAAAAGTTTGACTTTCTTTGCCAGCGTCCAGCGGGATTTTCCTTTTGTCCTTTGCCTGCGGATGTAGGGAATCATCACAGGTTTATATCCCAGCCAGTAGACGAGGGTCATGATGTTCGTGTTTTTCTCTTGAATGCGGTTGAGGTCGGCAGCCACCTGACGGTCAACGAGGAAAAAGTCAAATCCGCCGTTGGGGTAATCGGCAAGCGCGAACTTTCGGATCAGCGAATAATAGGTATTGGACAACATCTTTTGAACTAGATGCTCCTCCCTATCCTGCCGAACGGCGAAGACGGCTTTGCTCCCCTTTTCCCAGTGAGAGATCATGTCCAGAAATATCTCCGGCGGATCCTGCAAGTCGGCGGAGATCATGCCGACGCAGTCGCCGGTCGCCACCGTGAACCCAGCCTGAATAGCGGACATCGAACCGAAGTTGCGAGTCAACTTGACGACTTTGATTCTCTCCGGGCTCCGGGATTGATAGTCCCGCAGAACGTCAAGCGAGCGATCTCCTGAGCCGTCGTCCACAAAAACAAGTTCGAGAGAATACTCCGCGAGTTTCTCCTCCAAGGAAAGAAGTTGAGGAATGGTATCAGGCAGGTTGGATTCGTTGAAATAGACGGGAATTACGATGGAAATCTTTTTCATGGCAAGCCAAATCTGGTTCTCATGTTAACACAAAATGCCGCCATCCAGCGCGGCACAAATCGTCCATCCATAATCGAAAATCGTCAATCTGAAATCGTAAATTGAAAGTGGGCCCAGTAGGATTCGAACCTACGACCAAGCGATTATGAGTCGCCTGCGCTAACCGCTGCGCCATGGGCCCTCGTTTCAGTGATAAAGTAATCAGTGATCAGCAATCAGCGCAACAGTAATTTCTACTGATAACTGACAAACTGATCACTGCTCACCGAACTTGAGCGGGAGATGGGATTCGAACCCACGAATATCAGCTTGGAAGGCTGATGCCTTACCACTTGGCGACTCCCGCGTGCGAGCGAGATTTTACCACATTCAAAAACGCAGTCACACTTATTATCCAGAGGAGAAGATCGAATCAAAATATGGCGCCACAATAATCGAACAAAAGCGACATCGCCACCCCAAGGCGGTAATCACTGGAAGCAACAGCTAAACGGATGAGACTTGGAATGGTTACGGGCTGGCGCATTCAAGTTCTATTTCGACCTGCCTGATCGTTTCGTCTCTTTTCACTGAATCGAATGTTGTTTGTTCTATTTCGTTCCAAAGAGGGCAAAGGATAGAACTCATGGCTTTCGAGAGTTTGTTGGCTGATACTGTCAACTCTGCCGCCATCTGCCAATCAGAAAGATGAGCAAAGCCATCAATAAAAGGAATATACTCCACGCCAATTGTCGTTTGCAGATTATTACTAACTGCGCCATTCCACAACGGCTTGATTTCGTCCCATTGTTGATATTGACGCGCTAATTCAGCTTTTTGATAAAAGTAACACCAGGTTTTCTTTCCGCTGTTAAAGATATCGTCTCGCAGGTTTATATTTTGTCTTGTTTCCGGGAGAATTCTATCAACCGCGACCTGTGATGCAATTTCTTTGATGGTCCCCGGATACTGCTTATAATACTGATCTTCAGGAGTAACCAAGTGCAAACAGCGATCGTTTCGTGGGTCATAATAAAAGAACAAACTATCGGATGAATTTCCCTCAAAATAGGTTGTTGCGTGCTCCATTCGCAACGGGCTATTATCCATTCCAGTGGCGGATTCACCCGATACGAAATAATACCAGTACGATAGTCTGTTTTCAGCAGCAACCGGATTTGGTTCATACAATGAATTTACAGCCAGACTAAGGGAGAAATCTCCATAAAACGCAAAGTTAGCCTCCGAGTTGCCAATATCGGGCAGGGAGGGCTGCCAAACAAATAACGCTGTATTCCCTTCTATTCCTGGAGCCCTCCATATCAGTTGCTGAAGAAAGTTAGACTGATACTCCCACACTTTTCTATAGTCATTTGTATATCGAATGTGCCAAGTGATCGCCGCGCCAAGAATCATCAAGATCATGAATTTCTTGTGGTTTTGTTTAGAAACGATTCGTTCGATCACTGCGACGGAAATAAGAGCCGCGCCCGGCAACATGCCCAGGGCTAACCGCGAATTATATGGGGGCTCCGTCCACTGGATTGAATAGGACGCAATATAAAACGGGAGAATTCCAAATAAGAGGCTGGGCAAGCCCAAGAAAACAGCCTGGGTTGACCATTGTTCAGGGTTTTGCGATAAGCGATCAACTTGACGCAGGTACATACTCCCGGCGATCAATATCAGAATCAGCAATAGAATTAAAGCAAGGTTGAAGGGCCGAGCCAGATACATGTATTCTGAACTAAAGGTTTTGTACCAGGAAGTAACAAGCACGATACTTGCATCGGGCAAGAAATTCGCGGTCCATACGAGAATGGTTCTTATGGGATCTGCAAACAGATCGCTCTGAACCTGAAAAGATTTACGCAACGGGGTATAAAAAAAGCCTCTCCATACTACTGCAGAAACAAAAATAGCCCCTGTGGGCACCCATGTTTTGGCGATATGAATGATTTTCTTCCCCGGTCTCTCATCGGAAGGAAGGGCAAGCCAAATCAATGCGGGGCGCATCAACTCAACGAACCATGTATATTCTGACGTAAATATGTGTCCAAGCGCCAACGCAACCGAAATGATCGTAAATATTCGGCTTCTTTTAAGATCCTGGACAGCAAGGATCGTAAACAAGAAAGATAAAAACAATAATACATACCCTAGCCATATTTCATAAAACGAAATCGGGAAAATTTGTAATGTGAAGACCGGGTGAATCGCAAATAAAGCGGAGGCGAAAAAAGTCTGACGGTGGTAATCGGGCCAGATTCGCTTCAGACATAACCAAAAAGAGAGAACTGCTAGCCAGCGCCAGAGTAACGAATAGAGATGCCAGGCAACAGGGTTATAGCCCAACAAGTAGAAACTAGGAATATACGACCATACTGCCTGGGGGTGACCGTCGTAGTTAAATATTTCAGTCAAGCCTTGCGCGCCGCGAGTAGCATAGTAAACAAAATGCCATTCGTCGAATTCATGCCCCAGCCACGGGATCATTAATCCAAACGAAAGGAACAATATGATCAAAAATATGAAGGGCGTTCCCCAAACTACCCACTTATGATTTTCTATCATGAATTAATTCCCATATATAGCGCATTCATTGATCGGTCATTTCATACATTTCGGCGCGACCATCCTTTGTCACAAACACCGCACGCGGAGAAAAGTATCCATCGACTTGTTTGCCTACCATATAGACATCTGACAAGTTGGGGAAATACTCCGGCGAATACTCTAAATTAAAGATCACCAAATAGTGATTGGGACCCGTCAGATAAAATACCAGGCGCGGGGTTTCGCTTATTTCGTAGCCCAACTTTGCCGTTTCAGGCTCTCCATCCCCCGCCGCGTAATATCGAGGGTAAATTGCGCGGCCATACAGCGCGATCTCTCCAGGTTGCGCTGTTGCTCCGATTTGCTCGAGGATTTCTTTTTGTGATTTTGGAGGGTATTTTTGCGGAAAAACAAATTCGGTCGTTGGCGTAAAACCACCTAAAACCAACAGCAACAGAAAACTTCCGATTAAATTTCGACGGGTGAAAGAAGGCAGGGATGGCAAGGATAAGCCAGCGCCGTTCCGCATCGGGAGCCAATACTTCAAACTGTCTTTCCCAATTTTTGTAAAAGAGAGAAGGAGTCCACATAACAACAATATGCCAAAGAATTGGTATAGATGAAAACCCCAATCTACTGGGATAATAAAGCGCGCACCCGAACTAAAGAATAGCGAAGTCCACAAGTTGTAAACAATACCCAGGCAAAGAGGAAATAGCCCGATCAGCCCCAGCCGCCGCCAAGCCGCGGAAAGCCCCAGGGAAAAAAATATAATGTTAATGGCAAGACGCGAGACCCGCTCGCTCGTGAACGGCAAATCCCAAAACGCATGTTGCGGCAAAAATAGTTCGGTTGGGGAAAGCAATTCATCGCGCACCGGGAACGCTAAAAGACTCGTGATCGTATTATCGACAAAATGATCGGCAGCCGTGCCTAAAATATAACCTGGATGCTGCAGAAGGCTCTTGAATGTCATCTGCGTGAGCCGGCTCGAGTACTGCGCGTCATTTTCACCCGGAAGGCGAGGTAGTATTTCGTTGCCCCAACTGCCGCTCCACCGACGCGCCATTGTCATTGTCTGAGATAGCGGATTGTCCAAAACGAAACCGCCAGCGGCTAAATAATTCCGCGCGAACCATGGGGCAACGACTACGCCAAGTCCCGTGACTAATAATAATGTGTTAATGAGCCATTGCTTACGATCAGAAAACATAAGAAACGTTATGGCGATCGCCACAAAAATAAACACAACACTTTGCAACCGAATAAGAACGGCGACTCCGATCACTCCGCCTATCAATGCGGAAAGCCAGACAGGTCTATGGATAGACCGCAGCCAAAGAAACAACAACAACGTAGCCAGGCTGATGAACAGCGCCGTAGGCAATTCCGAGAGAAACAATTTGGAATTTGTAACATTATTGGCAAGTAGAACAGCGCCGTTAGAATTCACGTCGCGGAAGATCGTCAATAGCGAAAGTCCCACGCCCAGGGGCCATCCGCCAATCTCCCTGCCCAACAGGTAGAGTATGACAGGAAAAAACGCAAGTAACAATGACTGAACGAATATGACACGGAGATAACTTTGGTTTCCAAGCAAGTGAAACCAGGTTAACAAAGCGTCGTAAAACGGTCGCGAGGGAATTTCGGGCCAATGAAAGCCGTTCCCGGTCAATGCTGATTGGGCATATTGAGCGTAGAAAAGAGGATCAGAAAAAGGATAAATTTCAAAATTAGGCGCGCGCGGAGGCGTCGCGGTAAAGCCAGGGTTGATAGGCTGGCTCCACCAAATAAACACAGTAAGCGCGTAGATCAACAAAGGCGCCCAAGATATGTTGATCAATAACTTTGCGCGAGATAAATAAGCAATGACTCCAATGATGAATAAAACAAACAGAATTTGCCATTCAAAATAAGGGACCGGTGGTCCGCCTAAGTTATCAATCGGAGTGATACCAACTCCGGTAATAATTATCAGAAAGCCCAAAATGACAAATAGACCAAGCGCGGCGACGAAGCCAATAAAAACAGGGCGCCACAGGTCAAAAATACCTTTAACTTGTTCATATCTGTTCCGCCCGATCAAGAATGCACATTCAAGCCCGCAAAGACCAAACCAGAGTTGTAACGGCTGTATTCTAAGCGCGTAAGCTTCATATCTAGAAGAATGGTGAAGTAAATTAAATAGTTCCAAACTAAGGATCGAAGAAAGCACGACCACAACAGAAGCAACATACAATGCGTCCCAAAACGCCTCGCGCTGTATAATCTTCAACCAGAAAGGCTGCCGCTCCAAAACCTTGTATCTGAGCGACAGTACAGCAAACAACGCCGCAGGGGCGAGCGCGGCGCTCATCAACATCAAGCGCGCGGGGGAAAAACCGAAAAGCGCGGGGTTTTCCGCATCCGTCGGAATCATGACGATCCACAGGAAGGCAATAAATCCCTGTAGACTCCACAAGCCAAACATCAATTTACACTGACGGGCGGACATCAACCTTATCCATTCAAATTATTCGGGTTCTGCGCTACGGAAATTGTCATTTCAGTTCAGGGAGCAATCATCAAGACAACCATTATATACGAATACCATTCACACAACCTCTTCTAACCAACCCGCTCTCCACCTCTCTCATGGATATCTTTGGAATCTATCTTCAAAATTGAAACCCCAATGCGCGCAATTCCTCTAGCAGAATTGATCGAGTCTGACAATTACACTTCCTTTTCGTGAATTCACCACTGATGTGCATGAACTTCATGAATCAATCTCCAATCTCCAGTCTCCAATCTCAAATTTCCAGTCTCTACTCCCAACTCTCAATTCTCCAATCCTCTAATTCTCCGCTCTTTCAGCCGCCAGTCTCAAATCTCTAATTACCACCCTTCGACAAGCTCAGGGCAGGCTTACCAATTACTCTCTGCTCCTCGGCTTCTCGGACTCCTCGATCAACTCTTGTGGAGTCGGCGCGCCGCAACTGGGACAAATATATTTTTCCTCAGAAGGCACATATCCGCGATTACAACTCGGACAATTGATCGAACGCGGTGCAACCGGCACTTCCACTTCTTTCACAACTTCTTTGGTCACTTCGCGTGTGCGTGTCCCACCGCCGCCTAAAACGACAACATTTCCAAGATTCGGCGCGTTCCATCCGCTCGAAGAAACCGAACTGGATTTCGATCCGCCTGACGACACCTTTGATTTCGATCCCGAAGACCGCGACGAGCCGCCGCCTTTCGACTCGCCCAACACGAAGAACAACACAGCGACGATCACCACCGCCGCCAACGTGAGGAACACAATGATCGCGGTTAATCGAATTGCGCGAGGGATGTTGTACAACTCATAGCCATAACTGAACAGGAACACGCCGCCGACATAAAATGGAAAGAGCAAGCCGATCAGAATCAGCCCTGTGCTTTGATCAAGCCGGGTTTCAATCCAGGTGAGATAAGCGACAAGGATGATCGTGCCTAACGCGCCCAACGCGACGAGTCCGCCGGGCACCATGATGTGCAATGGCTTGCCGGGCTTTGAATCATCGTGGTCGTATTCAACGACCTCATGCGTCTTCGCGGCAACCTGCCGCGCGCGATATTGTGATTGGGACATATTAACTCCTTCCGTCCTGAGCGGAGGACTGAGCGTTCGTTGCGAAGTCCGCAGACGAAGGACGCTTCGTCTGCGCTCGCCTAACGGCTCGCTCCGCTCAGCGCGACTTACTTCGACAACTCTTCCGCTGTCTGATCCATCTGAGTCAAAATGACAGGCACCTGCCCCTCTGTCAGATCGGGATGGCGGATGGTGTCAAACATATCACGGAAACCATCTTCCAACATGACTCGTACGAGCCGCCATGATGAAAGTTGCGGTGTCACTTCGCCGCTTGATAGATACGTCACTGCTTCTGCCCACTGGGGATGATCGGCTGAATAATCGGCGAGCAGGTCCACCGTCGAGGAACGAAGCGGGAAAAGTCCCGTGCTTCTCACCCAGTCCGCTTGAGTCTCCGAGGAAAGCATCCAGCGGATGAACAGCCACGAGGCGAGTTGAGTCGCGTCGTCCGAATTGAACACGATGAACGACGAGCCGTAGACGACGAGCGCGTCGCGATCGGCGCCGGGGAATGGGAGGGCGATCCATTCGTCGGTGTTGCTCGCGGCAGAAAACGCGCGGGAGAGATTCGGAAATTCTTCGAGGCTCGCGGTGACGAACAATGCCTGCCGCGCCGCGAAACGATCATACACAGAGAGATCGGGCGACGCGACCCACGCGCAACTTTTTTGTTGCAGTGATTTCAAATATTTGAACGCGTCAATGTTGCCGGGCGCGAGGAAACGATAACCATCTGCCTCTTGCGCGCCGCCGTTGAAGGCGAACATCCACGAAAGCGCGTTGTGCGCGTCCGCGTCGATCAACCAGCCGCCGAGCGAATCGTTGGCGGTATCGGAATCTTTCGTGAGCGCGATGTGCGCCGCGCAGGCTTGCGCCTCAAACTCGGAAGAATTTTGAGGCGGCGAGTCAAACCCAAGTTGGCGCGCCCAAGTTGAATTGTAGAGAATGAAGCGCGCTGTCCGTTGCGCGGGCGCGCCGAATCGTTTGCCGTCCACTTCATCCTGCCGCCAGATCACGTTCGCAAAATCCGACATGTCGAGCGCGCTCATTCCAAACTCGACATCATGCGCGTATGGATTCAGGTCAAGCACATCGTCGCCCCACGCGAGCGCGTGCTCGGGCAACGCGATCACAATTTGCGGATTGCTGGACTCCTCCAGCGCGGCGGAGGTCTGCGAAAAAATTTCGTTGTAATTATCTTTTGATTCCGCGTTGACGACGATGCCCCACTCATTCGTCGAATTAAATTTTTCGACTTGCGACTCGAACAGACTCGCCTCCGCGCCGAACCATGGATGCCAGACGTTGACCTGCTTCCCGCGCAACGCTTCTTTCTCGACGCCAAGCTGGCTCGCGGCAGGCGTCGGCGTTTTCACGTCTTCAATATTTGGCGTCGCGCTCGGACGAGGCGTTTGCGTAGTTGAGTCGGTTGAGGTCGGTGCGCAGGCGGAAATAATGAAAATGAATAACAAAAATACGGTGAGGAATTTTCTGATTGGCATTGAAACTCGCATAAATTAGATTATAGCGTCAACGACCCCGAAGGGGTCGCATGATTATAGATGACGATATGAAAATTTCAAATCCCGAAGGGATGACATACATTGGTCGCTATGTCATCCCTTCGGGATTTCGTGTCATTTCATCTTCATCTAGAATCCTACCATCCCTTCGGGATTGGGAGTCATCAATACGCCATCATCGGGATCGGGGTGAAGAGCAAAACAAAAACGATGAGCATCACAAATCCCAACACGCGGCGGCGGGAGTCGAGTTCGGTGATGTCGTCAAGCGGCTGTGCGCGGACGTTGCCCAGCCAGTACAAGATGAACACCCACAGAAGCCAACTGAAGTTGAACGATTCGAGCGAAAGAGTCAGCAGGGATGGGAGAATGCTCAACGCGATCAACGTTCCGATGGCGAAGGGAAAAATCTTCCGCGCTTTATCGCCGAACAAGCCGTACGCCACGTGACCGCCATCGAGCGTCCCAACTGGGATGAGATTCAACGCGGTGACGAGCAGTCCCGCCCAGCCAGCGAGCGCGACCGAATGAAGTTGCACGTCCATGCCGCCGAAGGGAATGGGCGAACCTGAGAAAAAATATTGAAGCCAATACACGGCTTGCGACAATCCGCCGGTGCTGACGGGCGCGGGCAACAATTGACCGAACACCATGAACTTAGAAAACAGGTAAAAGATCGAATTCCCTTCGAGGAAACCAGACATACCTTCAGGCGCATGTTGAATTGGACCCAAATTCGAAAGCGACAATCCGATGAACAGAACGGGAAGCGCGACGATGAGACCCGCGATCGGTCCCGCCACGCCCACATCAAACAGCACACGTTTGTTCTTCGGGATGCCGCGCATGGCGATAAACGCGCCAAACGTCCCCAACGGGCTGATCATCGGCGCGGGCAAAAAATACGGCAACGTGGCAGGGACTTTATAAATGCGACAAGCAATGTAATGTCCCATTTCATGGGCGAACAAAATACCCATCATGCTCAGCGCGAAGGGCCAGCCCGAAAGAATATTGAGGAGCAGATACATGAAGGGAAACGATCCGTCCGCTGGCACGGCGCTTGGGGGAATTTCAACCCCCGTGAGCAACATGCTGATGATCGTGAGAATAAAAAGGATGATGTTGATGTGTACCCGCGTATTCGTCCGCGGCGTTGGGAGGCTTTGCACAAGAAAAATGACTTGCCTGCCGTCTTCGCCTTTTCTGAACAACGGGGTGAGGTTGAAGCCGCGAACCGCGTCGGCGAGTTGATCGTACGCGGCGACAGTGTCTTCGCCGAGCAGGTGTCCGCGATAACGGACGATCCACTCGCGCGGGTCGCCCGCGGTCACATCGTCAACGCGGAAGATTTTTGAAACGTGGGAGGTGAGAATTTCGATTTCGGGGAGGGACATGTGTTTCCTTGTTGGCATCATGTCACTCTGAGGGAGCGATAGCGACCGAAGAGTCTTGCTGGTCGTGTTGGAGATCCTTCGCTTCGCTCAGGATGACATGGGTAGTCTAGGCGAGAGTGGATGGGAGTCGAACCCACCGCGGCACGCAACGCGTCCCACCACAGGTTTTGAAGACCAGGAAGCCCACCGGGACCTAACCACTCCCAAGCGCAAGGATAATCGAAGCAAGAAGGCTTTGCAAGGAAGTTTATCAGTGAGCGTTAAGGTCTAGCTTGCTCAATCATTTGTTGAACGGTTTGAGAAATATACGGGAAGAGCAACACGCCCGCCGTAACAAAACATAACATGGCAAGCAAGGTAACACCGCCTGCCCAGACTGCGAATAACGCGAGCGCGCGTCCGTTTGTGCCGTCGGTGCGGGTTTCGCGGAGGGCGATGAATCCGAGGATCAGCGCGGCGAGGGAAAGGACAAAGCCCGGCGGGTAACAGATCAGCGCGGTGAGTGGGACGGGCAAGAAGCCCGCGCACAACGCGAGGACGGCGAGAATGGATAACACAAATCCGAGCAGGGCTTTGCGGTTGAAGGAGGAGATGGGGATGAATTCGGGAGTCATGTTTTTATCAAAAAGACCTCACAGGTCTCTCTAAATAGATACGACGGCAGTTCAACTGCCGTCGTATCGGATTCAGTCGGGGCGACAGGATTTGAACCTGCGACCCCTTGCACCCCATGCAAGTGCGCTACCGGGCTGCGCCACGCCCCGAATGATTCGTTGCGGATGTGACATAACGACCCTGGCGCTCTCAGCGCCATGCGCTTACCGATACGTCATTCTCCGATCAACTAGGGAAAAGTCCCCGGTGACAGGGCGGGATTATAGCCCCGTTTCATCATTCTTGCAACAAAATAATTTTTCCGTCATTGCTTCGTCGGCTGCTCTTCGTCTGCGCTCGTTGTCACTCGCTCCGCTCAGAGCGAGCCTTCTCGCAATGACGGGGGTGTTGTAACTGCAATGACATCCATCATTGAATGGTGTACAATAGAAAAACTCGTTTGGAGTTTCCCATGGCAAACATGATCGAAGTGCAAATAGACAGCGTCCGCGTTCACTTGATGACGCCCAACCGCTTGGTTGTGCTGAAACAAGTTAACGAAGATCGCTATTTACCCATCTGGGTCGGCGTGTATGAAGCGGAGGCGATCACGGTCGCGTTACAGGAAGTGGAAGTGAGCCGTCCGCTTACGCATGACCTGCTCAAGAATGTGTTCAACGCATTCAACGCGCGCATCACGCGCATCGAGATCGTCAAGCTGGAGAACGATACTTATTACGGCGCGATCATCGCGGATGTGAACGGTAAAGAAGTGCGGATCGACTCGCGCTCGTCGGACGCGATCGCGTTGTCGGTGCGGGCGCACGTGCCGATCCTCGTCCACGCGAGCGTGATGGACGTGGCGAGCATCGTCCCTGAGCAGGATATGCCCGAAGGGGAGATTCCGCCGCAGAAAAGCGAACCAGCTCCCCTGTCGAAAGAAGGAGCCGAGCGTTTATCCGTCTTCGAAAATTTTTTGGATAAACTCAACTTCGATAAACCCGATGAAAATAAATCCGAGGACGACTCTTCCGATAAACCGAAAAAGCCAAAGAAAAAATGAACGACTTCCTGCCCAATGAAACTGCCCCCGCCGCATCAACGGTAGTGCCGCATAGCCGCGAAGCCGAAGAAGCCGTCGTTGGGGCGGTGTTCATTAACCCTGAGGTGTATTACGATGTCGCGCAGTTTTTGAGCGCGGACGATTTTTACATCCACCGTCACAAGTGGATCTGGGAATCGTTCACGAGCCTGCACGAACAACGCATCCCCATCGACCTGCTGACTGTTTCGAACGAACTCGACAAGCGCGGTCAACTCGGCGAACTCGGCGGACCCGCGTACCTCACCGCGTTGGTGAATCAAGTGCCGTCGTCGCTCAACGCGGAATCGTACGGGCACATTGTGGAGGGACATTCGATCCGTCGCAAGATGATCGACGCGGCGAACAAGATCGCTTCGATTGCGTACAACGAGAAGACGAACGTTGACGATGTGATGGATGAGGCGGAGAAGGCGGTCTTCAACGTCAGCGAGCGGCGGCTCAAACACGACCTTCAGCCGATCTCCAATGTGTTGAGCGAGTATTATGACCGAATTGATACGCTCGCCAAACGCCCCGATAAAATTGTCGGTGTGCCGACGGGATTCATTGACCTCGACAAAATGCTCACGGGTTTACAACCATCGGACCTGTTGATTATCGCGGGCCGACCTGGCCAGGGTAAAACGGGCTTTCTTCTTTCCATCGCAAAGAACGCGGGGTTGACACACAAAAAGCATGTGGCTATTTTTTCATTGGAAATGTCCAACGAACAAGTTGTGCAGAGATTGATCGCGCAAGAGACGGGAATCGACTCGCAACGTCTGCGGACGGGAAAGTTGCAAGAGAACGAGTGGCCCCTGTTCACACACTCGATTGAAGTGTTCGGCGATACGCACATTTATCTCGACGACACGCCCGCGATCACGCCTTTGCAATTAAGAACAAAATGCAGAAGACTTCACCTTGAGTTTGGTCTCGACCTCATCATCATTGATTACCTCCAACTCATGGGCGGCGACACGCGCACCGATAACCGCGTGCAGGAAGTTTCATACATCTCGCGCAATCTCAAAGTGCTGGCGCGCGAGTTGAATGTACCCGTCCTTGCGGCGGCGCAGCTGAGTCGCGCGGTGGAGCAACGCTCGGATAAACGTC
Source organism: Candidatus Defluviilinea gracilis (assembly GCA_016716235.1). Taxonomy (NCBI): domain Bacteria; kingdom Bacillati; phylum Chloroflexota; class Anaerolineae; order Anaerolineales; family Candidatus Villigracilaceae; genus Candidatus Defluviilinea; species Candidatus Defluviilinea gracilis. The sequence continues at coordinate 504,061 of JADJWS010000003.1, forward strand.
CTGTGCTATCGGATTTGAGAGAATCGGGATCTTTAGAGCAGGACGCCGACATCGTGATGTTCATCTATCGTCCCGACCAGTACGAGAAAGATACGGTGAAGCAAAACGTGGCTGAGATCATTGTGGCGAAGCATCGTAATGGTCCCGTTGGGAGCGTGGAGCTGGTCTTCCGCGGCGCGTTGGCGAAATTCGAGAATGCGGCGACGAGGGTGTTTAAACCTAACGAATGATACGAGTTACGGGATACGCAGTACGGAGTACGAAGTATTGCGTACTGCGTATTGCGTAGATGAAGGTTATGAAGACTTTCCGTGGATTTACCGACTCCGAGACATTCATTTCTCTGCCTGATAAGTTCTTTCACGAGTTGTTGAAAGAGATTGACGATGCGGCGGAGTTGAAAGTGACGCTGTATTTTCTCTGGCGCGCGGAGCATATGGACAGTCCGTTTCGGGCGTTGACGAAGATGGATTTCGATGTGAAGGAGTTGGGGCTGGGGGCGGAGGAGATCAAGCGCGGGCTGGAGAAAGCCGTCAAACGCGGGAGCCTGCTGACGGTCGAAAGAGAAGCGGTGGTTTACTTCCTGTTGAATTCTCCGAGGGGACGGGCGGGAATCCAAGCGATAGAAAGTGGAAAGTGGAATCCATCCAGTGTTGTTTCTGCGCCGCCGATGGAGCGACCGAATGTGTTTCGGTTGTACGAGGAGAATATCGGTCCGCTGACGCCGATGATCGCGGACGCGTTGAAAGATGCGGAAGGGACGTATCATGCGGAGTGGATCGCCGAGGCGATCGAGCTCGCGGTGAAAAATAACAAACGCAATTGGAAATATTGCGAAGCGATTTTGAAACGATGGAAAGATGAAGGCAGGCATGGAAAAACGAATCAACGGGACGCTCGACAAGGTTCTGAGCGCTACACAAAAAGCGAGTTCGCCGAATATCTCGATGGATAACGTCGCGCCGTTGCTCGGTAAGCCCGATTGCCCATACTGCGGAGGCGTGGGCTTCTTGCGCGTGGACGTGCCAGTGGGACACGAAAAATTCGGTCGGCTTGAACCGTGCGTGTGCCGCGCGAATGAGATCGCGGACAACGCGCGCCAGCGTTTGTACGAGATGAGCAATCTCGAACGGCTGAGTCATCTCACGTTTGCGAATTTCAACTCGTCGGGCAACCCCAAAGCGGAATTTGTCTCGCCGCAGGAAGTGGCGAGTCTGCGCGACGCGCTCGACGCTTCGGAACATTTTGCAAAAACATTGAGCGGATGGTTGTTGCTCGAAGGCTCGTACGGATGCGGCAAGACGCATCTCGCCGCGGCGATTGCAAATGAATGCGTGCAACGCGGCGTGCCGACGTTGTTTATCACTGTCCCCGATCTGCTCGATTCACTTCGCTTCGCGTATGCCGACCCCGAAACAACTTTTGAGGAACGCTTTGAAACCATCCGCACCGCAGACTTGCTCGTGATGGATGATTTCGGCACACAGAACGCAACCCCATGGGCGCAGGAAAAACTATTCCAGATCATCAACGCGCGGTACATCAACAAACTCCCGACGGTCATCACGACGAATTTGATTCTGGATGAAGTCGAGAGCCGCATCCGTTCGCGTTTGCAGGATGCGGAGTTCGTGAAATACATCCGCATCACCGCGCCCGACTTCCGCCGTCCCACCGAGACAAGCAACCCTGGCATCTCGATGCTGTCGCTTTCGCACATCAAGGACTTGTCATTTGGCAATTTTGAAACACGCGACGATGAGGTCGGCAAGGAAATTGTCACGACGATCACGAAGGAGCGACAAGATCGTTACGGACGTCCCGTCAAAGACAAAGAGATCGTGCGCGAGAAAGTCACCGCGCAACACATCAAGCGCTTGCACGAGGCGCTGGATGCGGCTGTCCATTTTGCGGAGGGTCCCAACGGCTGGCTGGTGATCCTCGGCGGATCGCACTCAGGCAAGACGCATCTCGCCGCGGCGGTTGGGAATTATCGCCTGCTCCTCGGCGGACAAGCGATCCTTGCGGAAGTATCGACTCTGTTGGATTATCTCAAAGCCACCTTTCGCCCCAACTCGGACGTGACGTTTGATCGCCGTTCCTACGAAATCCGCACCACACCCCTGCTCATGCTCGACGACCTGAAAGAAAGCGGAATCAGTTCCGTGTGGGCAGAGGATAAACTGCACCAGATTTTGAATCACCGCTACTACGCCAACCTGCCGACGGTGATCACGTCCACGCTTGACCCCGAGTCGTTTGCGAAGAGTTACCCGAGTTTGTGGAATAAGTTGCTGGATACGGGCAAGTGTCAGATCTGCGTGATTGATATGCCGCCGTATCGGAGAGTCGGCAAGACGAAGAAGGCGGCGAAGAAAACGTCTAAATGATTAGCCGAAAGGCAGTTCAATTTCACCTACTCCATCGCCAAAATAAGACTCTGCTGTTTGCGATATACTGAAATTTGGAGATTAAAACCATGACCCAATTCAATCGCATCACATTCGATCCGTTAGTGATGGGCGGGCGCCTTGGTCGTTAATCTCGTCGCTAACGGGATGAATGCCGCCGAGATCGTGAAGGATTATCCCTATCTCGAGGAGGAAGACGTTCGTCAGGCTCTGCAATACGCGGCGTGGCTCGCAGACGAATCGATTCAAATACTGGAACCGTCTGCCGCATGAGGTTTCGGCGGGTCGCGTAGCATCCTGCCTCAGTTCATGAAAGTCCGCTCAAGCGGACTCATTACGCCAGCCCCGAAGGGGCTTCCACATGCTGAGCCTTGGATTGAGCTTGTCGAAATCAGGTAGCTTTAGCCCCGCTCGTTGAAAATCGCTGAGCAGTTACTACATCTATCTGTAACTCAACAAAAAACAACCTCCACGCGGAGGTTGTTTTATTTCCAAAAATCATCAACCCAGTTGAAAACTCTCCTCAACGAGGCTTATGAGAATCTGCATAGGCACATCTGGAATAATCTTCCGCGTCTTGATATAAAGCGGCGGGAAATCAACTCTGTTGAGGAGAACTACTGAATGTTACCTACCTACTTACTGTCCCTGCGCGAAGGATTCGAAAGAGCGATCTACCATCTATCCGCAACGATTGATCGCCATGGAAAGGTTATAATGACGAGGAAGAGAAATTAAGCAAAGATACCCCGGCTCAAAGGCAAAAGCCGAAGGCTGGTAAACGAGAGATAGAAACGATCCTACAATTCAATATCCGAGATCAAGCAAAGTAAAGTAACGTATTTATCCATGGAGGTTAGATGACAACGCCTACACCGACAATCTCAGAGATTCGTCAATATCTAACGGGTTTTTCTCAAGAAGGCGGCGAAAACTGGCAGGAGGAGAATCAGCGGTATTTAGACGCCCACGCGCATCGTTTTCACGAATCCCTGCGCTTTATACCGTCTGGAAATCAGGGCGAGAGGCTGTTAGAACTGGGGGCGGCGCCTTATTTCACCACCTTGTTGCTGAAAAAGTATTTTCCGTACTCGTTGTCCCTGTCAAATGCGGTTATTCCCGGAGAACCGTCTGAAAGTTCGATCAAACTCACAAAGCCCGCCATCGGCGAGGAGCATGTGTTTAAGTATCAGACCTTCAACGTCGAACTGGACCGTTACCCATACCCCGACCATAGTTTCGATACCGTGTTGTGCTGGGAAATCATCGAGCACCTGGCGCTTGACCCTACGCATATGCTGATGGAAATCCATCGCGTGCTCAAGCCCGGCGGCAAGTTATTGATCACGACCCCCAACGTGCTTGTATTGCGCAATATCCTTGCCCTGCTTAAAAACAGGCAAAATATCTATCATCCCTACTCGGGTTATGGCGTGTACGGCCGCCACAACCGGGAATGGACGCTGGATGAATTGACCCAGATATTAACCGGTTGCGGCTATTCGATACGCGCCGCGGAAATTGTCGATACGTATGCTCATCGCGGATACTCGAAGATGCTAAAATGGTTCTTTCCATCCCTTCGCGATATGCTTGTGGTTCTCGCGCAGGCAGAAAACAACGCGCCACCATACTACCCGGAGAACCTCTATACCTCCCTGCCTAAAAATTACTTGAGTGAGAACCCGATACCCAGCCACTTGCAAGACTCTTGATCCTCATCCGTTGGGAGCGGCAATAAAATTGACTCAACCCCTCTCCATGTGGTACACTGCCGCCACAATTCAATAGCCCTGCAAGGCGCTCTTATCCAGAGAGGCGGAGGGAACGGCCCGACGATGCCTCGACAACCTATCAACAATGTTCTCATTAGACTACCGTTGAAAAGGTGCCAATTCCTACAGACGGATGTTCTGGGAGATGAGAGGGTTTCAAACCAAAAACTGATTTGCCCTTTCTGCTCGTCTGAAAGGGCAAATTTTTTTAAAGGAGTTAGAACGAAATGAGCAACACTTTTATGACCTCCCCCAAACTGATGTTCACGTCTGAATCAGTGACGGAGGGACACCCCGACAAAATGTGCGATCAGATCTCGGACGCGGTGCTGGACGCCTGCCTTGAGCAGGACCCCCGCTCGCGCGTGGCGTGTGAGACCGCCACCAAGACCGGCTTCGTGATGCTGTTGGGCGAGATTACCACCAACGCGAGTTTCAATTACGACGCGCTCGTCCGCAAGGTGGTGAACGAGATCGGCTACGACTCGAGCGAAAAAGGATTCGACGGCAACACCTGCGGCGTGCAGGTTGCCATTGCCAAACAATCCGGCGACATCGCCATGGGCGTGGATAAAGCCCTCGAAGCCAAAGCCGGCGAAATGACCGAAGCCGAAGTGGAAGCGGTCGGCGCAGGCGACCAAGGCATGATGTTCGGTTTCGCGTGCAACGAAACGCCCACCCTCATGCCCCTCCCCATCTACCTCGCGCACAAGTTGACCCGTAGACAAAGCGAACTCCGCAGAGATGGGAGCATCCCCTGGCTGAGACCCGATGCGAAGAGTCAGGTTACGATCGAATACTCGCAAGGCAAGCCCGTCCGCGTCGATACGGTTCTCATCTCCACACAACACGCGCCGGATGTTTCGCAAAACGAAATCACCGAGATCGTCACCGATCAGATCATCATGCCTGCGCTTCCCGAAAACATGGTGGACAAACATGTGAAGGTGTACGTCAACCCAACCGGGCGATTCGTGGTCGGCGGTCCGATGGGCGATGCGGGCGTCACCGGTCGCAAGATCATCGTAGATACCTACGGCGGCATGGGACGTCACGGCGGCGGCGCGTTCAGCGGCAAAGATCCCACAAAGGTGGATCGCTCCGCGGCATATGCGGCTCGCTACGTGGCGAAGAACATCGTCGCCGCGGGACTCGCGGATCGAGTCGAAGTGCAAGTTGCCTACGCGATTGGAGTCGCGCGTCCGCTTTCGGTGAACGTCGAAACCTTCGGCACCGCGAAGATTGCGGATGAAAAGATCGCCTCCCTTGTGGATGAGTATTTTGACCTCCGCCCCGGCGCGATCATCCGTGATTTGGGCTTGCGCGCGCCGATCTACCGCAAAACCGCCGCCTACGGTCACTTCGGTCGCGACGATATCGAATTCCCATGGGAACGGACCGACAAAGCCAGCGCGCTGAAACAAGCCGCGGGTCTATAATGAAAATCAAAAAACGGACAGCCGCTCGGCTGTCCGTTTTTTGATTCGTATGACGTTGCTACGGTGTGGCTGTTTCCGTCGGGCTTGGAACGATGATGGTCGGCGTCAGAGTTGGTTCAGGCAATGCTCCATTCGGCGCCGCAAGACCGAGGTGGATGGCTTCGTAATCGAGGAACGCGTCTCCATTCGCATTGTTAGATTTCAAGAGGATGCGGATCTCGCCACTGGATGAAATGTAGCGCGAAATGAACGGCAGTGCCATCAACTGCTTGCGCCACTCCACCGAACTATCCACGTTGGTGGCGCCGATCGTGAGCCATTTCTTAGATCTCCAATCGTACAGCGCAATGGTCCAAACCTGCGTCGAAGGTCCCGGCGATTTATAGTTGAGTTCCAGCGCCATGCCGGTCACCAGCGAGCGGTTTAAATCTGCCGGGATAAAGAATGACTGGTACCCGTCGTACACGCTAGACGGCGTCTGGAAGGCGACATACGCCTGAGGATTGTTATCCGCTCCCTTTTGGTCGAACAGGCTCAAACTGGCGAGCGAACCGGTGACCGATCCTTTGCTCGTTGTCCATGCGGTTGGGAAGATCGTGCGAACCAGCGGCGAACCGGGAATGGAGGTGTTCGTCGGCAATGGGCTGACCTGCGTAAGCGTATTGGTTGGCACAAACACCGGCGTATTCGTATTCACTGGCGGGTTTGTTACTCCGACCACCGGCGTGTTCGTGTTCACCGGCGGATTCGTCACTCCGATCACCGGCGTGTTCGTGATGGTCGGCAAACTCGTCGCCGGCGGCAATGGCGTGTTCGTGACCGTCGCGCTGGGGAGCGCGATACTCGTGGATGTTGCCGTATTCGATACAACAGTTGTCGGCGTGGATGTGAATGTGCTGGTCACCGGCACAGACGGCGTGTTGGTAGATGTTGACACAAACGTGGGAGTAACGTTCGGGCCCGCCGTTGCGGTTGGTCCGCCTGTGCCATTTGCCGCCTCAGCCCGGGCGATGACTTCGATCTCACCAAGGGCGGCGGCATTGCCACTCACCGAATTGAACTGAACGCGCACGACGCGAGTAAACACTTCAGGGAAGTCCACATTCGTGCCTGTGTCGGTCAACGGACCCGAGTTTTTATTGGCAACTTCAACAGTGCCTGCCGCGTCGCTATACAAACGGACGGTCGCATCCAACACCTTGTTCGATGAGTCGAAACTGGCAGGGTTATACAAACGCACCGTGCGCACAGTGACTGGAACAGGGAAGGTCAACGTCACCCATTGCGCGCTGGGGTTGCCGCCGCCACTCGACCAATAACGCGGGGTGGCGCCGTTGGGGATGCTCATTTTCACGCGACGGTCATTGATGCCGCTGGGCGAACCACTGCCTGTCGAAGAAACCGACACGGTCGCGCCGGTGGCGAGGTTGGTCCACTTGGCGGCTTCCGCATTAGGCACATCGATCATGGTATGCCCGGCATGACAACCGACACACGCAGTCACTGCGCCGGGGCGACCATAGTTTTCGCCCGCTACGTGCGCCGCGCCAGGGGATTCGAAGTAGAACTTGTTATTTCCAACCAGCGGAACTTCATAGCCCGGCTGAGCGGAACGGATCTGCTCGAACAGCGGCACATTGGCTGGGCTTTGCGCCGTCACAGAACCGTCCGGGTTAATCTGCACCTCCTCAAGCAGGATGGGCCAGTCGAAGGCTTCGATGGAGCCGGTCTGTTGCGAACGCTGGTGATCGATGAAAAAGCGGATGGTGTTCGCCGAACCCACAGGCATGGCGTTGAGAATATTCACATCCACCGGCGCATTGAAGTACACGTTCAACGCCTGGAAGGTAAACGTCCCATCGGTGTTGTAAGGACCTTGCGCCAGCGGAGGCAGTTGGCTGGGGTTTTGGGTGATCTTGTCGGCGATCACCGGCGCGGAACGAGGGCGGATCGCGCGCGCGCGGAGTTCGGTGGTGCCAACGTTATCGTACAGTTTGGTCAAGCCACTGCCATCGGCATTGATGATGTATAAGCCGTAATCCTGTGTCGCATCTTGCGCCCACGAGATGATCACGCGACCATCGGGCAAGACATCCGGTTCACCGGCGTAATTGCCCACGTACACGCCGTACGAGTTGGGGTTCGTCTTCACAAACTGTTGAACGCTTTCATCGCGAGTAGTAATGCCGATGATGTGTGAATAGCCATTGGGTCCGCGCTGGTAGCGTCGGATTCCGCCAAAGCCTGCGGCTTCCGTTCCGTTCGCCATCGGGAAGAAGGTGGTGTAAATGGAACCGTCCGGCGCGATCGACCCGCCGTACGCATGGTTAATGTTGCTTCCGTTGAACGTCGTGTTGGATTGCCCGGCAAACTGTTCGAGATCGGTGCCATCGGGGTTGATGGAGGCAAGGAACCAGGAATTGCGTTCCATGTTGAACTTGCCGCCCGGCTCGAAACAGCGCGCGCCGGAACTGTTGAGGGCGCACAAGCCGTCTTTCATAATATATCCGCCGCGCGGGTCTGGGATGGTGCCCATATCGTTGGTAGCGACATGATGGTTGCGCCACCAGCGCGAAAAAACGATCTTCCCGGTCAACGGGTCGACGAGCGGACGATCCGCGCCGTTACGTTCGGATGTGATGCGGTGCAGGTTGGATCCATCGCCGTTGACAACATACAGGTTGCTGGTGCGCGCCGCGCCATACATGCCGAACGAGGGCCAGCGCGTGGACGAAAACGCAACGCGCCCATCCGGAAGCCAGGCGGGATCTGTATCGTCGTAGCGAGAGAGGGATGAAGCCACCCCGCCAAACTGCGACATGTTCAGGTTTTGATCTGCAAAGGTGAGTTGCCTTAGCCCGGTGCCGTCCACATTGATCACGTAAAGCCGCCAGGCGCCCGGGTTATTCATCGGATTTGACGAATAGGAACCGTTTGCCAAGCCGGCGAACACGATCTTTGTTCCATCGAACGAAACGTCCGGCGCGTTAACGTCGATCAGGTTCATCGACGCGGCGGTTGGGGCGGCGCCATCGATCAAAGTGCGCGTGGCGCCGCTCGCTTCACGGACGATCAACTTGCCCGGGGCGGCAACTTGAAAGCGGCTATATGGCATTACGCCCGGCATTGAGCCGCCGGCGGGGTAGTACACGCTTCCGTTCGTCGGGATCTTGCGCGAGACGAACACGATCGCGTAACTGAGCGATTGCTCGCTGGCGCTGGCTTGCGCTGGCGCCACTGCTCCAAACCCTGTGGAGAGAAGCATGAGAAGGAGTAAGCCGACATTCATGACTTTCCTTGCAATCTTTGTCGAAATAGTAAACATGGGACCTCCAGGAAATGAATTGCCACACGAGTGGGCAAACCCTTTTCGATCAGGGTGTGCCTAAAGGTTACATGCCAACCACTTGTATTGAAAGTTTCGCTAAGCAAAAGTTACAAACATTTTTGTAAGAGTCGTCTGAACGAAAGTACTGGGCAGACCAGAGTACCGGCGCGCCTCGTTTGAACTGCCTAACAAACATGCAAAGTGGAAAAATCGCTCCGATTCCCCAGAAGCAAATGCGTGTTTTAAAACCTTTCCGCCGACAGCGGAGTCAAACCCAATTGCGACGCCTCTCCCCGCGCCAGCTGTGAAACCAGTTTGCCGGTGATCGGTCCCAGCGACATACCCAGCATGGCGTGACCAGCCGCGACGATCACATTTTCAAGCTTCTTCACGCGCGAGACGATCGGCAAGCCATCGGGCGTGCACGGGCGAAGACCGCGCCAAATCTCGATGACCCTCGCCTCCGCCAAACCAGGCAGGTAGTCCGACGAGGCGTTTCGCATTGCCGCCACCCGCCGGGGATTGAGCGAAAAATCCATGCCAGCCAGCTCAAGCGTCCCGGCGATGCGAAGCGCGTGACCAAGGGGGTTGATCACCACACGCGCCTCCGAAAACAATAGGGGCAGGCGCGGCGTCACCGGCGGATTTTCCACCGTAACGCTGTATCCCTTGGCAGGCTGAATCGGGATACGCAACTTCAACGCCCGCGCCACCTGTGGCGACCACGAACCGCTCGCAAGGATGATCTGCTCCGCAGTGAACTCGCCGCGCGTGGTGTGAACTTTCGTCACCCGCCCGCCTTGGGATTCAAACTCAAGCGCCTCTGTCTTTGTGTGGAGTTGGGCTCCCAACTCTTGAGCCTTTTCCGCCAACCCGACGACAAAGCGCCGCGGGTCGATACGCCCATCGCGCGGGTAATACACGCCGCCCGCGATCGACGGCAACAGCGCAGGCTCGAGTTCGAGCGCTTCATCACGGTTCACCATGCTGACGGGAATCTTGAACTCTTCGAAGAGGCGTGTCTCACGCCGTTCTTTTTCGAGCGCTTGTTTTGTAAGACATACCAGCAATGAGCCTTTGCCCTCGAAGCCAAAATCAAAGCCAGCCGTTTGCGACAGTTCTTCATACAGAGCGCGGCTGGCAAACAACAGATCGCGCAAGACCGGCAGAGATTTCAACATCTGCCCTTCGCGGCTCGCCCACACAAAACGCGCTAACCAGCGGATTAACTCAGCATCCATGCGCGGCTTGATGTAAAACGGACTTTCAGAGTCGAACAGCCAGCGCAACCCATCGCCCAACGCGCCAGGTGACGCGAGCGGCACGGCATGACTGGGCGCGATCAACCCGCCGTTGCCATACGAACATCCCGAAGCGATCTCGTCCTTTTCGATGAGCGTCACCCGCGCGCCTTGTTTTGCCAGAAAATAGGCTGAGCACACGCCGACTACTCCCCCGCCGATGATGAGAATTTCTGCGTTGGACTTCATGAAGTTATTATAGCAAACCGCTCATCGGTGTGGAATCGGAGGGAAGGGTAGAGTTATCACATGTGGTTTTGTTGTCCGCTAAAAGTTACCTTTACTCCGTGTGTTCCGTGATATCCGCGCGCAAAAGAGCATGGCTCCAGACTTAAGAAACGCTTGCTTAGGCTACTCAACCAGCGAGGGTTGGATGTGGTGTATAATCTCCGCATCAATAATCTACATCAGCAGTCCACCGCTGTTTTCGACTGAGGGATACTCACTCTTTACACGTGCAAGGCTTCTGAAGAACAGGAAACCATTTTGAACTTCACACAATTTAATTTAGATTCCCGCCTCATGCAGGGAATCAAAGTCGCGGGGTATGAAACTGCCACACCGATCCAAGAGGCGGCGATTCCCGCCGCATTGCGCGGACGCGACATCATTGGCACCGCGCAGACGGGAACGGGCAAAACCGCTGCGTTCGTCCTCCCCATTCTCAACAAACTGCTGGATGGACAACGAGGAATGCCGCGCGCGCTCATCGTCACGCCGACGCGCGAACTCGCCGAGCAGATCAATCAGGTCGTGCGCGCGCTGTCGGCGGGGACGGGGCTGAGGAGCGCGACCATCTACGGGGGCGTCGGAGCCGACCGTCAGATCAAGGCATTGCGTCAGGGTGTGGAAATCCTGGTGGCTACGCCGGGGCGTCTGCTCGACCTCATCGGGCAACGCCATGCGAAAATGAATCGCATCGAAATTTTGGTGCTCGATGAAGCCGACCGTATGTTCGACATGGGCTTTCTACCCGATGTGCGCCGCATCATCAAAGCCGTGCCTGAACAGCGGCAAACGATGCTGTTCTCCGCGACCTTCCCCGCCGAAGTGGAACAACTCGCGGCGCAATCGCTCGTTGAGCCGCAAAAAATTGCGATGGGTATCAGCAAGCCCGCGGTCACGGTGAGTCATGCGTTATATCCCGTGCCGCAACATTTGAAAACGGGGTTGTTATTGCGCCTGCTCAAACAAACCGATTCGGATTCGATTCTCGTTTTCGTGCGCACGAAACATCGCGCCGACAAGGTGGCGAAACAGATCGCGCACGCGGGTTATCGCGTCACGAGTCTGCATGGCAACCGCACGCAGGGACAACGCGAGCGCGCGCTTCACGGTTTCAAAACGGGACACTTCCACATCATGGTCGCCACCGACATCGCGGCGCGCGGTCTCGACATTGACAGCATCACGCACGTCATCAACTACGACATGCCCGACACCGCCGACGCCTACATCCATCGCATCGGACGCACGGGGCGCGCGCAACGCACAGGCGACGCGTTCACTCTGGTCACCGATGAAGACAAGGATATGATCCGCGCTCTCGAACGCATCATGGGGCATCCATTGGAGAAAAAGACTCTGCCCGACTTCGACTACTCGCCTCCCGCCCCGCCTCGGTCTGGTCACCAGCGCCGTGAAGGGACTCGCCCCCCACGCCCCGCCCCCACGCCGACGAGGTTCTCGAAGAATCGACTCGCGCCGAGGCGAAGATCGTAATCGGCGAATAGTATGACAAACAAAAAGAAAATTGACCCCATTCCCGAGGAATTCGGCAGTTACGAAGAAGCCGCCGAATTCTGGGACAAACACGATACAACAAAGTACCTGCAAAATTCGCGCCCTGTAAAAGTCATCAGCGAATTTCGTGAGCGTCGCTACGAAATTGCCATTGATGAAAACGTCGCTCAGGTGCTTCGGAAAGCGGCAAGGAAAAAGGGCGTTACACCCAGCCGCCTTGCAAACGACTTGCTACGTCAACGACTTGCCACAAGAGCATGACAAACTCCATTCCGAACACAGCTGACGATAACATGCTGGAAGAATATAATTTCAGCAAGGGTATTCGGGGTAAATACGTTGACCGCTTCAAGGAGGGGAGCAACCTCGTCGTCCTTTCGCCCGATGTGGCTGAGGTATTCACAGATTCCGAATCCGTGAATGAAGCTCTGCGAACGCTTATTAAAATTACGCGTGAAAGTAAAAAGATACCTGCGTAACAACGAACCCGTCTCAATGAGAGGCGGGTTTTGAATCAAAAACAGCCCCGCGAAATCGCGGGGCTGTTCTCTTGTCAAACTAGCTCACTGTGGTGACGTTGCTAGCCTGCGGACCCTTCGGTCCCTGTTCCACGGTGAATTCGACTTTCTGGCCTTCCGTCAGATTCTTGAACCCATCGCCTTGAATGGCGGAGAAATGGACGAACACGTCCTTGCGGCCTTCGCGCTCGATGAAGCCGAAGCCTTTTGTTCCGTTGAACCACTTGACCGTTCCGATAATTCTGTCAGACATTGTATTTGCCTCCTTTGGCAAAAGTAAAGATGTAGGCGTCCTGTTCGTTCCATCGGAGGTAAAACAAAACTGAAGTCGGTCTGATCTCCGTAACGCGACATTCATGTCGCTCTTGCGCAAGAACAACCTGAAAGACGAGATAAATCTCGCCTTACAGCTTTACCGCGTAAGGTGAGTTACTAACCCGAGATCACGTATTATAAGGAAACAAAACGGGACGAAGGTTTTGCCTTCGTCCCGTTTGAGTCCAACGTGTATTGAAGTGAATATCTCTGCATTTCCAAATCTGGCTAATCTTCCACTGGGGCGCAAAAAGTTCCAGTAATCGTCCAGGTTTGGCCATCTTTTTCTGCCGTATCATCAAAGTATCCCGATTCCTCTAATGCCTCCCACTGCTCAACCATCATTCCGCCGTTCTGCCAAAATTTCCCGTACACATAGGAGTTCCAGGAATACCAGAATACCTCACCCTCGCCGCATCCTGCCGCGGGCGCGTCAGCTACAACGGGCGCTTTCGGCTGAGGCACGTGAACCATGATTACCTGCCCCGCCACACGCAACACCCCATCTAGACCGGCATACTTGCCTGGAACGCGGCAAACCACCTTGCCCGTTTCAGCATCCTTGAGAACGCACTCCACAGGGATAGACGTTCCACTGGAAGTCATGTGGGCATTCTTCAATTGCTGTGGGGTGACCCCGGGTATATAAAAAACCACGCGCGAACCAGCCGCGCTGGCTGAGCCAACATTCACCCCCAAGGCTGTCGCAAATACCGCCAAAACCATTACGTATGCAAACCATTTCTTCATTGTTTTACCATCTCCTTTTTATATAGATTGATAACGATGCCATATTCTTGCATATCTTTTTTTAAATGGCAATGGCTATAACCGACAGCCGCGCAAAGCCACAAATAAAATGCAAAGCGTAAAGTTGTAACCTTTTTTAGCGTGTCGAACACGGAACGCCCGGCCGATTAAATGATCACGCCCCGGAAGTTCCGGGGCGTGTTTTGATTCGTCCGGCGGTTACTTATCCGCTTCCGCTTTCACAAGGACAGCGCGCGCCACCACGCGCTTGCGATCCTTAGGATTATGCGACTACCGTAGGAACCAAGGCAAAGTAAATAACCAACCCTGCGATCAGAGCCGCCAATCCCAATAGAGAGAAGAACCCGCGCATCTTACTTTCCGCATGAAGCAGGGACGCCCATGCGGTCAGGGCAAGCCCAAGCGCCATGATCAACATAACAAGTTGAAGCTGGTCGCCGCGTTCGTCCCATTGAGAGCCAATCTCGAAGTTATAGTCTGAGTCATCCCAGTAGGCGATGGCGTCGGCATACAACTCATCGGAATATTGTTCATCCATTGGGTATTCGTCGCCGTTGCGCGCTATCGCATCGAACAGGCTTTGCGAAAAGTTCCCTTCATAATACTCGGCGGCTTCGGGGTTGTTGCCGCTGTTGATATACCAATTATCGTAGTTGCCCTCGTCTTGAATCCAATTCTGATTCGCGCTGAGATATTCAGCATTCCCGTCGTTGAGCGCCTGCATCCCCTTGATCTCGTACTTGTTTTGCTCAGAATCCGCCATGGCGCCCTGATAACTCGAAAAGGCGGTCAGCGCGCTCAACAACGCGATCATGGCGCCTAGAAAAACTTCATTACGCAAAAAACCAAATAAATTCTTCATGTTCCTACTCCTTGAATATGTAGCGATTTGTTTACGAGCGGGATTATATTCAATTAGAGAAATAGTCTGACTTTCAAAATTGTCGGCAGATCGCCGGATATTGAAACGCGTAATTCACTCATTCGCGCCTTTCGCGTTACAACATTCCCCACTTTGCCAAAGCCATGCGCGCCCCGGAAGGAACGGTGAAACAAACGTATAAAAAACCATCCTTGCCACAGAGCGCGCAGAGAACCTCTGAGAAAAACCTATAAAAAATCTCTGTGGACTCGGTGTTCTCCCCTGGCGCCGCCCGCCAGGGCAGGTGTGTGGCTGAGGTTCTTTTTCAGCCTTCAAGAAACACTCTGAGGCCGCAGAGATAAAATCTCAAATTCTCTATGATCTCTGTGGCTTTGGCTTTACACACCCAAATAGCCACTCCCCCAGAAAACAACCTTGTTTGTCGAATTATCAGGTGATATAATCCCGCCGCTTCACATGGAGCCTGTAGCTCAACGGCAGAGCGCTACACTGTGGCTGTAGATGTTGTGGGTTCGAAACCCATCAGGCTCCCAGTACATAGACTTCCGAAGTCTCGAAGATTTCGGAAGTCTGCTTTTAATCCTGCGAACTGATTACTTTACAGAATGCTTTGGGACGCAGACCCTTGCACCGCCCCCAAGGGCAGGTGAAAACGCTGATTCGCCGATTCGAAAGAAAGAAATCTGCGTTTTCCGCGCGAATCAGCGTCCCGAGTTTGAAAGTCAGGACTTACACAGTTGGCGGGCAGTTGTACTGCCGCCGCCGCAGTGCAACTACGGCGCAACAGGTTTAACTGCGTAAGTCCTAAAGTGTAAGGTTATCTACCCGGCGCGTATTTTTTCTCCAAGCCCAAACTCCGCGTCTTTTAAAAACGAGTACAATAGCCCACATGCCCCAAACAATCAACGTTCTATTTCTTGCGGCAGAAGCGGAACCTTTTGTCAAAGTTGGGGGGCTGGGTGATGTGGCAGGCACATTGCCGCGCGAATTGCGCGCAATTTCAGGGGAGGAGATCAAGATCGATATACGGCTTGTGTTGCCGTTGCACCCGGTGATCAAAACGGAAGCCCTGAAACCCCTGGCGATCTATTCCCTACCGAGAGGCAGTTCCGAGGTCCAGGTAGAGGCGTTTGAAGGAACGCTGGGCGGACTCCCGGTATATTTCATCAACGGCGACCCGATCAAGGCTAGCGGCTCGGTATATTCATCCAATAACAAGTTAGACGCTGAAAAGTATGTTTTTTTCTCTTTAGCCGCATTGGAGTTGCCCCACCAAATCGACTGGATGCCGAGCATCCTGCATTGCAACGACTGGCATACCGCCCTTGCGGCTTATGGCAACCTGGTCAAACGCTGGGAGGATAAAAAGAACCGCGTCGCTTCGGTGATCTCGATCCATAACCTGCCTTTCCTCGGTCCAGACATTCGGGAACTCCTCGAGGACTATGGTTTGCCGCTTGCCAAAACCGACCTGCCAGACTGGGCGCGCACGCTGCCTATGCCGCTCGGCTTATGGGCGGCAGATGCGATCATCGCTGTTTCGCCCACGTACGCCGACGAAATCCTGCACGAGGAGTTTGGCTCCGGTTTACAGGACTTCTTCAAGAATCGCGCCGATACGCTAAGCGGCATCCTCAATGGATTGGATGTCGTTTCGTTCGACCCTCAAACTGATTCAGCCCTTTCGGCGCCTTTCAACGCCGAGACGCTCCCCCTTCGTTCCGCAAATAAACTTGCCCTCCAGCGCCGGGTTGGCTTGCCCGAATTGCCAGATACCCCCCTGCTTGGAATGGTCACGCGCATGGACATGCAAAAAGGCGTGGATATTGCCCTCAAAGGCTTGCGCATGTTGAAGAAGCAAAACTGGCAATTCGTTTTGCTCGGCGCGGGCGACCCTAAACTCGAGACGGCGGCTAAAAAAATACAAGAGGAATTGCCGGATCGCGCGCGCGTGGAAACCCGCTACGACGCCAACCTCGCCCGCCAGATCTACGCCGGGGCAGACCTGTTCCTCATGCCTTCGCGCTACGAACCGTGCGGCACCTCGCAAATGATCGCCATGCGCTACGGATGCGCGCCGCTCGTGCGCGCCGTAGGCGGACTGCACGATACGGTCACCGACGGCGAAACCGGGTTCGTATTTGTGGATATAAAAGTCAAATCGTTCAACGAGGCGGTACGACGCGCATTACAGCTCTTTCCAGATCGACCCCGCTGGGCGGCTCTGCAAAAAGCGGGCATGGCAAAAGATTTCAGCTGGCGCGCCTCGGCGGAACAATATGTCGAAGCGTATAAAAAATTGATCGCCGAATCAGCCGCCCCGGCGCGTGAAGCGTATCCGGCTTCGGCAGAGAAACCGCGCAGGCAAATCCGTGAAAGGCAAGCCACAACTCCAGTAGTCCATGGCGAGGCAGAATGAAAACACGAGCAATCATTTTAGCGGGCGGCGAAGGTTCGCGGCTGGGCGCCCTCACCGTCAAACGGACAAAACCCGCCGTCCCCTTCGCGGGCAAATATCGCATCATTGATTTTGCATTATCAAACTGCGTCAATTCGGGAATCTTCGACTTGATGGTATTGGCGCAATACCGCCCACAATCCCTGGTCGAACACATCGGCGTTGGCGCGCCCTGGGATTTAAACCGCGACTTCACAGGCGGCATCAAAATCCTCACGCCGTACAAAGCCCGCAACGAATCGGATTGGTACGCCGGCACCGCCGACGCCGTGCAACAAAATTTCGGCTTCATCAAACAAGGCTCGCCAGACCTGGTGTTGATCCTCTCGGGCGACCACATCTACACCATGGACTATGAGCCAATGATCTCGTTCCACCTCGACCATGAGGCAGACCTGACCATGGGCGTGATCACCGTCCCCATCGAAGAAGCGTCGCGGTTTGGCATCCTTGCCACAGACGACAAATATCGCGTCACCTCATTTGTCGAGAAACCGCCACAGCCGCCATCGAACCTTGCGAACATGGGCGTGTATTTGTTCAAACGCGAAGTGCTCGATAAAGCCCTCTGGGAAGACCGCCAGCGAAAAGGATCGTCGCACGACTTCGGCAAGGATATCTTGCCGCGCTTGATCAAATCAAAAACTCGCGTCTTTGCTTATCCATACAGCGGTTACTGGATGGATGTGGGAACGCTGGCGTCGTATTGGCAGGCGCACATGGATTTGCTCGCGCCTTCGCCCCGCTTGAAACTGTACAATCGAAGTTGGATCATCCACACCCGCACCGCCGAACGCCCGCCGGCGCGCTTCCCCGCCAAAAGCTATGTGTATGCCAGCATGATCTGTGACGGCTGTTTCATTGAAGAAGGCGCGATCGTGGAGAGCAGTGTGCTATCGCCGGGCGTCATCGTTCGGTCTGGCGCGGTGGTGCGCGAATCGATCGTATTGACCGACGCGGAAATCAGACCCGGCGCGGTTGTGGAACGATCCGTGCTCGACAAACAAGCGCGCGTGGAAGAACACGCCCGCGTAGGCTGGGGCGTAACCGATCAAAACATCCGCATCGCATTGGTGGGCAAGAATAGCGTTGTGCCGTCAGGCTATGTGATCGAGCCCGAAGCCGAGATCGGCACCGACGTGATTCAAAGCGACTATCCCGATTCAACCATTCGCGCGGGTCAGGTCATTCAAACGAAAAGACAGCCAAATGAAATTTGACCGCGCGGGCGGAATCCTCATACATCCCACAAGTTTTCCAAGCCCATACGGCATCGGCGATCTCGGTCCGCAAGCCTATCGCTTTGTAGATTGGCTGGCGTCGTCACAATGCAAACTTTGGCAAATCCTTCCGCTCGGTCCAACGGGATATGGCGATTCGCCTTACCAATGTTTTTCCGCGTTCGCGGGCAACCCCTATTTGATCAGCCCCGATGTTTTGATTCAAGATGGACTTCTGACTCAGGATGACCTACGCGACGTGCCAGCCTTTCCCGCCTCTCGCGCGGACTTCGGCCTGCTCATCCCGTGGAAACTGACTCTACTCCTCAAGGCTTTCTCCCGCTTCCCTGCCGCGACAAAAGACCTCCGCGACGGCTTCGATTATTACTGCGCGCAAAACGCTTCATGGCTCAATGATTACGCCCTCTTCATGGCGTTGAAAGATTCGCACGGCGGCAAAGCATGGAACACGTGGGAAAAGCCGCTTCGGATGCGGGAGCAATCCGCGTTGGACAAAGCCCGTAAAGAATTATCCAACGACATCCATCGCCATTCTTTCTATCAATATTTATTTTCGCGCCAATGGGAAAATCTGCGAAAGTATGCCAACGAAAAGGGATTGAAAATCATCGGCGACATGCCGATCTTTGTCGCCTACGACAGCGCGGACGTATGGTCGCACCCCGAATTATTTTTTCTCGATGAAACGGGCAACCCAACCGTCGTCGCGGGCGTTCCGCCCGACCTGTTCTCACCCACCGGTCAACTGTGGGGCAATCCGCTGTATCGCTGGGATATTCACAAAGAATCAGGGTACGCATGGTGGCTCGAGCGGATCAAGTTCGCGTTGAAGACGATTGACATCTTGCGGCTCGATCACTTCCGTGGCTTTGCGGGGTATTATGAAATTCCCGCCAGCGATAAGACTGCCGAACACGGGCATTGGGTTCCGGGACCCGGCTCCGATTTCTTCCGCGCGGTCGACTCAAAACTCAGCGATGGCGCATCCACCGCCGAAATCACACTTCCCATCATCGCCGAGGATTTGGGGCTGATTACACCCGATGTCATCGCGCTCTTGGAAGAGTTTCAACTACCGGGGATGAAGGTTTTGCAGTTCGGCTTCTCCGATCCGAAGAATCCCTTCCTGCCTCACAACTATGTGGAAAATTGCGTTGCCTATACCGGCACTCACGATAACGATACGGCTAAAGGCTGGTTTGAATCAACGACCAGTGAAGAACGTGAGTTCGCGCTTCGGTATTTGAATATTCAGCCTTGCGAAGGTTCCAAACCTTCGCAAGGCTTTGCATGGGACTTGATCCGCGCGGTCTGGTCGTCTGTGGCGACAATCGCCATGACTCCCATGCAAGACGTGTTGAACCTGGGCGGCGAGGCGCGTATGAACTTCCCCTCCAAACTTGGCGGCAACTGGGAATGGCGAATGAGCGAGGGAGATTTGAGCGAGTCGCTGGCAAATAAGTTGCGTGAATTGAATTGGCTGTATTTGAGGTAACAAATAAAAAAGACCTGGGGCTGTCTAAAAAGGGGAGGACAGCCCCTCCTCAGTTGGGGAAAAGTTTAATACAATAGGGAGATGAACAACCGAAACCTCACCTTCAAGCCGTACGCAATGGAGCAGTTGAGTCTGCTGCCGCCGAGTTTGGAAGAATTGATCCCTGAAAAACATCTGGTACGGGTGGTCAATCGCGTCGTGGATGAGCTGGACATCGAGCCGCTTTTAGCAAAATACAAAGGGGCGGGACGAGCAGTTATCATCCGCGCATGATGTTGAAGGTGATTGTGTATGCCTACACCCAGAAGATCTATTCGTCGCGGAAGATCGAAAAAGCGCTGTGGGAGAATATTGGCTTCATGTGGATCAGCGGGGCAACGGCCGGACTTTCACACGATCAACAACTTTCGGAGCGACACGTTGAAGGAAGCGGTGCGGAAAGTGTTCGCTTCGATGATGGAGCTTCTGGTGGAAGAGGGCTACGTGAAGATGGAGAATTACTTTGTGGATGGGAGCAAGCTGGGCGCCAACTCCAACCCGCACAAAGTGGTGTGGGCGAAGAAGACGCAGAAATACAAGGAGAAACTACAACAGCAAATTCAGGCGTTGCTGGATGAAATCGAGCAGGTGAACGAACGCGAGAATGCAGTATACGGGGAGGAAAACCTGGGAGAACTGGGCGAGCAAAGCGAGTTGACGGGCCGAGAAGGTGAAGCGGAAAGCGGCGGAGATCAACGCCCAGTTGAAGGAAAAGCCGCTGACGCCGGAACAGAAAAAGGCAATGAAGAAATTGGAGCAGGAGGATGTGCCGCGTTTGGAGAAGTACGAAGAGCAAGAACGCATTCTGGCGGGACGCAACAGCTATTCGAAAACCGACCCGCAGGCCAGCAGTCTGCGCATGAAGGAAGACCGGGCGGCGCGCAAGCCGCTGGCGCGCCCGGCTTATAACGTGCAAATAGGAACCGAAGGACAGTTTGTGGTGGGCTATAGCTCCACCAACAAGCCGACGATACCAGTTGCTTCATTCCCCATATGCAACAACAGCAGTTTCCGCAGGGCAAACAATTCAAAAACGTGTCTGGCGACGCAGGCTACGGCAGCGAAGAAAACTATGCCTATTTGGAAAAGCACGGCATGGGGAACTACCTCAAATACAACACCTTCCACCAGGAGCAACACCCGCCGCGCAAACCCGAACTGCTTGAGAAGATGCGCTTCAAGTCAACCTGCTTTCCCTACGATCAGGACAAGGATCAGTTCGTGTGTCCCGCCCACCATCGCATGGTCTATATCGAAACCAAACCCTACCAATCCAAAAACGGCTTCTTATCTGAACGGCGGGTTTATGAATGTTTGGAGTGTGCCGCCTGCCCTCTCAAACCCAAATGCACCAAAGCCAAAGGCAATCGCCAAATGCAAGTCGGATTTGAACTCCGCCGCTATCGTCAGCAAGCCAAAGACAACCTGCTTTCCGAGCAGGGTATGGCCTTGCGTAAATTACGAAGCATTGAACCCGAAACGGTCTTCGGGGACGTGAAACAGAACATGGGCTTCCGAAGGTTCATGCTCCGAGGGTTGAAAAAAGTGGATGTGGAGTGGGGTCTGGTGTGCATGGCGCACAATTTACGAAAACTGGCGATCCAATGACCGCCAGTTTTTTTGTCTCTTGCTCCGTTTACGCCGTTTTCTCAACTTGTTCTTCCCCTTTTTAGACAACCCCAGGTCTAAACTTTACTTCTCAAACAACGACTTGTACTCCCCATATCCTTCCTCTTCCAATCTTTCGGCAGGGACAAACTTCAGCGAAGCCGAGTTCATGCAATACCGCAGACCTGTCGGCGCGGGACCGTCGTCGAACACGTGACCGAGGTGCGAATCGGCATGTTTCGAGCGGACCTCGGTGCGCGGCATGAACAACTTGAAGTCGCTGCGCTCAATAAGATTATCCGACACTAACGGGCGGGTAAAGGAGGGCCAGCCGCATCCCGAATCGTATTTATCCAGCGAACTGAACAGCGGCTCGCCGGAGACCACGTCCACATAAATCCCAGCCTGTTTGTTGTTCCAATAAGTGTTCGAAAACGGACGCTCCGTCGCCTCATGTTGGGTCACTTCATATTGAAGCGGGGACAATTGCTTGCGCAGTTCGGTATCTGAGGGTTTCGTAAAGTCTTTCATCGGACGATCTCCTTTTATCTTGTTCTACTCGATAGACGAGAAGTAGACGTTCACTTTTACCCGTGAATTCATTAAGCAAATCTTACAAATTCACTTTACACAAAAAAAACAAAGTTAGATTCTGTAACGAGGCATTTTACAGGTTAACAAGTAAACCGAGCATTACGACAATGACTCACAGACCCCGAAGGGGTCAAATGATTCTAGTTGAGGATGTATCACATTCAACCCCGAAGGGGTGTCAGAGGCGGCAAATTTATGTCATCTGTCGCCACGGCGCCACGCGACGCCTTCGGGATTTGGAGACCCTTTTGCCGTTTTTAGAATTCTGCCATCCCTTCGGGATTGGCTTTATGGCAACAATCCATATCGCGCTAATTGCTAGATGCAAAGGTTAGTTACAAAGCATTCAGTGCTTGTCTCATTTCTCGCGCCGTCCAAAACCGCCGACTTGGTTTCGGCTGAACCGCTTTCATCACAATCGCTTCCATTCCTTTTGAAACGGCGGAGTTCAGTGACCGCACGCGATAATTTTGAAACGTGAAAGGTTTTTCCTTACGAGGGTCTCTTTTTGTCAACAGATGATGTAATGTCGCGCCGAGCGCGTACACGTCACTGCGCGGGGTGACGATGCCGCGATATTGTTCGGGCGGAGAATATCCCTTTGTGCCGATGGGAAATCCTTTTTTGAAGTGGTCGAATTCCTTTTTGTCTTCCTCAAAGAAACGCGGCGGAAATATGCGGGCATGTTCAAAGTCAACGAGAGAGACGCGGCTCGCTGAATTGACCATAATGTTGTTCGGCTTCAAGTCACGAAAAACCATCGGGTGAACGGGATGAGTATGTAGAATCTCCAACGCGCCGCAGATTTGGATCGCCCAATGGACAACAACTTTCTCTTTCAAAAATCCTTTGCAGCTATCGAGAATCTCTTCAAGGTTTGACCCTCGCACCAACTCACGCACAAGATAGGAATGGGTATCGGTGGCAAAGTAATCGAAGACGCGTGGAATGGACGGATGGATCAACGTCGCGCGTAAATCTGCCTGCCGCTCGCAGTCAACGATCATTTGCATGGGCATCTGTTTGATGGCGACATAACAAGGCGTGTTGACCGCTTTCGTGTCCCGCGCTTGGTACACCGTGCCAAAATCTCCCGCGCCTAATATTTTTATAATCTCATAGCGCTTGTGGAGGATGGTTGCTTTTTTGAGCGTTGAGGTCATTTGGAAATCATCCGAGGAACACTGACTTTTCCCTCTCCGTCAAATTACGATCAAAAGATAATCGAAATCAACCCAGCAAACACAAAAAGCCAGACACTGACCGGAATAATGTAAGGCAACCGCTCAAAAATGTTTTCCGCTTCTGAAGACCAAAATCTATTCCGTTCTTCTAGATCCATGACGCCCGCCGACTCGCTGTAGGTGCGACTGCCTCTATGTCTTCCTGAAAAGCTGACATAGCCGTAGACAGCCAGTAACAAACTCGTCCAAAAGAGTCCCTCACTGAATTGGGCGCTTGAACTCCAGCCTAAAATTTGCCAGCCAACAACCGAAAGGATTATCCCTACAACCACAGCAGAGACAAACGCTCTTAACAAAATAATAATTTTCCCGCCTTTTTGAAAATTCATACGGCTTTGCAAAGGAGGAGAAGAGTTAGTTGTCTGGCTTATTTGTACAGGAGATATTCTTTTTGGCGTCTCTGGGTATCCCCAACTCATTGGAGGCGAATTCTTCATCAGTTCGCGGTTTCTCTGTAACTGCAAATGAGACTGAATGATCTCATGAACGACTCCAACCGCGCCAAAAAGCGCAAAAGTTACGGCACCAACGTAGCCGCCTACTTTGGCGCCGTACCCCATGATTGGGGTTACTGCAAGCCGATGACTTGCTCTGATCCTGTAAAAATCACTTTGGTCATAAACTTCAACATATCCATAAACAAAAACAACAACGAAAAGCCCAATAAGGACTCCAGGGATTACGCCAAGGAATAAATTAATGTTGGTTTCATTCAACCTATTGTAGACCCTTGTCGCAAACGAACTAAGGGAGACTCCTAATAGCGCAGAAATGAAAAAACTAATGAGAGTCGCTTGGTGGGATGTAAATACATCTGGAACTAGAAAACTGGCAATTATTCCAAACACAGCCCCAAGGATAGAGCCTAGGAAATATCCGACAATGCAACCGACAATGATGACCCCAACAACCTTCAAGATGTTTCCAATCAATGTCATTTTTATCCTTAGTGCGTATTGAAGAATGGCTTCATTGATTCAAGTATAACCTCGAAAAACTTACGCAAACACAGACTTCTCCCTCTCCGTCAAATTGACCACGATCGCGCTACTCGCCTTCACCAAATTCTGCGGCGTGATCATGATCTCCTCGCCCCATTGACCCGCACCCGTGCCAAGGATGGGTTCGTCGAGCAGAGTCGCTTCAAGGAAGGAGCGGAATCCGCTGGGTTGCCAGCCGAACGCGGGAATCGAACCGATCACGTAACCCGTCGTCTCTTTCACCGCGTCAGGCTCAGCCATCCGAATATTGCGCGAGCCGATAGCCTTCTTCAAATTTCCAGAGATCGCGTTCTGGTCGCCGCCGAGCATCACCAACACGCGCTCACCCGTGTCCACTTGAAAGATCAGCGTCTTCACCGCCTGCCGTTCCGAGAACCCAAGCGTCCGCGCTACGTTCACCGCGCCCTTTTCAGTTTCAGGCGAAAAACTGCGCGCTTCGTATGGGATGTTTCGTTCATCGAGATAGATGTGTGGTGGAAGTTTCATAAAATCGGGTCTCTCGTAATTAACGGAAAAGTGCCTCACCACGAAGGACACAAAGTACACAAAGGAGAAAAGAGTTAGATTACTTGTGTTTTCCTTCGTGACCGTCGTGTCCTTTGTGTTTGAAAAAAAGAATTCTCGGGACGGTTTACCTCAAAATAAATCCACTGCTAAACGGATCATTCGGATCGATCCACAACTCGTTCCTACCAACGATATGCGCTTCACCTCGGACCTCGGGGATGATCGCGGCATGGGGACCGAACGTCGCCTCTTCGACGACCCTGCCCGTGAATTTGCTTCCAATGATACTCTCGATCACAATGGACTCGTTCAACTGAATCTCGCCGCGCGCGTGATGGATGGCGAGTCGCCCGCTGACGCCTGTGCCTGTGGGACTACGATCCACCTCCCCATCGGCGAAGATGCACACGTTGCGGCTGTGTGACGCGGGGTCTTGCGGTTCATCCACAAAGATCGTGCCGTACAAAAATCCCAAATCCTTTTCAAACGGATGCGCGATCTGCTTCGTTTGCATCACCGCGCGTTTGATCGCCATCCCCTTTTCGATCAACGGACGATAATCTTGCGGAGAGCAAGTCACACCGACATCTTTCGCGTTGACGTACGCATAGAACGCGCCGCCAAACGCAAGGTCATAGCGGACTTTTCCCAACTCTGGCACATCAACCACCGCGTCGAGTTCCGAAACAAAAGACGGCACGTTCAGAAACGAAACGTTTTTCACGTGACTATTTTCGATATGAGCAAAGGCAGTGATTCGACCTGCTGGGCTGTCAATCTTGATTTCGGTGATCGGCGAGACCATGGGCATCATCCCCGTTTCCAGCACGACGGTTGCGATGCCGATGATTCCATGTCCGCACATGGTGCTGAATCCCTCGTTGTGGATGAACAGGATTCCAAAGTTCGCGCCTTGCGTGACGGGAGGCGTGAGGATACATCCGTACATGTCCGCGTGACCGCGCGGCTCCCACATCAACGCAGTGCGGAGGTGGTCATAATTCTCTTTGGCATATCGCCGCTTTTCGAGGATGGTGTCCCCTTTCAATTCAGGGAATCCATCCACGATCACGCGGAAGGGTTCTCCGCCCGTGTGCGCGTCAATCGCGGTGATTTTGAGCCAATCGGAGGGAGGAACGAATTTTAGGGCGGGGTTGAAGCTGAGCATAGATTCCTCGCTAAAAGTATATCCGGTGGTTGAGTAGCCCGAGGCCATAGCCGAGGGCGTATCGAAACCACCAGGCGCCAAAGCAATTCTCGTTACAAAATTATGTATGCCTACCTGTGGTTTCGATACGGGGCGGAACTGCACCGCCCCTACTCAACCACCGGGTTTGATTGAAATAGTATTTCCTTCAATCTCAACCTCATCACCCGTCTTCAACCGCGCAAAATCTTCGGGTGAAACAGCCACCAGCGGAATTGGACTCGCGTACATCTCGTCCGCTACCACAGAGGCGAGCGCGAAGAAAAAATCGGTGGCGGTGGTGATGATGCCCGCTGGCGCGGTCCCAGCGCGAATCGACTCCAGCAAAACTGCTGTCGTGGTTGATGATCCGCGCGTGAACGGGATGGCAAGAATTTTACCTTTCGCAATCTCACCCGAAAGCGGATGCCTGCGGTCAATGATCTCGCCCGTCTTCCAATCGTAGCCACCCCAAAACGAAAGCGGCTCACTGCTGACGAGTGCGATTCCCTTTGCCGAGCCTGCGATGAACGGTTTGCCTGAAATCGTCAACTTGTCCATAAGGATTCATCCCGAACGATTTTGCCTTCGCTGGCAGAGTCCACGCAGTCTTTCAAACTTCCAAACGCGATTTTTCTGCCGAGCAAGCCCGGCGTGTAATACGCGAACTTCGCCGAGTTGGTCATCAGGCGTTTGATGTCTGGCGGAAGCATCGGCGTGGTGAGGATGCACGTATCCACAGTCAATTGCGCGCCGAAGGATTGAAGCGAATCCAGATAGCCCGCTTGCTGTGCGAGTTGAGTCATGGCGCGGCTGGAGGTGACCAAAAATTTCACGCGCGGATGTTTTTGTTTCCCAGCGATCAACGGCGCGAGGTGTCTAAATTCTGCCAGTGAAAAATGTGGACTTCCCAGCACGACCATGTCCAACTCGTCGCTGTCGGTGTGCGTAAGTTCGGCGCGCGCGTTGCGCAACAGATCCATCGTCACATCAATCGTTTCATGTGGAGATTTATTTTGAAACGCCGACTCCAACGTCGGCGCTTCGGGCGTGACGCCGACGACATGGAACAACGCCACTCCGCCCGACGACGCAGACGCGGCGCCTAACGCTTTGAGTTGATCCTCCGCAGGCGAAACAGCCAGCCCGTGGATGACCGGGATTCGATCCCGCGCAATCTTGCCGATGAAATGTCCAAGCACTGGATAAAAATCATCGCTGTGTTGAAGCGCGGCGGGAACGTCTCGCAATTGCAACAACAATTCGCCCGCGCGATTTTCCGTGAGATGCAAGCCAATCGCGGGCGCGCGACCCGTGATGGCGCAACAGATGTCAAACAGGTCGGGATAGCGTTCTGTTCTTGCTCCGATCACAGAGTTTGCAAACACGATCGCATTCGACTCGCCCCACGCAATTTGCTGACCAAACTTCGGCTTGGATTCCTCTGTCTGATACGGAGCGCACGTCCACGTGGGAGTCGTGCCCATGCTTCGATACGCTTCCATCTGACGTTGAGCCTGCCTCGCCCACTCCGGCGGGACCGCCCACTCCTGCCAGTGATGCTCGTCGAGTCCGCTCACGTTGAGGCTGGTCGGCACGGCCACTTTCGCGCCGAGGCTCGCCAGCCGTTCGGCAAACTCCAATCCCGCGTCGCCGATGTACACCGTGCTGTCAATGTGCGCGCCGGTGATGTCGAGCAATTCTTTCGCGCCAGACACCTCCGCCATGCGGACGATGATATTCATCGCCATCTTCGCGGCGGCTCCTCCATCTCCGCGCAACATGGCGCGGTCTTTGTCCGTCAATGCGAGAGTCATGTTATCAACGACCTATCATCTTTTCGATTCGACGGTCGGGAATAAACCAGTGCATGGCGACAGCCGCATACAACCCCAATGAGATCAACGGATTGAAAAACGCAACGATGATCGCGACCGTGTATCCAACCAACGAAACGATGCCTTTGAAATCGTTGCCGATCGCGGAGGCAAGACTCGATTCTTTTCCATGATGCGAGATCATCTCATGGACGAGTATGTAATATGCGAATCCCGCCATCCACAACACGAATCCATACGTTGCCATCGGCAGTGTCGCAAAACTCGTTTCGCCGCTCCATGCGGTTGCGAACGGAATCAACGACAGCCAAAATAGGAGGTGCATGTTCGCCCACAGGATTCGTCCGTTCACCTGTTTGCCCATCTGCCACAGATGATGATGGTTATTCCAGTAAATGCCGACGTAGATGAAACTCAATACGTAACTGAGAAACACGGGAGCCAATTCGCTCAACGCGGCAAACGTCGGTTCGTGTGGAACTTTCAATTCCAACACCATGATGGTGATGATGATGGCGATCACGCCATCGCTGAAGGCTTCCAGTCTGTTTTTGTTCATGCGGGGAGGATAACAGAGGGAGCCGATTCGAGGCAAGAGAGAAATCGAATATCTTTCTTGACACGCTCCCTCCACAGGGCTACAATTTCTTTGTAAGAAATCCACAACGTAGTGACGACTTCAGTCGTCAAATAACGACTGACGCACAGCGCGCTTCGCAGAGTCGTTACTACGATAATTCCAACAAGGAGACGATCATGGCATTCGAACTTCCAAAACTGGCATACGCCTACGACGCGCTCGAACCTCACATCGACGCGCGCACAATGGAGATCCATCACACGAAACATCATCAGGCTTACATCACCAACCTGAACGGCGCGGTGGAGAAGACCCCCGAACTCGCGGGCAAATCGCTCGTGGCGATGTTGAGCGACCTGAACGCCATCCCCGAATCGGTGCGCGGAGTTGTCCGCAACCACGGCGGTGGGACGTTCAATCACAATTTGTTCTGGGAAGTGATGGGACCGAACGCCGGCGGAGCGCCGAAGGGCGAGTTGGCAAAAGCGGTCGAATCAGCCTTCGGGTCGTTCGACGCGTTCAAAGAGGAGTTCGCCAAATCCGCCGCCACGCGCTTCGGATCAGGCTGGGCATGGCTCGTCAAAAAAGGGAGCGGACTCGCGGTGGTCTCGACGGCGAATCAGGATAATCCGCTGTCCGACGGCGCGACGCCCATCCTCGGCATTGACGTGTGGGAACACGCGTATTATTTGAACTATCAAAGCCGCCGCGCCGATTACGTCGCTGCGTGGTGGAACGTGGTCAACTGGGATGCCGTCGCCGCGAAGTTTGCCGCGAAGTAAGCGCGTTACCCTGCGGTCTTAGCCGCAGAGTCCACAGAGCGCTCAGAGTTTTTTCTCAAAATCTCGGTGTTCTCTGTGGCGAAAACAACTTTAGCAGGACTTACGCAGTTGGCGGGCAGTTGTACTGCCGCCGCCGCAGTGCAACTACGGCGCAACAGGTTCAGTGGCAAAAACAACTTTAGGAAGAAATCGAATTTCAATCTTGCAGAGTACGCGAAGGCAGATATAATCAGACAACTTCGAAAATAACTTCTCAAAGGAGACGTTTCTACATGACCCATATCATCACCAGTTTGTGCGTTCGAGACCGCGGTTGTATCGACGTTTGCCCCGTCGAGTGCATGTTGCCGGGCTTCCCGCTCGACAAATGGCCCTGGATCTACATCGACCCCGACACTTGCATTGACTGCGGCGCGTGCGTGCCTGAATGCCCGTATCTTGCGATCTTCCCCGAAGACGAAGTGCCGACCGCCTACACCGCGAAAGGCGGCGAATACATCAGCGCCGTCGGACTCACCGGTCTCTTCGAAGGGACGAACCATCACGGCAAGCCCATCCTGCTCGAGACCGCCCGCCAACTTGAGGCTGGCGAAGTCCTCGACTTTACGCCGGACATCAAACCGCATTACGATTTCTTCAAAGACGGTCCCGGTTACGGCGTGAAAGATCAAGACGACGGAAGATAATAAATTAAGAGCCGCGTAAAAACGTGGCTCTTTTTATTAGTCACAGTGCAATCAACCAGGCATCTCTTTTCAAACACAAAGGACACAACGGTCACAAAGGAAAAAGCCGATCAAATCAAAGGCGCTTTTCCTTCCTTCGTGTCCTTGGTGTCCTTCGTGTTAAGGTTCTTTCGCTTTAGTTATTGGGGGCTTTCAACTTCAACACCGCTTCCGCTTCACCTTCGATGATGCGCCCTGTCTCTACAAACCCCAAACTTGCGTACAACTTTCGCGCAACGTCGTTCTCTGGCTCATAGCTAATGCTCACTTCTTTGACGCGTTCATCGGCGCGAAAAATTTCGAGCATCTTTTCCATCCCAAACCGCCCATAGCCCTTGCCCTGAAATTTTTCATCCACCATCAAGCGTTGGATGTAAGCCTGTTGCGACGGATGCGAAAAATTAAATCCATACATCAAAAAGCCGACGGGCGTATCGCCATCGTAAATTCCATACGCGAACAGATCCCAATGTCCCTCGAACTCATCGCCGAACTGCGCCTGGGCAATCGAATACAAATTCGACGCGACAAAATTTTTCTGATCGTCGCGCACTTTCAGATCGATCAACGTTTGCCAGTTCTCTTTTGTTACAGGACGAATTTCAGGCATCCCTCAAAATCCCTTTTACGGATTCAAGAACCGCTTCTTTCTTGACCTGAGCCTGCTCGCCCGTCGTCAGGTTTTTGACCACCACCAAGCCTTTCTCCGCTTCGTCGGGACCCAGCACCAGCGCGACCTTCATCTTCATCTTGTCGGCGAATTTAAATTGCTTCTGTAGTTTTGTTGGCTCAGGATAAACCATCGCATTGAGTCCCGCAGTGCGCAACTCCGCCGCAAGCGCGAAGGATTGAGGCAAGAGAGTTGCATCGAACACAGTGACCAATACCTGCGCAGGGCTTGGCTGAAACTCAGGGATGAGTCCCGCCTCTTGCAGGATGATCCCCGCCACCACATCGCCCATCGCAAAGCCAACGCCTGAAAGCGGTTGCCCGCCGACATCTGCCAGCAAATTATCGTAGCGACCTCCGCCGAAGATGGCGCGTTTGACCGATCCGCTGGTGTCGAAGGCTTCGAAGACCGTGCCTGTGTAATACAACAGTCCGCGCATGATGTTTGGATCGAACCTCACGTAGTCTTTCACACCCAACGCTTCGAGCGCGGCGAACGCGCGAGTGAGTTCTTCGCTTTGCTTCCATAAGTCGAAATTACCGAGCAAACTTTTCAAGCCGTCGAGTTGATTCTGATTCAGTCCGATCTCAAGCGCGTACGCGTCCCATTTCGCGGATTCCATTTTGGCGCGGCGGTCAACGAGATTCGACACGTCCACGCGCTTGTCGGCTGGGATGTCGAGCGCGTCGAACTGCGAATCCATCAGACGCCGATTATTCACACTAATTTGAGTCAGGCTGGGGCTGAGTCCGACCGAGCGCAGGAACGTCGCCCCCACCGCGATGAGTTCCGCATCCGCTTCGGGCGAGTCCGCGCCGAGCATGTCAATATTCCACTGGAAGAATTCGCGCGAGCGTCCGCGCTGAGGCGACTCGTATCTCCAAAACGGACCGAACGACCACCAGCGGACGGGGAAATTCAACTCGCCCTGTTTCGCCGCGATCATGCGCGCCAGCGACGGCGTGAGTTCGGGGCGCAGGGCAACTTGCTCGCCGCCGCGATCTTCGAACGTGAACGATTGCTTCTTCACGAGTTCCTCGCCCGATTTCGCGGCGTACAACTCAAGCGGCTCGATGAACGGACCGTCCCACTCTTGATAACCGAACATCTCAGACGCCGCGCGAACTTTTGCATAGATGAAGTTGCGCGCGAACATCTGCTCGGGGTAAAACTCGCGTGTGCCTTTGACAGAATTTATTTTGCTCGCCATAATGACTCCAGTGCGGAGATTTTATCATGGCATCGAAAGACTTCCCGCTGTTCACAATGCAGGAGTGGCGATACATGTGGGCAAAAACCTCTTTGCCACAGAGAACACAGAGACCGCAGAGAAAAATCTCAAATCCTCTGTGATCTCTGTGGCTTTACGCACCCAAATAGCCACTACCCACAATGCCCCTGCCTGCACTCCCCTGGGCACGATGATCCACCGCCCCCACCTCCACCCGTCCCTCCCCAGCTACAGTAGCCACCACTCCCACACGTATAGCTCCCGCCAAATCCCGCCGCGTTGCAAGTCGCCTCATTTGTATAGTCCGAGCAGTACTCGATAGCCAGCGTCACCCCGCTACAACTCTGAGTGCAACATCCAGGTTGACTAGGTTGACACGCACCCCCGCAAACCGTTATCGGTTGTGCGCCCGTGATCGTCCCGCCTCCACAGCTCTGCGCCCCTACACTGCCTGGCAACACCAACAGAGTTGTGAGCAATATCCCTGCCGAGAGTAACAGGTTAAGGTGCTTCATGGTCTACCCCCCGCCTTATCTATGCTCCACCAGCTCGCTCCCACCCCGCTCTGGATATACTCACTCATCCCCGCAAACCGCTCCATCCCTGTGTACTCCGCTTTTTGCGGGTGGGTCAAGTCCCAGAGAGCGTTCAGGAGTACGCCCTGATACCACTTGGCGAGCGACTCGCCCGTCTCTCTCTGCACGATATCCTCCCGCACATACAGCCAGATGGTTAGGTCGTGCTTGGCGCCCGACGCCGTCGGTGCATACTCCACCCCCCAGCTCTGAAAAGGCTCACGCTCTCCCTGATAATAGGTCAAGCCAAGCGGTTGTTTGGTAGGAGTCAAAACTATTTTGATCTTGCGCACGCTCACGCTCCCCTGCTGTGCCGTCGTGGGTGCATAATAGGTGACGCCTCTGGCATCATACAAGTTGATCGTATTGAGTTCGTCCCTGATCTTGTCCCTATCTACCGTCCCCACCGCTAGGAGGCTCGAGTCAGACACGACCTCGATATCAGGAGTCACGATGTCAGTCGCCAGGTCACCGAGATATTTTCTCCCCACCACCGACCCTGCAATCACCAATAACAATAAAACAATCCATCCATATCTCTTCACCCCCTCATTGTGCAAAAAATCTCGCCCACAGTCAACTTAATCTTACTTTCTCGTAAACAAAGACCATGTGTAATCCGTAAAAGCATCATTATATTTGGCAAAAAGATCTCGATCCAATATCGTGTTACCTGGACGATAACTCGCCCCTACTCTGGCAAAGAACTTTTGCAACCACTGATTGGGACCAAAGTCGCCTGCGTCGCTAAATCCGTCGGTCATTGCCGCCAAAATCTCCAACTGATCAAACAAGTCCCCACTTACATACTCTGCCCTACCTGTAATCATCGAGCCTTCGTAATCAAAACGCACATGGACCAAGGCGCCTTGCGCGTCAACAAACCATCCACTCCGCTCTCGAGAGTCGCCGATAAGAAATAGTACCCTCTCGGGTAGATCGGTCAATACCACTCCATTGACTGCCTGACCCAGATTGACCTCCGCGCGATGGCTCCGATAAAACGGCTGGGACAAGTCCACCTCTACCAGCTCCGACTCGGTCAGGAGCGAGGGCGAGTAGCTCGACCCGTTGGCTCTGTTAGGCAACCTGATTTTGATTTTGTAGTCATGCTCTACGATATAGTCCCATATCTGGCTCTCCGCTATCCCCCTCTGGTGAGCAATCGCCCGCAAAAACTGTCCATACACCGAGTTGGGTCCATTCTCCTCTCGAAAATAGGTTGCCAGATCAGTCCCAGGCGACACTGGCATATCAAGCACAATGCCTCCCGATCCTGGGTATGCCGTGGTCGGATACCATAGTCCCCGCACCCAACGTAGCTCGCCGTCGATCATCACCTCCATCCCGTCAATGCGCTGTCCCTCAACAGAAGGATCGTCATGGATGAGCATCCGCACCTGCTGTCCCTGCCATTCGCGCGTTTCGATGGTGTAGAACTCAGAACCAAAGCTCTCGTGATCAGAGGCGTCGTAGTCGAGGTCTGCGAGGAGGTCCGCCACCTCAGCGGTATTTGCTTGTTCGTCTTCTGTGGGGGCAGGGATTGGCGCGGGCGTTTCAGTTGAAATTGAAATTGCCGCGCGCGTCGAAGTGGGGACAGCCGTCACTGTCGCTTGCGCTGTCGGCGCGGCGCAGGAGGCTAAAAGAATCGTTGCAAGAAAAGCGAAGACCGTCCACGAATACACACGAATAAACGAATTGACGCCTCGACATTCGAGAATTCGTGGTCTTATTCGTGGACGGTTTACCATCGAGTCAAAATTATGCAAGGTGAGTTTTCTAATCATGGCAATTCCAACAGGGCTTCAAAATTCAGCGGTTGAATTTTAGTTTGTTTGTTGGTATAATTTTTTGTACCAGTTCGTACCGCAAGATTTATCTTGCGCTTCACTTGCTTTTACACTGCGCATCCGCAAAGTGAACTTTGCGGTACGAGGACCACATCAGGAGAATCAATGGAAATCAATTACCAAGAAACATCAAAAGACCTGCTCACCCGCATTGACATTCACGAAACATACGGCTCCGCCAACATTGACGTGTGGACGAACGAATTGCTCCAGCCTCAGGCGGGCATGAACATTCTCGATGTCGGCTGTGGCGCGGGCAAACTGTCTTTTCTCTTCGACGATTATACTCAACGCGGCGCGAAAATCACGGGCGGCGATTTCTCGGAAGAACTGCTCGACAAAGCCCGCGCGAAAAACAAGGAGCGCGGCTCGAACATTGACTTCGTCTTTTTGGATTTCAACAAGCCCTTCAACTTTGCGGACAACACCTTCGACCTCTGCACCAGCGCGTTTGCGATTTATTACGCTTCTGACCTCGACTTTACATTTGGTGAGGCTCATCGGGTGCTGACTTCTGGCGGACGGCTTTTCGTCTCGGGTCCACTGCCTGAGAACAAGCAGATGTTCTACGACATCATCAAAGAAGCGACGAATGCGACCATCCCGCCGATGCCTGGGTCGAGTCGCTTCAAAGGCGACATCTTCAACACCATTGACCGCATCTTCGCCAAGACCGAACTGCACAAGTTCGAGAATCATCTCACCTTCCCCAGCGTCCCACCGTTCATCGAATACGTCCGCGCCTCGTTGAGCGAAGACCGCAAGTTGTGGACTTCGATGTTTAACGGTCACGACGAATACGAAGCGCTCATCGGCAAGATCACCAATGTGGCTACGCGCTGGTTTGAACGCGACGGCAAGTTAGTGATGACGAAGGTTGTGGGCGGAATTTTGGCGACAAAGTAATAGTATCCGCAGATTACGCAGATTGAACAGATTTTTTTCTGCGTAATCTGCCAAATCTGCGGATTGCATTTCATGAACTTCTCTGGCAAACGAGTCCTCTTCCTCGGCGCGCATCCCGATGACATTGAGTTGGGATGCGGCGCGTTACTTCATAACATCGCGGACAAGACCGATGTTCTCTGCGTCACGCTATCGGACAACCAAAAGAATCCCGATCTGCAAAACGTGAAGAGCGAACATCACGAAGCGATGGCAGTGTTGGGTATTTCAAAAGAAAAAATTATTCTGGGACCATTCACCACGCGCGTCTTCCCCGATTCGCGGCAGGAAATTCTCGAATACTTTCTCAAACTCCGCAAGGACTTCAAGCCTGATCTTATCTTCACCCACTCCAAGCAGGATGTGCATCAAGATCACAACACGATGACCGATGAGGCGCTACGCGCGTTTCGCGGCATCACCGTGCTGGGATTCGACGTTGTCCGTTCCTCGTACGGATTCTTCCCCCACTTCCTCGTCGAAGTCACCGAGGAGGATGTGAACAAGAAGATCGAAGCGCTATCCAAATACGAGACGTATCGCGACCGCTACTACTTCAACAGCGAATTGACCCGCTCCATCATGGTTCGTCACGGCGCGCTGGCGGAGCGTCCCTTTGCGGAGGGGTTTGATATTTTGAGGATTGTGGGGACGTTTGAGGGGTGAGGAAGTAAAGAGAATTGGGAGAATTAGAGAATTGACGGTGGTCGAGTAGCCCCGAATGGTTTTGAGGGGCGTATCGAGACTGGAGACTGCGATGGAATTCAAAATTTTTGGTAAACAAAAAGCGGAAGGACAACCAAGCCTTCCGCTTTTACTTTCCACTTTCTACTTTTGCCTTACTCCTTCGGTATCCCGATGAAAACAACCCCATCCCGCACTTGCACAGGATACGCGGGGATATCGTCCACGGCGGGAAGTTGAACCACCTTGCCAGTCCGCACGTCGAACTCGGCGCCGTGGCGCGGACAGATCACATTGAATCCCTCCAGGTCGCCCTCCCCTAGCGGACCGCCGTCGTGCGAGCAGATGTCGGCAATGGCAAAGAATTGACCCGCAATGTTGAAGATCACCAGCGAGTTGCCTTCGATCTCGATAAACAATCGCTCTCCGTTCGGCAATTCGCTGGCGGGGATGATTTCATAGTATTCGATTTTTGATTCGTCTAAGGTTGTGTAGTTGAACATTCGATGATGTATACAGGTAAACAAGTAGACACGTGGGTGCGTGTTTCCCTGTTTACCTGTGTACGTGTCTCCTTGTCTGTGTTTTTATTCCACCAATTCATCACTCGCTTCGCCGAGACCATACACCCCCGCCTTCAAAACTTTCAGCGACAGCAACGCGCATTTCAAGCGAACAGGTCCCAATTCGATGCCGAGCATATCGAGGATGTCCTGTTTGCTCATCAGTTTTATGTCTTCAAGCGGCTTGCCAATGATCGACTCGATCAGCAGATCGGCGGAGGCTTGCGAGATAGCGCATCCATGCCCATCGAAGCGCGCGTCCTTGACCGTTCCATCCGCGGCGGCTTGAAGCGTGATCTCGATATGGTCGCCGCACAGCGGATTGTTGTCCGCAAATTGAATATCGTGCGGGTCGAGGCGCCCGCGGTAGGCGGGGTTCTTGTAGTGTTCGATGATGACTTCGCGATAGAGGTCGTCCATAGGTAGTCTCGTAGTCCAATAGCCAGGTAGTTTCGTAGTCGGTCAGCGAAAAGTCAAAACAATCAGACTATTCGACTAACGAACTATGCGACTAACCAAACAATTCCTTCACCTTATAAAGTCCGTTTACCAGAAAATCAACTTCTTCTTTTGTGTTGTACAAATAGAACGAAGCGCGGCTGGTGGCAGGGATTCCAAATTTCTCGTGCAACGGTTGGGCGCAGTGATGTCCCGCGCGGATGGCGATCCCGTCGCGGTCTAGGATCTGCGCCACGTCGTGAGGGTGGACGCCGTCAAAGGTGAACGCGGCGACGCCGCCTTTTTTATCTGCCGAGGGACCGAACAACTTCACGCCGGGGATCTCTTCCAAGCGTTCGAGCGCGTATTCGGTGATCGCGTGTTCGTGGGCGGCGATATTGTCCATACCGACTTTGGTCAGGTAATCCACCGCCGCGCCGAAACCGACCGCCTCCGCGATGGCGGGAGTGCCCGCCTCGAATTTGTGCGGAAGTGTGTTCGGTCGAAACGAACGGAGTTTCACTTCTTTGATCATATCGCCGCCGCCCAGGAACGGAGGCATGGATTCGAGCAATTCAGTCTTGCCATACAACGCGCCGATACCGGTTGGTCCGCACATTTTGTGGGCAGAGAAAGCGAGGAAATCCGCGTCGAGGGACTGCACATCCACTGTGAGATGCGGGACAGATTGCGCCGCGTCCACGATGGTGATCGCGCCAACTTCATGCGCCATGCGGATGAGGTCGGCGGCGGGGTTGATCGTTCCCAGCACGTTGGACATGTGGGTAAAGGCGACCAGTTTCGGGGTCCGCGAAAGAAGCGTTTTGTACGAGTCCAGATCCAGCAAGCCGTCTTCGGTTACAGAAATGAAATCCAATTCGATGCCGCGTTCGGCTTGCAACATCTGCCACGGCACGAGGTTCGAGTGATGCTCCATCTCGGTGAGGATAACGAGGTCGCCCGCCTTGAGATTCGCGCGCGCCCACGTGTACGCCACGAGGTTGATGGACTCAGTCGTGTTGCGCGTGTAAATGATCTGCTTTGACGATGGCGCATTGATGAACCTGGCGATCTTCTCGCGCGCCTCTTCGTACATCGTCGTCGCTTCTTCGGCAAGCGTATGCACGCCGCGATGGATGTTCGCGTTCGAGCGGCGATAATAGTCATTCATCGCTTCGATCACCGCCGTTGGCTTTTGCGAGGTGGCGGTCGAATCCAAATACACCAGCGGGACACTGTCATGCGTCTTACGCTGGAGGATGGGAAAATCTTTGCGGATTTCGTTGGGGTCGAGAGGCATGGTAAGCAAGTACACACGTAAACAGGTAAACAAGTAAACATGTGTGCGTGTCTATTTGTCTACGTATATACGTGAATTCCTAATAATCTGGAATAAATTTTTCTTCGCGCTTCGCCGATTTCTTGCCCGGCACCGGTCGCATGTGTTCGGAGGTCAGCGGATACCACAGGATGCGGTCGGGAACCATCCAGCCGTCGGTGAGATACACGTTGGAGCGGAACTGCACCGCGACGAGTTTGTTGTCCACCTGCACCACAACGCCCTGGATCCAGCCGCGAATTCGCTCGCGATTCTTTTCGTGGTCGCAAAACACTTCCACCTTATCGCCCACTTGAAAGTTATGCGCCAAACCGGGCGGCTTCATATAATTGTATTGAGGCAAGCGCAGTCCCTTCGACAATCGCCGTCCGTCACGCGATAAGATGTCTGGAGATGCAACCTTGTTCACCACGCGCACTTTCGTAGAGGTTGACGCCTTCGGTTTCGCAGACAAGTTTTTCGCGCGAGACAAAACAATCGATTTTGGCTTAATAATCGCCACTGTCGCTTTTTTCTCAGCAACCGCCTTCTTCTTTAACTTTGGCTGGGTTTTCGATCTTGCAACTGTTTTTGTTTTCAACTTTGTCATGGTTTTCTGGTTTCCTTATGCCATTTTATCCGCTATATACTGCTGAAACCGCTCCCGCACGCCTTCGAACGGGATGCGCTGGAAGATCGGGTCGAAGAATCCCTCGACGACAATTTTCTCCGCTTCGTTTTGCGGGATGCCGCGCGACTTCAAATAGAATAACGGCTCGGCTTCCAGCTTGCCAACGGTCGCGCCGTGCGTACAGCGCACATCGTCGGCGAGAATTTCCAAGCCGGGGATCGAGTCGGCGCGCGCCCCTTCGCTCAACACGAGATTGCGATTCGCTTGATAGCCGTCGGTCTTTTGCGCGCCGGGCGCCACGTAGATCATGCCCTGCCACACCGAGCGGCTCTTGCCTTTGAGCGCGCCCTTGAACAGCAGGTCGCTGGTGGTGTGCGGCGCGAAATGATTCTGTTGCGTGTCGTGATCGAGATGCTGGTTGCCATCGGTAAAATAAAAACCCGACATGCGTCCCTGCGCGCCTTCGCCAGCCAGATCGAGTTCGGAGAAATTTTTTGTAAGGCGCGAACCGATCGCGCCGAAGATCCAATCGAGATTGCCGCCGCGTTCGACGCGCGCGCGCTCGTGACTGAAATTCCACACGTGACGTCCCCACGATTGCAGTTCGACAAATTTGAACGTGGCATCTTGCATCACCTGGATTTCGACGATTCCCGCGTGCAGTGAATTTGATCCAGTTTCGTCGGGCGACGCCGCCTCGTGGACATACGTCACGGACGCGCCTTCGTCCACAAGGACGAGGATGTGCGAGATGTGAGCCAAGTCTGCGCCGGGACCCCACAACACGGAGTGAAGCGGTTCGTCCACGGTCACGCCTTTGGGGACGTACAACACAACTCCGTTTTGCGCGAACGCGCCAGCCAACGCGGAAAATTTCCCTTCCTCAACGTTGACGGTCTTGCCGAACATTTTCGCAAGCAGTTCAGGATGTTTTTCTTCCGCAGTTTTCAAGTCAGTGAAAATGACGCCCTTCTTTGCGATCTTTTCATCCAACTCGATCTTTGAGCCGCCGGGCAACAAAACGATCTGTCCGCCGTGTTGATCGGCAACCAGAGGACGAAGCAGATCTTCGCGGACGGGAGGCAAATCGTCGAACGCGCCATCCTTCGGCAGGACGAATTTATCGGCGGGGAGCGCGTGAATATCCGTGCGGCGCCATGCCTCTTCGGTCGTTAGGGGGAGAGAATGTTTCCTAAAGGCGGACCAGGCTGAGGTCCGATAAGAAGCGACTGCCCCTTGTCCCATGCGAATATCAGATTCGGCGAATGCAAAATCCTTCGCGGCAGAATCCGCGCGTCTAGTTTTTGAAATTACTACTTTTGGTTTTTCTTGCATGTGAATTCCTCAAGTCGAAAGTCAAAGGTCGAAGGTCTGGCTTTTGACTTTCGACCTTAGACTAATTTATCCGATCGACCCTTCCATCTGCAATGCGATGAGGCGGTTCATTTCGACGGCGTATTCCATCGGCAGTTCTTTGACGAGCGGCTCGATGAAACCAGAGACGACCATGGTGGTGGCTTCTTCCTCGCTGAGACCGCGCGACATGAGATAGAAGAGCTGCTCCTCGCCCACTTTGCTGACCGAGGCTTCGTGACCGATGGTCACATCGTCTTCGTCAATTTCAATGTATGGATACGTGTCGGAGCGCGATTTGGGATCGAGCAGAAGCGCGTCGCACACCACGTTCGATTTGACGCCCTTCGCGCCTTTGTGCACTTTGAGCAGACCGCGATACGAAGCGCGTCCGCCAGACTTTGAAATTGATTTGGATGTCACCTTGCTGGAGGTGTTCGGCGCGAAGTGAACCATCTTCGAACCCGCGTCCTGCGTTTGACCGGGACCTGCGAACGCCATCGAAAGCATTTCGCCATGCGCGCCCGGTTCCATGAGGTAGCATGAGGGATATTTCATCGTGACCTTCGAGCCGATGTTGGCATCCACCCATTCATGCGTGGCGTCAGCGAAGACCTTGGCGCGTTGGGTCACAAGGTTGTACACATTCGTTGACCAGTTTTGCACGGTCGAATAGCGCGAGCGCGCGCCTTTTTTGACGATGATCTCGATCACGCCGGAGTGGAAGGAATCGGTGGTGTACTGGGGCGCTGTGCAACCCTCAACGTAATGCACCGACGCCCCTTCGTCCACAATGATGAGCGTGCGTTCGAACTGTCCGACGTTCGCCGTGTTCAAACGGAAATATGCCTGCAACGGCAGATCCACTTTGACGCCTTTCGGCACGTAGACGAACGATCCGCCCGACCAGACCGCGCTGTTCAACGCGGCAAACTTGTTATCTTCAATTGGAATCACTGTCCCGAAATATTCACGGAACAGATCGGGATATTGCTTCAAGCCGTCTTCGATCGAAAGGAAGATGACGCCTTGCTTTTCGAGATGTTCCTGAATCGAGTGATAAACCATCTCCGATTCGTATTGCGCGCCGACGCCCGCTAAAAATTTCCGCTCCGCTTCGGGGATGCCCAGTTTGTCGAACGTCCGCTTAATGTCATCGGGAACATCGTCCCATGATTTTTCGCTCTTCTCCGTCGGCTTGACGTAGTAGTAGATATTATCGAGGTCCAACTCTGCGAGAGTCGGTCCCCAGTTCGGCATGGGACGCTTCATGAAATGTTCGAGCGCTTTCAAGCGGAAGTCGAGCATCCATTGCGGCTCTTGCTTCATACGCGAAATGTTTTCCACCACGGCGCGGGAGAGTCCGCGTTCCGATTTGAACACGTAATTATCGTCGCGGTCGTGGAAGCCGTATTTATATTGTCCAATATCTTCAAGCAGTTGCGCATCTTCAGACATAGTATCTCCAATTTGTCAGCCACAGAGAGCACAGAGACTCTGAGAAAAGATTTAAAACTCATCTTTCTCAGTGGGCTCTGTGGCTAATTATGCGGCGACTTCTTCGTGTTTCTCGCGCACCCAATCGTAACCTTGCTCTTCAAGATGCAACGCGAGGTCGGGTCCGCCCGATTCGACGATACGCCCGTCCAGCATGATGTGGACGAAGTGCGGTTTGATGTAATTCAGCAAACGTTGATAGTGTGTGATGACCAGCACGCCGAGTTCGGATCCGCTCAGGGCGTTGACTCCCTCCGCCACGATGCGCAGAGCATCGATGTCCAGACCCGAATCGGTTTCATCCAAAATGGCGATCACGGGCTTCAAGGTTGCCATCTGCAAAATTTCGGCGCGTTTCTTTTCTCCGCCCGAGAAGCCGTCGTTGAGGTAGCGGCCCGCAAAATTCTGATCCATTTTCAACATGGACATTTTTTCTTTGAGCAGTTTGCGGAACTCGGGAATCGGCATGCCCTTGTCTTCGGGATTCTCCGCGCGTCGGCGGGCATTGATGGCTGTCCGCAAAAAGTTGGCGACGGTGACGCCGGGGATGGCAACCGGATACTGGAACGCGAGGAAGATGCCGAGGCGCGAGCGCTCATCGGGTTCGAGTTCCAACACATTTTGTCCTTTGAAAATGATCTCGCCTTGTGTGACGGTGTAATTGGGATGCCCCATCAATGTGTATGCCAATGTGGACTTCCCCGTTCCGTTCGGTCCCATAATGGCGTGGATCTCGCCCTGGTTGACAGTGAGCGAAAGCCCTTTGAGAATTTCCTTGTCTTCGATGCTCACGTGCAGATTCTTGATTTCGAGTTGCGACATGCGTGATTTGCTCCTGAGATGATTCACTGTCCCGCGGGTTTCTGTTGAAAAAATGACCCTGCCACATACCTGCGGGGCGCTTATAGTGCCGGTCGGCGGCATTATAGCAGGGCTGGAGCGAAAAGTCAATATTTATGATATTTTTCTAGTATATTGACAATACAAAAGCAGACGGTTATACTCCGCCACATGAAAAGCACGAAGGACAAGATTCTCCAAACCTTACTTCGCAAGCCGAAGATCACGATCAACGAGATTGCGGAGGCTGTGGGCATCAACGCTATTTCCGTGCGCCATCATCTGTCGAATCTTGAAAAGGAAGGGCTCATTACCGCTGAAGAAGAGCGTCACGGCGTAGGGCGCCCGCGTCTGATGTATTCACTCACCGAAGATGGCATGGAGCGCTTCCCCACCAAATACCTGCGCTTGACAACCAAATTACTGGCGCAGATGAAAGAATCCATGCCGGCGCCAACCGTGGCAAAATTATTCAGCCAGGTTGCGGAAGGAATGGCAAGCGATTATTCAGAGCAGGTGAAAGGCATGAGCATGGAAGCCCGGCTGGAGTTTCTAAAAGAGACGCTCGCCCAGGAAGGCTTTACTGTGGAATGGGAGAAGAAGGGTAAGGAATACCAGATCCACGAAATTTCATGCCCTTATTATCAGATTGGCATTGCCCATCCGGAAGTGTGCGCGGTAGACCAGACCTTGATCTCAAAAATGCTTGCCCTGCCCGCCCAAAAGGTACAATGTGTGTTGGACGGCGGCCCGCATTGCACGTATGTGGTGAATGTAGGCAGTAAAAATTAACTTCAAAAACCTCGCAAGTCTCGAAGACCTGTGAGGTCTACAACAACGAGGAAATATGACCGAAGAAACCGTCAACGAAATCCAATGGACGATCCACCAGACTAATCCTGAGCTAGTTCAACCTGCCCGCGCGAGCCTCTCCGAGGTGATCGACCCGGAGATCGGGATGCACATCATCCAACTGGGATTGGTGCGCGACATTTCCATCGAAAACGGCGTTGCCCACGTGAAAATGATCCTTACCACCCCGTTCTGCCCGTACGGTCCCGCCATGATCGAAATGACCAAAGCCAAAGCCATGGAAGGACTCAACATGCCTGTCACCATCGAAATGGGCATGGACATGTGGGACTTCTCGATGATGGAAGATCCCTCCGCGTTGGACTGGGGAATGTACGCGTAGTTCGCTCGTCTGGTAGTCAAGTTGTCATTTCTCTACCGTACATGAAAGCTTTTTACCGCAAAGCACGCTAAGGTCGCCAAGTTAAAAAGGTTTTCTTTGCGTTCTTTGCGGGTGTCGCATGGCGCCATGGCGACACTTAGCCGTGCAAATGTATGGTAGAAAGGTTGTTATAAAAAGACGCCGTCCGTAAGGGCGGCGTCTTTTCTCTTCACCTTTCATTTCTCAGTGATCGTAATCGTCTCGATCACATCGGCAGGGACGCCGGAACCCGGCTCCGTGCGCGTAATACCGTTGACCACATCCATGCCCTCGATCACTTGCCCAAAAATCGTATGCAAACCGTTCAGCCATTCGGCTGGTCCGAATGTGATAAAAAACTGACTACCGTTCGTGTTCGGACCCGAATTCGCCATGGCGAGCAGTCCGGCCTTGTCAAACACAAGATCGTCGCGGATCTCATCCTCGAAAGAATAGCCGGGATCGCCTGTCCCATCCCCGAACGGGTCGCCGCCCTGCGCCATGAAGCCGTCGATCACGCGATGGAACGTCAAGCCGTTATAAAAACCTTCACGGGCGAGGAATACAAAATTATTCACGGTCACTGGCGCTTTGTCTGCAAAGAGCTCAGCCACAAACTCGCCGCCATTTTGCATCTTGAACGCGGCAAAATACTTTGCGGATGGGTCAATGGTCATTTCGGGAGGCGACGCATATTGCATGATCTGAACCCGCTCCGCCTGTTGCGTCGGACGGTTTCGCACAAAAACAAAAACCAACCCCACAACCACCAGAAAAACGATCGCAAGACCGACCCGTTGAACGGTCTGCTCCGATTGTTTTGCCTGCAACGCTCTTTCGCGCTCGTCGATCTTCTTCTTGTTTGCCATATCTGCTTTTCTCCTAATTCCTGTCGGGATATTTGAAGTGGCGAAACAAGTGTGCAAAAACCATCTTTGCCACAGAGAACACCGAGACCGCAGTGAAAAACTCAAATTCTCTGTGGACTCTGTGACTGTACACACCCAAATAACCACTCCCGGGATATTTCCGACGATTCTAGCATACTCATTACCGAATATAATGGGAACCATGCAACCATACGCCTTCAAAAAACATATCACCATACCTCAAGATCACGGCTCGTGGGTCTTCATCCTCAGCCCATTACTGATCGGCATCTTTGCCGGGAACACCTTCAACTACGGCTCCTTCAACCTGATCGTCGCGGCAATGGCGGCGTTCATGCTCCGCCAGCCCACAA
Source organism: Candidatus Defluviilinea gracilis (assembly GCA_016716235.1). NCBI lineage: Bacteria > Bacillati > Chloroflexota > Anaerolineae > Anaerolineales > Candidatus Villigracilaceae > Candidatus Defluviilinea > Candidatus Defluviilinea gracilis. The sequence continues at coordinate 548,894 of JADJWS010000003.1, forward strand.
CCGTGCTGGTTAAAATTCTCGCGGCTCGCCGCCCGGATAGCGAACTACCCGTTGCGCGGTTCTGGCTCGCCCTCTATTCAGCCATCGCCCTGGTATCGGTCATCGCCCTCGTCCTTGAAGGTTTCTACTTCATCCTGTATCTGGCGGTTCCGGGCGCGTTCGTCTTTGGCTGGCATTTATGGCTGGTGCGCAATCGCGATGAAAGAAAACAGGTCGGCGTCGAGATTATCGCCACAGGCGTGCTATCGCTAACCGCGCCCGCCGCCTATTGGATCGGTGTCGGACGATACGACCCCGCAGGCTGGTGGTTATGGATCCTTGTGTGGTTTCAATCCGCGGCAAGCATTATCCACGCCTACATGCGACTCGACCAACGCGTCTTGAAAGCGATGCCCACTCGCAACGAATCGTGGAAGATGGGATTCCGCGCCGCGCTCTACACCACCTTCAACCTCGCTTCCACCCTGACGTTAGGCTTGCTCGGCTTTCTCCCCAGCCTTCTCTTCCTCCCCTACCTCTTACAATGGAGCGAGACCATCTGGGGAATCTTTTTCCCCGCCGTGGGATGGAAACCCACCCGCATCGGCGTTCGCCAGTTGATCGTTTCCATTTTGTGGACAGTATTGTTTATTCTTGTGTGGAGGTGATGTGACCCGCGCTTTCATACCCGGAACGCGGTTTTTTCCGCGCGATTTGCCGAATACGCCGAACTCGTCAGGAAGATGCTCATGCGTCAACGGAGATGAACTTAGATGAGCCAATCAAACCTGGAATTGCTCGCTGAAATTCAAGGTCGCTGGCAGGCGGATATCATTAAAGGATACCTTGCCCTGCATGGGATCGATGCCCACCTCGCGCAGGAGGCGATCGGTCAACTGATTCCCACAAACTTGGACATCTTTGGACGCGTGGAAATTTTTGTGGCAAACGAAGATCTGGACACTGCCCGAACTTTAATGGAAACTTATTTTGATAACATGGAGGCGAAATGAATTTCGATTTGACCGAGGAACAGACGCTCTGGCGCAAGACCGTTCATGAGTTTGTGGCGAAGGAAGTGCAACCCAAAGCCCAGGAAGTGGACGCGACCAGTGAATTCAACTGGGAGGCAACGCGCAAGATGGGTCCGCTGGGGTTGCTGGGGTTGAACATTCCCGAAGCGTACGGCGGCGCGGGCGTGGATTCGATCAGCGCGGCGATCGCACTGGAGGAATTGGGTTGGGGGTGTGGATCAACCGCACTGGCGATTGCGGCGCATAACGGTCTCGGCACAACTCCGATCGTGCTGTTCGGAAGCGAATTGATGAAATCAAAATGGCTGGCTCTCGTATCCAGCGGAAAAAATAAGCTCGCCGCGTTGTCGCTCACCGAACCGGGCGCGGGCTCCGATCTACAGGGAGGCGTGATCACGAAAGCCGTCAAAGATGGGAACGAGTGGGTGATCAACGGCGCGAAGATGTGGTGCACGAACGCGTCCATCGCTGAGTACATCGTCACGCTCGTCCGCACGGATGCGAAAGGCGGCTCGCGTTCGTTGAGTCAAATTTTGGTGCCGACGAGTTCGCCGGGGTTGAAGATCGGTCGCGCCGAGAAAAAGATGGGACTGCGCGGCTCCCCCACCCATGCCGTGACGTATGAAGATGTGCGCGTGCCGCTCGATCATTTGGTGGGCGAAGAAGGCAAGGGATTGCAACAAACGTTGTCGATACTCGATGGCGGGCGCGTGGGCATTGCGGCAATTTCAATTGGGCTGGCGCAAGCCGCGTTCGAGTATGCGGTCAGTTACGCCCGCGAACGCAAAGCCTTTGGCAAGCCCATCGCCGAGCAACAAGCCATCCAATGGATGCTGGCAGATGCGGCGACCGAGATCGAACTCGCCCGCACAATGTTGTACAAAGCCGCATGGCTCAAAGAGCAGGGACGCAACTTCAACAAGGAAGCCGCCATGGCAAAGATGTTTGCCACTGAAATGGCGGAACGCGTCTGCCGTAATGCGATCCAAATTCACGGCGGCTACGGCTACTCGAGCGAATATCCCGTTGAAAGAATTTATCGAGACGCGAGGTTGATGACGATCGGCGAGGGGACGAGCGAGATTCAACGGTTAGTGATCGCGCGGCATGTGTTGGCGAGCGAATAGACAGAGAGACGGTCACAAGCGACCGTCTCTCTGTCTATATGGGCATGGTTGATATAAGGCGAATACTGTCGCGTCAAGAACTTCCCAGTAGCGCCTATGCGCCGTTCCTCGCCGCAATGGGACCCAGATACGACTCCAGCAACGCGTCCATCTGCTCCAGCGACTCGCACACGAACAGCATCGGGTTGAAGGCGTAGACCGTCTTCGGGATGCGGGCGATGGTCTCGATGTCGAACGGCGCGATGATGACCTCGCCGCCGAAGATACCCTCCTGCTCGATGCCCAAACTCTGATACAGCGACAACACCACGTTCCAGCCTGCGTCGGCGGAGGACATCTGTCCCTTTTGGTGGAGCGCGTTCACCCCGTCTATGATGCGGAACAATTTATTCTTGTTCGCCATAAACTGGTGATGCACCTGCTTGTACACATCGTGAGTAAAGTCAATCACGTTATCGCGCCCGAGGCGGTAGAACTCCATGATGGTGCGCGTCAACTCTTTGCGACCTGAGATGATCCCCGCGCCGAAGACCTTGAAGCGGTTATCCTGCACGACGAGTCCGAACTCCGTGCTGTACCACGCCAGACGTTTGATCACCTCGCGCTCTTCTTGAGTCGCTTTCATGTAGGCAGGCGCAAATTTATCTTCGATGCGCGCATAAAACTCCTGCGTCAAGAACGGCAGATGCCCAAAGATGTCATGGAACATATCTGGCTCAGGCGTAAATTCCATTTGGTCGCGCGTGCGCAAATAATCGGTGATGAGGAACACGCGGTTGGCAAATTTTTTATACCAATCGTCCGCCATCGTGTAACGCACCACCGTCCGCTCGATGCGCCAGCCCGAACGCGGCGTGATGTTCCCATTCAAATGCGCCACCGTCGAAATGCCGCGCGGGTCGAGTTGCAGAAATCCCATCCCCTTCTTCCATTCGTCGCAGATATGCTCAACAAGATACGGCTGATGCACGCCCGCGTATAAGTCCGCCCAAATGGCGTGCTGCTCGGCGGAAAAACTGATCTCCTGATTTTCGCTCGAATATTCTTTGGTTGGGTCAACGTGTTGTTCGGCAATATCCCCCGTGTAAACTGTTGAGGTTTGATTGGTAGCCATTGGTTCACCTTTCTTGATCGATGAAGGAGTCGGCTTGCGACGAAAATATATCACCGCCAAACATGAGCGTCAAGTTTCGCCCGTACCGCAAAGTTCACTTTGCGCGTTCTTGATGCAGTACAACTCCTCAAGATCGTAGTCAATCTGGATTACAATCTCTCTCATGCCCGATCAGCCTCTCAAAAATAAAACCGTCCTCATCACTGGCGCGGCTCGCCGCCTCGGGCGGATGTTCGCACTGGCGTGCGCGCAAGCGGGCGCGGATGTCGTCATCCATCACGCGCACTCGCAAGCGGATGCTGAATCGTTACGCGACGAAATCACGCGACTCGGTGGACGCGCGTGGATTGTTCAAGCGGACTTAAACGATTCAACTCAGACGGGCGACCTGATTCGGCTTGTCAACGAATCCACGCCTCTGCATTTTCTCGTCAACAGCGCCGCGATCTTCGAGTCACTCACGTTCGATTCAACCACGCTGGATGATTGGAACCGTCACCTCGCCCTCAACCTCACCGCGCCTTTCCTCCTCAGCCAAGCCTTCGCCCGTCAAGCAGACGAAGGCGCGCGCATCGTCAACATCCTCGACTGGCGCGCCCTGCGCCCCGCCGCGGACCACTTCCCCTACACCGTGAGCAAGTCCGCGCTCGCGGCGATGACCAAGTCCATGGCGGTTGCCCTCGCGCCGAAGATCACGGTCAATGGACTTGCGCTCGGCGCCATCATCCCTCCCGCCGATGGAAACGCCTCGCCCGACATCACGAAAAATATCCCCATGAAACGCTGGGCAAAAGAAAATGAAGTGGAACAAGCCTTGCTGTTCCTGCTCACCTCCCCCACGTTCATCACAGGCGAGATCATTCATGTGGATGGCGGAAGACATTTGGTATAGTCGTAGTGGCGACTTCAGTCGCCCACGCAGAACGACTAAAGTCGTTACTACATTCAAAGGAAATCCCCATGGACAAAGTCATCATCAAAAACCTGCTCGCCCGCGGCATCATCGGCGTCAACGACTGGGAACGCAGCCGCGCCCAAAATATCTTGATCAACCTCACCCTCTTCACCGACACGCATCGCGCGGCGGAGACCGATCACATCAACGATTGCGCGGATTACAGCAAGATGTCGAAGAAAGTGATGGCGCACGCCGAAAGCGTACAGCGTCTCACCGTGGAAGCGCTCGCCAACGATCTGGCGAAGCTCTGCCTTGAGGATGCGAACGTGCAAAAAGTCATCGTCCGCGTGGAGAAGCCAGGCGCGGTGCGCTTTGCCGAATCGGTGGGCGTGGAGATCGAACGTAGCCGCGATGAATGAACTCCACCTCGCGTATTTGAGTCTGGGGTCGAATATCGAGCCTGAGGTCAACTTGCCGAAGGCGGTGAAATTATTATCAAAACGCGGGGAGGTCGAAAAAATTTCAAGCACGTGGGAGACAGAACCCGTCGGCGGCGAGGGTGGAAATTATTTGAACGCGTGTTTGTCCTACAAAACAACACTCGCGCATGATGAATTGAAGACCACGATTCTTCATCTCATCGAATCAAGCCTTGGACGCAAACGCACGCAAGACAAAAATGCGCCTCGAACCATTGACATTGACATCGTCTTGTTCGACGACGAGATCGTCGGCGGACGCTGGCTCTCGCAATTGTTCGTCGTTGTGCCGCTGGCAGAAATTTATCCCGACTTTCAAAACCCCACCTCTCATGAAAGCATCGCAGAAACAGCGACGCGCCTCCGCCGTGAATTTTGGACGGAGACGCGTCGGGATGTGTTGCTAGGCTGACGAGGGCGAACCAGCCCGCCCTGCGAACGAAGCGCGGCGTCAGAACTGAATCGGTTTTGCTCCGCGGCTGATGTTATCCAAAAATTCCTGCCGCGTCGCCAGGCTCGCGCGGAACGATCCGTGCATCGCGGAAGTCGTCATGCGCGCGTCGTGCTTCTTCACGCCGCGCATCATCGCGCACAAGTGCATCGCTTCGACGACGACCGCCACGCCTTGCGGCTCAAGCGTTTTTTGGATGAAGTCCGCGATCTGGCGCGTCATGCGTTCTTGAATTTGCAAACGACGCGCGTACATATCCACGATGCGCGGAATTTTCGACAAGCCGATCACTTTGCCCTTGGGGATGTACGCGACGTGCGCGCGGCCGATGAACGGCAGCATGTGATGCTCGCATAAACTGTAAAATTCGATGTCGCGCACGATGACCATTTCGTCGTAGGCGATGTTGAACAACGCGCCGTTGATGATTCGCTCAGGCTCGGCCGTGTAGCCGCTCAACAATTCGGTATACATCCGCGCCACGCGGTCGGGCGTGTTTTTCAATCCTTCGCGTTCGGGGTCCTCGCCCACCGCTTCGATCAACTCGCGGATGATGCGGCTAATGGTTTCTATGTTAATCTTGCTTTCGCTTGCTTCGTTCGATTCCTCGTCAGACTCCATGCTCGCTCCTTGAACATTCAGCCCGACAATGTTTGCCGGGCTGATGATTTTTTTCTTTCGTCAGGACTTACGCAGTTGGCGGGCAGTTCGATTTGCCAAGCAAATCGTGCCGCCGCCGCAGTGCAACTACGGCAAAACAGGTTCAACTGCGTACGTCCTATTTCGTTTTACCCGACGATCGGTTCGATCAACCCATACGACCCGTTCCGCCTTCGATACAACACTTGGATCGAATTCTTCTCGGCGTTGAAAAAGATGAAAAAGTTGTTATGCCCCAGCAGGCGCATTTGTTCAACGGCTTCATCTTCATTCATCGGCATGATGATGAACTTCTTGCGCTTCGCGATCAACGGCAGGAGTTCGCCGGTCTCGTCCACCGGCATCTCTTCTTCCTCCACCACCTCCGCCGCCGAACGCCCATCGCCGCGACCGCGATGACGCTTCCCTTTGTACCGTTCGATCTGCCTCTGCATTTTATCCAACGCCGTATCGAACGCGAGATGCAGATCGTCCGCTCGCTCCTCCGTTCGCAGCAGAAATCCTTTTCCGCGCACGGTCATTTGCGCCACTTGCCGGTCGCTCGCCTGCCGCGCGTTCTTCTCGTGCGACAACTCGATGTAAACTTCTTCTATATCTTGAAGGAGCCGCTCAAGTTTGGCGGTCTTCTTTTCAACATACTCGCGGGTGTTATCGGTCAAACGCATGTTTCGAGCCTGAACATCGATCTTGCTTGTCATGACAGACCTCCTGAAATTATTTTATCAATCACGCATATGCGCGATTGTCAAACGCGATTCAGATCGTGATGTGAAAGCGCCCGCGCGATCGTGATGGCGTAAATCTCTGATGCGCCCGCAGACAGCAACGCGTCGGCACAGGCGGAGATGGTGGAACCGGTCGTCGCCACATCGTCCATCAACAGGACGGACTTCCGCTTCACCTCCGACGGGTCAGCCTGATACGCCGCGCGGACGTTTTCTCGCCGTTCAGCCGCCGTCAAGCCAACCTGCGTGCGCGTCTCGCGGACCTTTCTCACTCCATGCGGCGCGTACGAAATCCCAAGTTCATACGCGAGAGGCTTCGCAACGAGCGCAACTTGATTATATCCTCGCTCTTTCAAACGAGCCTTCCCCAACGGAATCGGGATCAACATATCCACATTCCAGTTCAACTGCTGGGCAAATTCCGCCATGTCTACCGCGATCGCATCCGCAAGCCCAATGTTGCGGCGATACTTGATGGTATGCAACGCGTTCTGCACCGGCGAATCAAAAACCGCCCAAGAACGCATCATTCGATACGCGGGCGGGTTTACTTTGCATTTCTCGCATCGTTCAGCCCCTTTCGTTGGTATTCCGCATTTCTCACAGAACGGTTTGCCGATTTTCGGCGCGCGCTTCCTACAATCAGCGCACCAGCGCGAACCGGGTTTTCCGCATCCGCCGCACACGGGCGGGAAGAGCAAATCCAACCCGCTCCAGGTCCATCGGTACAAGCGATACGACCACGGAATGTTTTTCAAAGCAGTAGATCACAAAGTTGCGTAAATATTAAGCGCCGCCGGAGTGAGAATAATGATCATAATGGACGGGAAGATCAACAACGCCATGGGGACGATCATCTTTACTGGCGCCTTATGAGCCGCTTCTTCCGCAATCTGGCGTCGCTTGACGCGCATTTGATCCGATTGAATTCTCAAAACGCGCGCCATGCTCACGCCCAACATTTCGCTTTGAATGATCGCCGCCACAAAACTCGATACTTCGGGGATTCCCAGACGGTCTCCCATCGCTTTCAAGGCTTCGCGGCGGGTCTTGCCCAACTGCACTTCGCGAATGGTCCGCGCAAATGCCAAAGAAAGTTCATTCTCCCATTTCTCGGTCACTTTTGCCATGGCGGCGTCAAAACCCAAGCCAGCCTCTACGCAGATCGTCAACAAATCCAAGGCGTCGGGCATTGCCCTGCGCACTTCAGATTGCCGCTGGGTGATTCGGCGCGTCAAGATGAGATGCGGCAGAAAAAACCCTCCAAAGAGCGCGCCGCCGATATATAAAAAGTTGTTACTTGCTTGTGGCGCGGGATTCAAAGCCACCGTTGTAATCATGAATCCGCCCAACAAAACGGCGAGGATAAATCGAATTGCCAAAAACGTGGGCGCATCCACGGGCCAGGGGTTACCCGCCAATTCAAGATTACGGGCAGTATCTTGAATCATCTTTTGGGGCGTAAAGCGGGCTGAAAATTCGCCCAACCTCCTCACCGCCGGGATGAGCACCCGTTCGCTGAAGTTCTGAGAAAGCTCAATCTCCTCAAGAGACGCCACTTCGCCCCGCTGAATGAATTCCGAAAGCCGCTCCTGCAACGGATCGTCCGCTTCGCCTTGCGCGGCCGCGTTCGCCCGGATGCTGAAGACCACCACGGCAATAATGACCAGGACAACAACACCGCCGAAGATCAATAATCCAGCGCTCACATCACACCTCGATATCCGCGATCTTCATCATGATGAAATAGCCCAGCGCGATCATGCCGACAATGACTGCCACAGCCACAATTCCGCAGAGCGGTTGGGGTATTCCTCCGCGATCGTCAAAAAATCCTGCCAGATAGTCCGGGCTTACGAACCAAAGCGCCACGCTTAGAAACACCGGGATGAGAGACAAAACAGTTCCAGAGGTGCGCACGGAAGCGGTCAACACGCGAATTTCGCCTTTGATCCGCACGCGTTCCCGGATGGTGAAGGAAATCGTATCGAGGATTTCGGATAGGTTACCGCCAACTTCACGCTGAACATTGATCGCCGTGATCACGAAATCAAGGTCGTCGCTGGGAATGCGGCGAAGCATATTGTCAAGCGCCTTCTCCTGCGGGATACCGATCTGTATCTCCTGGACCAATCTCCTGAACTCATCGGAAATCGGCGCGGGAAGTTCCCGACTCACCGCTTCCATGGCTTGCATCGTGGAATACCCCGCCCGTAAGCCGTTTACCATCAGGTTCAGCATATCAGAAAGTTGATCGTTGAACTTGTAAAGCCGCTGAGTTTGTTGTCGTTTGACGTACAACCGCGGCAGGAAGAACCCGATCACACCGCCGATCACAGCGGAGATCCAGATCGGTTGGAGGAGAAAGCCAATCGCGCCCAAGGCCGCTACCGAAATAAAGATCAAAGCGTAATATTCAGATACTTTAAACTTGAGATCGGCGCGCGCCAACTCGCGGGCAACCCGGTCGCCCCAGGAAGATTTCGCAACCCGTCGGTTTAACCATTCACTGACGACAGCGCCTCGCGAGGATTCTTCCACTCGAGGCTTGTCATCTTCAAGGAATTGACCCAGGCGCTCCTCTACCAACGACCGGTCACTGATCACAGTAATGACTGCGCCAACAATGAGGAGGACCAGGAGGAGGATGCCCCCCCCAAGCAATATGACGGGATTCATTGATCACATACCTGCAAAATCGACCTGCTAATATCGTCGCCTTTCGCCAATACCAAAAATCGATGGGGGCAAATTAATACCCGACGCCTCGATCTTATCCATAAACTTGGGACGCAGACCCGTCGGGCGCAATCGTCCAACGATTTGGCCGTTCTCGATCCCGGTTTGTTCGAACACAAAGATATCGGTCATGGTAATCACATCGCCTTCCATGCCGCTGACTTCGGTGATGTTGGTCACTTTTCTTGTTCCATCGCGCATGCGCTCCTGATGGCAAATTACATCCACCGCAGAGGCAATCTGTTCACGGATGGCGCGAGCAGGGAGTTCCATACCAGCCATTAGCGTCATGGTTTCGAGGCGCGAAAGAGTATCTCGCGGACTATTTGAGTGAAGGGTGGTCATCGACCCATCATGACCTGTATTCATCGCCTGAAGCATATCTAATGCCGCCTCATCGCGGATCTCGCCCACCACAATACGGTCGGGGCGCATACGCAACGCATTGATCACCAACTGTCGGATTGTGATTTCACCGCGTCCTTCAATATTGGGCGGCTTGGATTCAAGCGTAACCACGTGTTCCTGACGAAGCTGCAACTCTGCGGCGTTTTCAATCGTCAAGATTCGTTCATCCACAGGGATAAAACTGGATAACACATTTAGCAATGTTGTCTTTCCAGAGCCTGTGCCGCCGGAAATTACCACGTTCAATCTCGATTCCACACACGCTTTCAAGAACTGCACGCCTTCAGCCGATAGCGATCCATACGTGATGAGTTGATCCACGGTAATTGGGTTCTTGGAAAATTTACGGATCGTCAGGACAGGTCCAACGAGCGAGATTGGGGGAATCACTGCGTTCACACGGGAGCCGTCCGGCAAACGGGCGTCGACATATGGGCTTGATTCGTCGATGCGCCTTCCCAGAGGCGCCACAATACGGTCGATGATGCGCATGACATGATCGTTGTTCTCAAAAGTGACCGGCACGCGATGAATCTTACCTTTACGCTCAATATAGAGATTTTTCGCGCCGTTCACCATCACTTCCGTAATGGTCTCATCCTCCAGTAAGGGTTGTAACGGACCAAAACCAAGGATTTCCGCCGTGATCTGCTCAAACAAACGGGCTTTTTCAGGCCGTGACAGAACGATGTTTTCTTCCGCCAAGATTTGTTCGAAGAGATCCTGGATCGTTTTGCGAACATCATCGGTCCGCGAGATATCCATGGTAGGATCGAGTTCGGATAGTAGTTTATTCTGTACGCGGGTTTTCAGGTCGAAGTATGTGCCAGCCTGCGGCGATGTGATGGGCGCGTTTACGCGCCTTGCCTGCAAGGATGCAAGTTTTGAACCATCCCCTCCCTGATTGCCGGAGGATTGTCCGCCGCCGGACGACCCCGTCTGTCCTTGTTCAATTCTTTTCAATAGAGACATATATATCTCCTATAACTCTTTGCTTATCGCCTGGCAACCCGGCCCGGTTCACCGTCAGACTCGAGTTCGGCAACACGCGCCCGGACGTTTTCAGCCAAAGAAAGAATTCCTCGGGATGCAGGCTGATTTCTGGCTTCCAAAATAAACGGGACGCCGCGATTCACCGCCTTTGTTACAACTTGTTCGTCCAGCGGGATGATCGTCGCAACAGGTTGTTTTAGGTTGTCAGCCACCCGGTCCGGCGTGATATTAATCCGTTTGTCAAAGCGGTTCATCACAAAAATGATCCGGTCGCGATCGACGCCCATGGTTTGCAGAAGATCTAAAAATAAACGACAATTCTTGATCGAAGGAATATCCTGGGAAGTGACAAGAATGATGATATCGCTAATATCAAGAATGGAAAGGACGTTGTCGGTCAGGTAGGGTGATGTATCAACCACCACATAGGGGTAAAGTTTTTGCAGATATTCGAGCACCTTAGACAACTGCTCGCCAGTCACCTTTTCGGCGTATTCAGGGCGGCTGGGTGCGGCAAGGATGTGCAACCCCGATGCCGCATGTTTCACCATGACTTCCTCAACGATCTCCGGGTCGAGTTCTTCGGCTCGCGGCGCCAGATCGGCAATGGTATTCTTACCTTGTTCATTGACAAAGACAGCGACGTCGCCAAATTGAAGATTCGCATCCACCAACGCGGCGCGAGTGTCTTCATTATTTAGGGTCAGGGCAAGATTCACGGCAATGGTAGTGCAACCGACACCGCCTTTAGGGCTGTAAATCGTTACAATTTTCCCCTTCGTGCCATACGAATAACTAGTCCCAGCCATCGATCCCATGGCAGGCGCCACTTGGACCTGGGCGGCCTTCGCTTTTTCGCTCAGCGCCATTGCGCCAGCCCGACGAATCGCAGAGATCAGCTCGTCCCCCATGGGAGGTTTTGTGAGAAAATCACGCGCCCCGGCAAGCATAGCCCGCCGCATATAATTTTGATCGTTCTGAACCGAGAGGATGACCACCTGCACGGCAGGTTGTTTGGCTCGAATGGCTTCCGTCGCGGCTATTCCATCCATATCCGGCATGTTGATATCCATCAAAACAACATCCGGCTGCGATTCTAAGGATGTTTGAATTGCCTCCTTGCCGGTTCTCGCAACGCCAACAACCTCAACGTCAGATTCAAACTGAAGGAGTTTCCGAACATTCTCTCGTGTTTCGGAAATATCGTCAACGATCAAGACTTTAATTTTGTCGCCTGGTGCCATGAAGGATCAGCCTCTACTGATTGATGATCAACAATTCTCGATTAAGGCTCTGCCGGTACGGTGTCATTCGGTAACACCGGCGGGGTCAAGATATCAACTCGTGGACCGGTGGTATAGGGAAGTTTGGAAGGCAGGGAAATTCCGTACTTCGTCAACAAGTTGGTCAGAGTTGCCGCTTGTGTTTCGATGCGGGAAGTGTCATTCGGGTTGCGCAAGGTCATGGTAATGAGCGCCCCGTTATACATCAGGTAATTCAAATAGATCGAATCCTGAGGGTCAACCATGATGGTAATAATATCCGGCGCCGCTTGAGCCTGGGCTTGAGCAGGAGATGGAGTGGCGTTCGGATCCGCCGAGGGAGCCGCCAACGTGAAATTGCCAAGCTTCATCACAACCTTATCCTGCAAGATCATTTGACACACCATGCGAGGGCGTTGCGCTTCGGATGGAATCACATAAAACGGCTGTTGAAATGTGGGGTCAAGTTCCACCCGCCCCTGAGTTGATAGCTCGCCGCCAGACACAACGGCGGCAGACAGGACCGGCAAGGCATTGGGAGGAAACCCCGTTCCGGTAACGACTGATGTGCGATTGGGCAAAATGGTCTGATAGGCTGGGTCAATATCAATAAATAGTAAACAGGCATTGACGTTGACGTGGGCTCCATCATTGATCCCGTAGCCGGCTGTGGCGAGACGGCTCGTTGGAATCGTGATCGCCACCATGCCCGTCGGGATTTGAACCGCCCAAGCGGGACCGGAAATTTCCACCGGTTTCGATCCAACCATAGACGAGGTAATCACAACGCCTTGCTCCAAGGTGAACCGAGCGGTCTGACCCACCAAATTCGCCTCTTCGCCTGCGGTAAACATAACTTCTGCAACATTTGCCGAGGGAATGGAAAATTTGCCAAGCAAATCTGCCGTAATTTCAGCGCCTTGGGGAATGTTCTGGGCGGCATAGTAGATTTCAGTTACCGCCGTTTGGGTCGCTTGCTGCTGTGTGGCAGGGGCGAGCAAATTAAGGGCAACGAACAAGACTCCCAGCCCCACTACAAGAATTAATACAACGAAGATTAGTAATCGTCCGCGACGCATATTTCAGATCTCCTCTCTTGACTGTTCATCCGTCAAGCTGGTATGTCCATCTTTCCTGTGATTATACAGCATAAACAAGAGGCGATAATGGCAAATTAGTAAAAAAGTAGGACTCTGCCAATGGCAGAGTCCTACTTTTTGACAGGTCAGAGTGGGGTTACGGCAGGGAGTTGTTGATGCTGGAGAAGGTATTGCCGATCTTGGGTCCGAGCAACGTCATGACCGCAATCACAACGATCGCCACAAGAGCAATGATGATGGCATACTCAACCAAACCTTGACCTTTTTCTTTGGGTGCAAATAACATGATGAAATCTCCTTTTGATCTGAAATATTTACCTGAGGCATTCCTCAGTGTTGTTTCTATTGTATTCAGCCTTGGCTAAAAATCAAGATGGAGAGGATGAGAATCGCTTACAATCCTGTTATCTTCACCTAACGACTTTGAAACTTACGATCGCGCCGAAACCGCAAAAGAAACGCGCGCGCCTTTGCCCGGGGAACTGTCGATTTCGAAATTTCCACCCAACATCTCAGCCCGCTCGCGTATCAGTTTCAACCCAAGACTATTATTCTGGAGCGCGCTGTCGGGGTCAAACCCTTTACCATTATCGTCAATACTGACGCGGATTCGATCCTCTCCCAAATCTGTCAGCACTTTCACCTGGGTAGCCTGCCCATGCCGAGCCGAGTTCCCGAGCAGTTCTTGAATTGCGCGGAATAACATAACTTCGAGATAGGGTTGCAGGCGACGTTCATTACCGGTCACGGTGATGGTTATATCAATGCCTGTCTGTTCTCTGTAAGCGTCGGCATAACGACGGAGCGTGGGGACCAGCCCCAAGTCGTCCAACATCATCGGGCGCAACTCAAAGATGAAATTCCTCACCTTCTGGAAGGTGCCCATCGCGGACGATTTCAAATTATTCAATTCATCGCGAGCTTGGTTTGTATCCACATCCATCAGGCGCATTGCGATCTCGGTCTGGAGGATGAAATTCGAGAGCGCTTGCGCGGGTCCGTCGTGTATTTGGCGCGATAAACGCTGGCGTTCGGTTTCCTGCGCATTGACCAGCATTTCGACGCTTGCCATGGGTCCTTTGGATGCCGACCCGGGCGAAGCAGTGACCGCTCCGCCGCCTGCGGTCATTGCGCTTGCCCGTTCAAGCGCAGATTTGAACCGTTCGAGGTGGGTTTTTTCACTTTGGAGTTTTTCCAACTGCCCTCGCATCACAAACAGCCGTTGCTGGGCGTCCAGGGCGGAATCGTAGGCGTTTCGGATTTCCTGCTGGGGCATTTTATCCAATTGGTTCTGGACCTGTTGCAAGTGAGTGGTAATTGCCGCATTCCGCTGGGAAAGTTTGGAGACTTCAACCTGACTTTGCTCGATCATCAAGGTAATCTCACGCAACGCGCGGACTGTTTCGTCAAGTTCAGTTTGAATGTCCAATTCGCCGGCGGGCGATTCCATTTCCACAGACATACATTACTCCTGGGTTTTCTCTTGGTCGAATTGTAACTTAACCCAACCGCGCTTGAGGGCATAGACAACGGCCTGGGTGCGGTCTTCAACGCCGAATTTGCGAAGGATCGAGGTGACATGGTTTTTCACAGTCTGGTGGCTGATCCCCAACATGCCGGCAATTTCCTTGTTGCTCATGCCGCGCACAACACAACTGAGGACTTCCATTTCACGGTCCGATAAAGGATGAAATGGCGCGCCAGGCTCACTGTAGGATCGACGCGTGCCTTCCATCTGTTCGTCGATCCAGTGGTCAAGTTCGCGCCGGTTGAACACATTTCCGCCAACCGCGTACCTCCCCTCGGAAACGGCTCGAATCGTTCGCGCTAACACATCGGGTTCAATATCCTTTGCGCAATATCCAGCCGCGCCTGCGATCATTGCATGGATTGCCTGTTCGACATCGTCATAGCCGGTCAGCAAAACAACACGGGTCGGGATGCGATCGGATGACACGTGATGCGTAACTTGTTGACCATTCAAGCCGGGCATGTTCACATCGAGGATCGCCACATTGGGCTTCAACGACCGAATTTGATCAAGCGCGTCATTCCCATCTGAGGCTTGAGACAAAATCCGAAAATCCCGTTCCAGAGATAACGCATCCACCACCCCCTGCCGAAATAACGGGTGGTCGTCTGCAACGATCAGAGTGATTTCATTCATAATTCAATCCCATGTTTAACTGTGCGCCGGAGTATAGCACAGGTGGAACATGGGGGCAATTTGGCGAGTTTGCGCTTGCATTTCAATATCGTTTTAGCATTCATGATTTCCATTTTAAGACCTGCCGTAGTTGCACTGCGGCGGCAGTACAATTGCCCGCCAACTGCGTAAGTCCTGATTCATTATTTCCATTTTAAGACCAGCATGTGTTCATCGGGGTTTGTAGAGGATAAAGCCCCGCCCGCAACATGGATGATTTCCCGGTTTGCGAGTAGCGCATGATAAAAACCTGGGGGCGCAATCAGGTAATCAACCGACCGCTCGTTGAGATACTCTACCAGCCTAGCTTCATCGCGGATAAACGGGATCACTTCCGGATCAACCAACCCGGCAAGGTCAACAAGCGGATTTGAGACAAAATATCCCATCGCGCCGATATCATGAACGGCGAGGGTGTCGTCGGGTGGGATATTTTGTTTCACCCATTCGGCAGTGGCAACCATTTCACTTTCCACCCAGAGCACATCATCCGCATTTTGCAACCCGCCCAGGATGAAAAACAATACCGAGAACACCGCGACCAGAGTCGTCCACAGAAATTTCAGGCGCAGATTCGATGTTGCCCTCAACGCGAACCCAGCCATGCCTAACAATCCCCACAGGTAAAGGATGGGAAAAGCAGGGATGATGTAACGCCCGTGTTGATAGGGAGGCAACCGCAGGAAATAGATCAAGATATATCCAATAAACCAGATCACCCCAGCCAACGCGCCCCAATTTCGATTCCGAATTGCCCCGCCCACCCACCCTACTGCGCCGGGGAACAAAGCAATGAAAGGGCTCGCAAAAATGGGCGCCAAATAATCGACTAGGCGGTCTTTCAGCGGTTGGTCGAGCCAGGCGGCTTGATACTCCGCTTGCTTGGCGTAGAACGTATTTGGCATTGGGTGACCGGACAGCGCAAGATTGAATAACATATACAGAAGGAACAAAACCCCAAAACCGATCAACGCAGAAACAGCCGATCTGCCGCGCGAGGACCAACTTTTTTCATTGAAGACAATCGTAAATAAAATCGGACCCAGCAATGTCGCTCCATCGGGACGAACCCACACACTGAGACCGGCAAGCAGACCCAACATAGCATAGCGCTTCGCGCCGCCGATGAGAGCTGTTAGAACAAGAAAGATCAACAACGCGTGGAGCAGGGTTTCCATCCCGGAGGTTGCCGACCAGGTGAGATGCCAGGCAAACGCAAAAAAGATTCCCACCCAAGGGACGCGAGGCTGATACCCCGTCAGCAATTTTCGCGCGCTGGCTTCGGCTGAAATGGCGAGCAGGGTTAGCATCAACCATCCGAGAAAAAATGTCCAACCATAGGGAGCCAGGCGCAGTACATATCCGATCGAAAGTAATAACGTCCAAAGTGGCGAGGTGGAACCGGCAGATTGCTCGCCGAGCCGAAACGCCCATTCGCCCTGTTCGGCGAAATTTCTCGCATACGTGAGGTGAATCCACGCGTCATCAAGCGGAAAGCCGACGCGAGCGATCGTCGCGCTCATCAACAAATACAGCCCCACCGCAATGAGCGCCGCGCAGGCGACGATCACGCGCCAATCAAGGGTTGGCTTCGATGAAATAGAGGCGCGCGCCATCGACTTCTCCTACAAAAATAAAATTTGAGTTCCCTTCCGGGATGTCGTATAAATCTTGAATCGCGTCGTACGTGCCACCCTTCTCAAGGACAAGATATCGCGCGTCAAATTTTTCCGCGACGGCAAGGATCGTCGATTCATCTCCAAACGGCAACGCGACCGCCGCCCGACCCGATGAGATGAAGTACCCGGGCGGATTACGGACGATCACCACATCCTTCGGGCTGATTCCACTTTCCTGAAATTTTTCCTCCACTTTCGCATACACGGCATCATCCTGCGCCCATCCGTCGGAGATCACGCGAAGATTCACGAGATAGAACGTCATAAACACAGCCAGAAAGATCATCATCCCTTGAAATACAAACGGCGCGTTTTTGTCTTTAAACTGACCACGATCGCGCGCCCACGCAAGGACGGCGTCCAGCCCGACCGGCGCGACAGCCCACCACATCGGCTGGAACGCCGCGCCCGCATGGAAAAAACTTCCGCGCGGACCTGCGAATGGAAAGACGACCGTCATCACAGCAAAAAGGATCAGCCAGCCTATTACCGCGACCTTTGTCCGCAATTCCTTTCGCAGACCCCACAATCCAACAACAATGAAGGGAAGAAGAAATATCTCGCCTTGCGCGCCAAGTGCGATGCCCAAGTTCGATGCAAGCGCGGCAAGCCGGTCTTGCAATGCCGCGCTCCAGCCTGCTTGCAGGAATCCATCGCGCGTCAATGCGTCGAGCGGATAGATGAAGGTTTGGTTGTAATTCTCAAGCCAGAGCAAGCGTCCGCCGCCGGGGGCGAGGAATGAGTGAAACAAGGTAAAGGTGCGGTAGTGCCAAAAGCCCATGGTCACGAGGTAGCCGAGGAGAGTGAGCAAGCCGGCGGAAAGCGTAGAGCGGGCTTTCGCAATCACACTTGCCTTCTCCATTCGAAAGAGGGGGATTAACCCCGCAAGACCGAGCCAGAGCAAACCGTCACTGCGCGAAAGAGTCAACAGGCCGGCGAGCGCGCCGAGGGCGAGGGGAATCCATTTTTCGTTACGGGGGGCAAGGAGGAAAAAAGTCGCGCCGAGAATCATAAAGATGGCATAGTTATCAGGGACGGGCATGAACGGCGCGTAGTACAGCGAGAAGATCGACAGCAAGCCGGAAGCCAGGGCAAGGCGGGTTTGGCGAGAAATGTCGAAAGCGAGAGCGGCGGTCAGGAGGGGCGCGCAGGCTGAAAGGAGGATGAACGGAGCGCGTCCAGCCGCGTAGGTGGCGAGTCCCGTGACCCACATCCCCAGGGCCGAGATCATGGACGCCAGCGGCATCCAATAGGTGTGCGAGGGGTTGGGGAGTCCTTGCGGGTCGCTGAGGTAATTCCAGATGTAGGGTTCGGTGAAGCCTTTGCCTTGCGCGAGTTGAATGCCGCCGGCAAAATAATAATCGGCGTCCATGTAGCCCGGCAGGTTTTGATAGCGCGAGACCGCGATTGGGACAGCCAAGCCAACGAGGAAGAGCATAAGGTAATGACGCCAGTTCATTTGCGTAACCCCACTTGATCGAACCACGTGCGCGGCGAACGGACGGCAAACCAGCGCATCCAGTACAGGGCGAGGATCGCCGCCATGGGCGGAAGGGTCGCGAGTAGATCTTTGTACAGGTATGATGCAAAAACAAACGACGCGTAGTACAAACCGAATGGGATCAGCAAGCCGCTCGCGAACACGATGAAGCCCGCCATGATCGGGCGGCGATTCCAGCGCTCGGATACAAGCAGGAGGATCAAAATAAAAGCGGGTAACAACGTCGCATAGTTGGACGGGAACATCGGAAAGCCAAGCAAGGGCGTTGCGGCAAGCGCGAGGCAGGCGACCCAGGTGATTCGGCGAAAATGCTCCTGTGCCGCGCGAAGCATTTCGATGAGCACGATGATCAGCAAAGCGGCAGAAATCACTCCACCCATTGGAAATCTCGAAGCGGGGAACCAAAATTCCAATATGGCGTTGAGGTTCAACGCCGCGCCGCGATACCAATCGGACAGCGTCGCGCGAACGTACGGGAGGAACCAGTCTGGCTTCATCAAAAAAGATACCGCGAGCAACACGAAAAGCGCCATGCCAAAACCGGTCAGCGCCGCCCAGCGCTTATTGGCAACGACGAGGAGGAGGATGAATAGAAAAAATAACGCGCCCACTTCCCACTGATAGACGAGAAGGGCAAGCAGACCACCGACGAGTTCATCATGGAAGGAACGGAGCGCGAGCAGGATCGAGATGTAGATGAAGGTGAAGAATATTGTGGGAGACGCGGAGATCAGAGACAAAAGGCTGTAGTAACCGAATAGCGAAAAAGCAAAAAGGCATATAAGCGCCCAGTGCGGAGCCTGCCATTCGAGCAGGCGCAAGGTAAGCAAAACGGTTCCCACCAATGCGGCTTCGGCGAAGAGCATCCAAATGCCGCGCGCGATTGAAAAATCGCTGAAGACCGCCAACGGCGCATACAACAACACAATATAAAACGGATCGTTCAGCACATATCCATACTCGCTAGCCAGGGCGGTTCGCCCATAGACCAACGACTGCGCGCGCTCGGCAACGGCTGTGCTGTATGGCTCCACGCCCTCGAACATGAACGCGCGCGCGCCATTCCAACGTAAAGATAACCACTCGCCGCCGGGCAGGGACCGCGCGAGGAAGATATTCAGCGCAAGCAATCCGGCGAGGACAAGGAAAAACAAAATAAGGAAGCGAATATCCTCCCAACTCCATCCTTTGCGCATTTTGCGAATATCTTGAAATGCCATATTCTCTCGAGTGCAACAACCGTTGAGCCGCGAAGCCCGCCATGAACGCTAAAAATTCTGAAACCGGCGGGGTCCAGGAACCACGAGGACACGTCTGAAACCTGCGATCCTTTTTTTCCTTGTACCGCGTGTCCTTCGTTTGAAAAGGTTCCCGTTAATTACGGGGGAGCCAAAATTACTCAATGACAAACCGAAAGATTGGACGTGTGGGTGAATTGCGCGCAACCTCTTTGAAGCCCGCCTGCTCGAACGCGGATGCCAACCCTGTGAACGCAAACGGAGGCGCGATCGTTTTCTCAGCCTCCACAGGATAGCCTTCGACGATCTTTCCGCCCTTCGATCTGACATACCCAACCGCGGCTTTCAACAACTCGACGTTGATGCCCTGCTTGCGGAACTTCTTCGCGACAAAAAAGCACGGCACCGACCAGACTTCCTGTTCGTCCACCGGCTTGAGAATTTTGGAGTGCGCCAGTTTTTCATACGCCGCGCGCGGCTCCACCGCCACCCAGCCGACTACATCGCCATGCAGGTATGCGAGCAAACCCGTGACCGCGCCATCGTTTAATTGGTTTTTATGCAATTGCCGCGCTTCGTAGCCTTTTGCTTCGTCGTAGGCTTTGCCGCGCAGTTTCCAATACATACACCAACAGCCATCACATGCGCCATGCGAGCCGAAGAGTTCTTCGAAGTCATTCCAGAGGTTTCGAGTGAGGGGGTGAAAAGAGAGTTCGCTCATCAAATATTCCTAGCCGCAAAGACCACAGAGTTCTCGGGGAAAATCTCAAACTCTCCGCGCTCGCGGTGGCCAAATTCTACGCCGTCAGTATGTTTAGTTTTTGCGGCAAAATTTCGTAGTCAAAATCTTGAATCCATTCGGGGAGCAGTTCGCCATCGGTGTGGGCGGGAGAGGGCGATTCGAGGTGAAGGGAAATTTTCGTCGTGTTCACTTCGCGCATCCCGTCCATTTCAACATAACTGCCTTTGTCTTCATTGAACGCGCGGGGCAAAGCCTGAAAGAGTCCAAGTCGCGTGGCGCGATAGCCGAAGGCGAGGGTCAACTTCCCGTCGAAAGGATTCGCGTGTGGCGTCATGAAGAATCCGCCCGTGCGCCGTCCGTTCCCGATTGAAATGAGGGAAAATTTTCCGCTGTATTCGCCACCGTCCCAGGTGAGCCTGCCTGTCCAGTCGGGTTTATCCATGATGCCCTGCACCGCCGCAACGAGATAACGCCCAATGCCTTTGATCCAATGGATCTTTTCATGCTTGAGGGTGACGTACGGCTCAAGCCCGGCGCCCGAATTGTTGATGAAATATTTATTGTTCAGCCTGCCGAGGTCCATCGCGCGAGTCTTTCCGTTTGCAATGACGCGCGCGGCTTCGTTGAGTTCCTTCGGTAGACCGAGCGCGAAAGCGACGTCGTTCGCGGAGCCCGTCGGCATGATACCCAGCGGACCAATCGCTTCATTCGCAGTGGACGCCTGCATCAATCCATTGACCGCGTCGCCCAGCGAACCGTCGCCGCCCGAGACGATGATCGGCGAAAACTTTTCACGCGCGGCTTGCGCGGCGAGTTCGACGATCTGTCCCTTGTGTTGCGAGACGACCAACTCGAATTTCACGCCCGCGGCATTGAGCGCGGCTTCGGCTTCGGGCCAGCGCTTTTGTGAGTTCCAGCGGTTGGAGTAGGGATTCAGAATAACTTTTGCTGTCATTTTTATGATTAACCGCCAAGAGCGCGAAGATCGCAAATTGAACCAGATTTTCCTGGCGCAGCTAAGTTTTTCGGCGTCTCTGCGGTTGCAAATGAAAGGGGGTTGTTCGGCAAAGTGATCGTGGCGTTCATGGATCAGGTATTTCAATTTTACTTGAATTCCAACTTTTGAATTGCGCGAGTAAAACTGCAACGAAGATGACAATACAACCAAGACTCTGAATTGGCTGGAGGGTCTGACTCAACACGAGCCAACCTGCAAGGGCGGCGAAGACCGCCTCAAGGCTGAGAATCAGGGCGGCGTCGGTGGGAGGCGTGTGTTTTTGTCCCCACACTTGAAGCGTGTACCCGATGCCGACCGAGATCGAAGCGCGGAAAAGAATCGCGCCGACGAGCGGAAGCGCCGTCAGTTGCGAAACGTCTTCGAGGGCGAGTCCGCAGAGGAGGTTGAGAAGTCCGCTGATGAAGAAGTGACCCGCCGCAAACGAAACGGATTCGAATTTGGAGGCGAACCGCCCCAGCACAACAACGTGCAACGCCCAAAACGCAGAGCCGACGACTTCCAGCGCGTCGCCTCTTTGGAACTCGAATTTGCCCGCCGTGGAAAGGAAGTACGCCCCCACCCCAGCAAGGACGACCGCGAGCAAGTCCACCCCGTGTGGTTTTTCGCGGAACATCGCCCACAACAAAAACGGAGTGAACACCACGTAGAGGCTGGTGAGGAAACCCGCGTTGGCAACCTTGGTGTAGAACAGCCCCACCTGTTGGAAGGCTGTGGCGAAAAACAGGATCGCGCCCGCGATGAACATCCACTTCCATTGTTGGGATATTTTAGGTAGCCACAGAGACCTTTGAGAATTTTTCTTTTTCTCTTTTTTCTCTGTGCTCTCTGCGGCTAAAGTGGTTTTCGGGATGAACGGAAACAAAATCAACGCGGCGAGCATGAAACTCACGCCGTTGAATAGATAAGCGACATGGTACTGCGCCGCTATTCCCTGCGCGACAAATCCCGTCCCCCAGATGATGGCTACAATGAAGAGAAGAATGTCGGCTTTGAGGCGCATGAGATGCGAGGACTAGGTTTGTTGTCGGATCCTATGATTTGTTGTCGGATCAACTGCGCAGACGATTTTAATACCGATAATACTTTACGTGGATATTATACAATCAAGGCAAAACAACTTTTCTCGTAACAAGCATGGAGGATCCCAACTTCATCGGCGAGAAACCATGATGAAACACTACCGTAAGGAACTCTGGTTCAACCTCCCCTCCCGCCGCGGATTCGTGAATATTACGCCCGAGGTGGAACTTGCCCTGCGCGAAAGCGGAATCAAAGAGGGGATGGTTCTGGTGAACGCAAGTTTGTCACACCTCCACCACCGGGACCGCCCCATCGCGTAGCTTTTGGTAGTTTGCGGATCTCTCCGGAAATTTCCCCTGCGGCACTATAAATTGTAAATCTCCCTTTATCGACTACGACCTGAACCTTCAATATTTCGAGATTTCGCCTTTTGACATGAACGTCGGCATTCTCTTTTCCTACAAAAACATCCTGAGCAAATTCAATCACACCCTGAATGGCGCCGTCCGTCAACTGGGTAACGCTTAATTCTGTCTGTAAAGCACCCTGTCGCTTACATAAAGCATCATATCTCTGATTTACTTCTGCCATATTCTGTTCTAAACTTTTTGCTACCAGTCCAGTCGCACGTTTTAGCGCCTGGCCAATCTCCACAGCGTCGGCTTCGGTCTGAATCATCATTGCTTCTACAGCGTTCAACTCCTCCAATTTTGGATCTAGCGCATTCAATTCCTCTTGTTGGGCAATCCGTAATTGCTTTTCTAATTTTTCGAGGTTACTGAAGAGGTCAATGATGCTATCCCAAACATCAACCTCAATAGCGTCGGCACGAACAGAACGTGCCCAACAAGTTCTTTCTTCCAGGTGGCTATGATGATTATTCCGCCAAGTACATGTGTAATACTGATGATCGCTAAAATACTCACCGCTCATCGCTCTTCCGCAGACACAACGAATTAGTCCACTTAGCAGGTAATCATGCCGCTTGTTGCGTCGCGAAAAACGCTTGTTCTGTCCTCTTAATTCTTGCGCAGCTTCCCAAGTTTCGCGATCTACCAATGGCGGAACCTCGACTTCAATCCATTCCTCTTTTGGGCGTTCATTGCGGGTTGGACCAATACGGACTCCAAACCGCCAAATTCCGGCATAGGTTTCACGCTCAATCACCGAAAGGACTGTATAAGTGTGCCACATACCGCTTCCACGGGAACGGTGATAACCAGAGTTTGTTTCGCCAGGGGTCGGAATACGCATTTCGGACAATCTCTTGGCGATCCCACCTGCTGAAAGTCGCTGACCAGATTCATCACCATAAACATACCATTGATAGATCAATTGTACGATTTTTGCCTCTTCTTCAAACGGCTTAAAATTCACTACCTTTCCATTCTCATCGCGAATATGATCATATCCGTAAGGTGCCCGTGTTCCTACCACCCTTCCGGTACGTGCTTTTGCTCTTTTTCCCCGCATAGAGCGTTCTCTGATTTTCTTTCGTTCATCACTCCCCTGCCATCCTTTAATGACGAGAACAATGTCCAATTCGCTCTCGATCTTCCCAACATCAAGAGCATATACTTCAACTCCCGCACGAAGCCAGTTTCGGACTGTGGCAAGCAAGTCTACGATGTCACGCGACAAGCGATCCACCTGATGCACAACCACGGCATCCACCTCACGAAACTTCACCATTTCTGCCAGACGCTTCCCCTGTGTGCGGTCAGCAACTGGAATGGCACCACTATTATCTTCCTTGAACTCAGCCACAATTGAGTACCCCAATTGTTCGATATACTGCCGACAACCATCCAACTGGCTTGGTAAACTGTACCCTTTGTCAGCTTGATCATCTGTCGAAACACGAGCGTAAATTGCTGCTTTTTTAGTCATTGTTCTACTCCATGTAGAATTTCATGAGATATATATCAATATGAAAGAAGGGGATGCGCCGGCACATCCCCTTCTTTGAATCAACCTTGGTTTGTCACGAATTCAGTCACTTCGTTGAACAATGCTGGTCCAAGCAAATGACGTTGCTCTTCGGCAGGAATGTCAAGTTTTGCAACAATATCGAAAAGAAGCAAACCGACCGGGCTCTCACAGTGCAGAAGGCTCGTCCCTCCTGCGACAGACTCCAGGAACACTGATCAAAGGCTGCCATTGTATCATTACAATGTAATTAGACACCCAGACAAGCCCAACCGCAGTATTTTTACCGCGGACCGTGTCGTTTGTCCGAAGATTTTTCAGCGCTTTCAAATATGCCAAGAGGATTTGTTTATTGCCCAGACAGGTCAAATTTGCGGGCAGCAATCTTCCTCTCGAATAAGAAGGCGCAAATACTCAGCACGATAGCTGGTCAATTTTGCAGCCTTGAACAGTCAGCCATTCTTCACTCTTGACGTTTATGCCATGTGATTACACACGCCGCAAATGCCCTATCATGTAAAATCTTCCGCAGTTGCCCTTCACGGCCAGGTACTTCTTTGGGAGAACTCAGCGATTTTGCGACCATGCTTTGCAAATAATGCGAGCGCACGATCCAGGACGCTTGGCATTATCTATAGTCACAAGTCGTATGCTCCAAAACTCCCACCGCTATCTGACGAACGCAGAGCAAGCCAACTGGGAAGTTACTTTTAGCATCCTGTGTTGTAAGCGAACGATATTCCCAAGATAAACAGCAGGCTCATCTTTTGATTCAGCGAATCAGGCGGGATCACATTCATCTCAATCTGAGAACGGCTCGCTGTTGTTGGTAACAACCTATCCAATCATAGACGGGCTGACCGGGCAAGCCAGCACCTTGGGGACGCCTGCAAGCCAGATAGCCGGTGTCGGCGATATAGATTTTGAATTGCAAGCCGCTGGAGCGGGAACCACAGTCAGCACTGGACCGGTCACTACATCTTGTGGAACAACCAGGCAGATTATTCCTGTGACGATGCAAGACTGCACTATGACTTTTAAAACTGATGACTGGTATTGTACGAATCGTCCTTTAATTGACACGTCGATGCCTATTCCCGCCTTTCTCAGGACGGAAAATATTGCGTCTGTCCTGTTGAAGATGACGTTTCAGCCGCAAGGTAATGTATTGAACCACAGCAGTCAGATTAATTTCAATGACACATTAATCGGCTCTTTCACAGATACGATTCCCACTTTGTATGCGCCGACTCTCAAGCCAGCGCGCAACAAATTGTTCAACAGACCTATGCCTGTAGCGCTTCAACTATTTACGTATTCAATCCTCTGACTGATGTATTTCCAGGCTCGATCCTTAATGCTGGTGGAAGTAAAACAATTTCCGGCAGGATTGAGAATGATGGGAACATCAGTAATACCGCATGCACGCAGGAGTGCGATGGCGACCCAGTCAATACCCATACTGGTGTATTTTCCTTTACCCTAGCGGATCTAACTATACCCACCTCGGCAGGCGACCTGATTTTCCAGAGGTCATACTCATCGGGCGCAGTGAATTCTGCTGGGGTTTTAGGGTACGGCTGGACTCACAACCACGACGCTAAGCTCATCTTCCCTACCGATCCGGGCGGGATGGAAGGATATGTGCTTTTCCAAAGTGTCCTGGGAAATCAATTTCTTTTCAAGATCGAGGCGGATGGAAGTTACAGTCCGGGACCCGGTGTCATTGCAACACTTCTAAAATCCACGACTGCGCCGATAACCTATACCCTGACCGATACTCAGCAGGCTATTTTCAAGTTTGATGAAAATGGCCGCTTGATATTGCGCGAAGACGCCCAGGGACATGCATTTGATTACGACTATGATGCCCAGGGTAAATTAGTAACGGTCAGTTCCGATAACGGAGCGCGCTTCATTCAAATTAGTTACGATCCCCAGGGTCGCATTGACTCTGTGAGCAATCATGCAAACCAGGTGGTCTCTTACACCTATGATGCTGCCGGAGATTTGGTTTCCGCCACCGATGTGCTGGGGCAAACCTGGGCGTATCTGTATGATTCCGAACACCATATGACTCAGGCGACCGATCCGGCAGGTAAAGAGACCGTTAAGACGGAGTATGATGAACAGGGCCGCGCCAACCGACAGTTCGACGGTGAAGGAAACCTGATCGTTTCAATTATTTACAACAGCGATGGAAGCACGTCTGTCTATAATGCGTTGGGGCAAAAGAACGAACATCAATACAACGAACACAATCTTGCAACAGAGACTGTTGACCCGCTCGGCAGGATGGAAACCAGGACGTTCGATCCTAATTTCCGCCCAACAGAGATCACCAATGACTCGAACCAAACGCTAGAGATGATTTGGAGCGCGGACGGCGTCAATTTATTATCGAAGACCGACCCGGCGGGAAATGAAACAACCTACATGTACGATTCCCTACACAATTTAACTTCGACAACTGATGCGCGAAACTTCACGACCAACTACACATATAACGGAAAGTTATTGATGGGCAGTGAAGATCCGCTCGGAGGCGAAACCACTTACACATATACCCCCGAAGGATTTTTGGAATCTGTTACTGATCTGTCTGGTCGAGTAACCTCATACGAATACGACACCTTCGGTCAGCGCATTTCGATGACCGACCCGAGCGATAATACATGGGAATACACCTATGATTCACTTGGGAGGCTGATTGATACCACTGACCCACGCGAACGTGTAACTCACAATGAATACAACGCGGCAGGGCAATTGATCCGTGTGACGCAAAACTATGATCCAAATCGTCCGCAGAATGGCGAGAACGTATATAACATCGTTACGGTATACGAGTATGACGCCCGCGGCAACCAGATTTCAGTTACTGACACATATGACCGCACGACACAATATGTGTACGACGACGCGGATCGCCTGATCCAGACAATTGACCCGGCAGGCAGCGCCACAACGAATGCATACGATACCTCCGGGAGGTTGATTTCTACGACAGACCCGCTTGGAAACACAACAGAATATGAGTACGATGCGGCTGGCAGGCTCATAAAAACGATCAATGCTTTGGGTTTTCACTCAGGCGCCACGACGTTCAATGTAAGCAATAACACTTCCACCGTAACGGATATGCTCGGGAGAGCAACGGTCTTTCATTACGATGAACTTGGAAGAGTCGTTGAGGTCGTCGATCCTTTAACTCAATCCACGACGATCACGTACGACGAGAATGGCAACGTCATCGCGCGTACGGATCAATTAGGGAGAACAACCCAATATCAGTACGACGAACTGAATCGCTTGATTCGCACCATTGACCCCAATGGCGGAATCACCGAGACTGTGTATGACCCGGTGACCGGATACCGCATTACCACCATAGACCCGTTGGGCAACCAAACTACCTATATCTATGACGATGCTGGGCGGCTGACCGCCACAACAGACCCGTTGAACCGCACGACGCAAACCGTATATGATGTGTATGGGCGGCGTATCGCGACCATTGACGCGGAGGAGCGCGAAACCAGCTATACCTACGATCTGCTCGACCGCGTGATCGCAGTGACCGACGCGGATGGCAACACCACAAACACAACGTATGACGCGCTTGGGAATGTCTTATCGCGCGCCGACGCCAACGGTAATACAACCACAACCACGTATGACGATTTGTATCGCCCACAGGTAATCACAGACGCGAACGGGAATCAAACCACGAACACCTACGACGCGGCGGGAAACCTGATCGCCGTAACGGATGCGCTTGGGCACACCACAAACTATACCTACGATGAACTCAATCGCAGAAAGAGTGTGAGCGACCCGGACGGAAATACAACTGAATGGTTCTATGACTCATTTGGAAATGTATTTGAGGTAGAGGATGCCAACAACGTCGTAACCCATTACCTATACGACGCCTTGAATCGACAGACAGCCGTTATTTTGAATTACCAGCCTGGAGTTCAGGCAGACGCGGACACGAACGTCCGCTATGAGTTTGTTTACAACGCGGTTGGCAATCGCATATCCGTAAAAGACCCGAACGACAATGTCACCGCCTACGGATACGATCCGCTCAACCGCGTCATCCAAAAAACGGACCCGCTCGATAACACGTGGCTCTATGCCTACGATCTGGCGGGCAACCGCATTTCTTCGACCGACGCAAAGGATCAAACCATTGGATATACCTACGATGACGCGGGGCAGTTAATCATAATTGATTACCCGGGCACGGAGCCCGATGTGACCTTCACGTATGATCTCAACGGGCAGCGCATCGGAATGACCGACGGGCTGGGGGCAACTACCTGGACGTATGACAACCTCAACCGCCTGATTTCCGTTACGGATGCCAACGGCAACACGATCGGTTACGGTTACGACGCGGTTGGAAACCGCATTGCACTGACCTATCCCGATAATAAAACTGTTTCGTATGCATACGACGATGTAAATCAACTGACAGGTGTGACAGGTTGGGATAACCAGAGTATTGGGTATGGGTATGACGACGCTGGGCGGTTGACCTCCGTCTCGCGACCTAATGGAATTGAATCCCAATATTCGTATGATAACGCGGGGCGGTTGATTGGGCTTGACCATGCGTTGGGTGTTGAACCTTTGGCTTCCTATGATTATCTGTATGACGCGGCTGGCAACCGCATTCAAGCGATTGAAAATGTGAACCAGCCTGAATTGCCGCCCACGCCGACCCCGACCTCTACAAACACGCCGACGGAGACGCCGACTTCTTCTTCCACGCCAACGCAAACCTCTACGCCCACTTCCACTTCCACTTCCACCCTCACCCCCAGCCCCTCTGTTTCCGATACGCCGTCTGCGACAGCGACTCAACCAACACCCACCGGAGAGGGGAGTCTTACGCCAACCGCCACGCAAAGCAGTAACACATTGGTTCTCCAGCCCAATGCTTCCTCAGGCATGGACACCTTCATGATGAACGTTAACCCCACGACGAATTTTGGAACAGTGAATGAGATGGGCGTGGGCGAAGCCAATAACTCATTGAATACCGTTGCGCGGAGCCTGATCAAGTTCGATCTGTCGTCCATCCCCTCGAACGCTGTCATCACCTCGGTTACGCTATCGTTGTGGACGAACGCCGACTACTCCAGTAACGGTCGCACGATCCGCGTGTTCCGCTTGAAAGTCCCGTTCAATGAAACGCAAGCCACATGGAATATCCGCGCCAGCGGCTCGAATTGGCAGACCGCCGGCGCAAGCGGCGCGAACGACCGTGAGAGTGTGAGTATCGGTTCGGTTCAAATCCTTGCAAATGAACCGCTCAACACCGAGAAGCAGATCGCGCTGGATGCCGTCAAGATTCAGGAGCTGATCAACGGCGCGTTCACCAACAACGGTTTTATCATCATTGCCGATACCGAAATCAACGATGGGTTCACCTACAAAACGTCGGACCATGCCACCGCGTCCCAGCGACCGAAACTGGTTGTGCAATACGCTCTTCCGTCCGCTACAAACACTCCCACTGTTGCTCCGACCCCAACAGTTACTTACACACCTACAATTCCCCTGACGCCTACCATTACGAATACGCCCACTAACACCCTGTCCCCGACTCAAACCTTCACGCCCACCGCGACGAACTCCAGCGGTTTCCCATCCACCTCCGTACTGGATAATTTCAACCGCGCTAATGGACCGGTTGGCAGCAACTGGCAGGGGAATACCGGCGGTTATAGCATTGTATCGAACCAACTCGATGTGACAGGCAGTAGCCATATGGCATGGACTGGGGGTCCCTATGGCGCAGACCAAGAGGTGTATGTCACATTTGTAAATGTGGACCCGGATGGCGGCGAGCAGGATCTGCTGTTGAAATCACACAGCGTAGGCGGAGATACCAATGTGCTTGAAGTTTGGTATAACGCAACCGATGATGTGGTTAAAGTAGTAACCCATGCATCTTCTCAGGGCTGGGTGGAGCATGGCGCGCCCATTCCCGTCACCTTCAACAACGGCGACCAGTTCGGCGCGCGCGCCTTTGCGGACGGAACAGTCGAAGTGTACAAGAATGACGCGTTGATCGGCACACGAAATGTGAGTTCGTGGCCCTACTACGATGAAGGCGGGCTCATCGGCTTGTGGTTCATTGACGCAACCGACGCCATTCTCGACAATTTCGGCGGCGGGACTATTACAGCGGGACCTGCTCCCACATTCACCCCCCTTCCCCAAACACCGTTTGGTGGAACTGCGCGGACGATCCCCGGTATCATCCAAGCCGAAGACTTCGACAATGGCGGCGAAGGGGTTGCCTATCATGAAACCACCTTGCAGAATCAGGGCGGAGAATATCGCACCGACGAAATGGTGGATATCGAAGTGGCTTGGGATCCGACAGGTGGATACAACGTGTTCTGGGCAGAAGCCGGTGAATGGTTGGAATATACCGTGAATGTAACCACCAGCGGAACCTATTCGTTGGATTTACGGCTCGCCAACCCAGACCCCGGCGGCATGTTACATGTAGAAGTAGACGGTGTAAACGTGACTGGTTCGGTCGCCGTCCCTCAAACGGAGCATTGGCATGCGTGGCAAACAGTGACTGTCAACGGCATTTCGCTTGCGGCAGGGGAACACATCGTCAGATTGGCGTTTGATACCAATTCGTCCAATGGCTGGGTAGGCAATATCAATTACATGACCTTCAGCCAAACGGGTTCGATGACTTTGCCTCAACTGGCTGGGAACTTTGCGCCTGTCAGTTTCAAACTCCCAGCGCCTGCTCAACAAACATCATCGTTGATCATTGACTACGCCTACGATCCCCTCAACCGTCTCACGAGCGCAAACTACAGCGACGGACGCAACTTTGCTTATACCTACGATGCCTCAGGCAATGTGTTGGAACTGGAACAGAATCTCGGACCCGGCACGATCATCACGGCATATACCTACGACGAAGCGAATCAACTCAACACCGCGCAACAAGGCAGTACTACTTGGCAATACACGTATGACGCCAACGGTAGTTTAATTTCAGACGGTGTGAAGAACTATACCTACGATTCTGCGAACAGGCTGATCGAAGTCAGTGACCAATCAATAACGACCACACTTTCTTACAATGGATTGAGTCAAAGACTCAGCATGGATGCGGCTGGTGTCATCGCGCAATACGTCATGGATGGGGATACACCATTAACTGCTGAATCTGGTGGAAATACCACTTTCTATTCGTATGGTCTCGGTCCAATAGGAGAGAAAACTAATACGTGGAACTTTGCTCTGCCAGATGGATTGAATACGCCCCGTCAGTTAACGGACATACAAGGCGATGTAACCCTCTCAACCCGCTATACTCCTTGGGGTGGCGCTCTCGATTTGTACGGTACAGGCAACTTTACTTACGGTTATCTTGGCGGAATCTTGGACGGTGCCACGAACCTAATCTATGTGGGGAATGGTCAATACTATGATCCATCAACGGGTAGATTCCTAACTCGCAACGTCAATCCTGATAGCACGAATCCTTATGTTCCTTGGAATCCCATTGGAGCAATACTTGGACCCTTGGGACTGATTGCGTTGGTCTTTGGTAGAAAACGCATGCGCGGCAAGTGGGATACGGTAATTGTCCTTGTGTTGCTTGGAATCACAGTGGGAATAGGTGTGGTTGCTTGTGCGCCCGCGCCAACTCCGCCCGCGGGCTCTGCCAATACAGTGCCTCCAGCTATGCCTGTGCAGAATCAAACGCCTGTACCTACCGAGCCGGGAACCATCCCTTTCTTCCCAACAGGAACACCAACTGCCCCTATTGAAACGCCAATCCCAATACCTTGCCCGACTCCGATATTCACTGGAACCCCAACCTTTAACTTAGAGCCTTGGAAAATGGATTGGGGCTATGAGGAGGAGACTGGCAGCCTTGGATACGATTCCACTTCAAACAGCATTTTGCAGTGGGGAACAGATAACAGCGAACCGGCGCGTCAGAAAAAGGCTGAGAAAGTACATGAATGGATATGTAAAAGTGGTGGATTTTGGGGTCCAGGGTGTCCGGATGAGATAACCTTAGCCGCTTGGATACTATTCGAAGAAGGTGGCGTTCTTTCTGCCCCAGATCAAAAAAACATGTCCGGGGGAATTTACTATAGATTTAGCAGATGGGGCTTTAACTCTTTTTCATTGAGAGCATATACAGCTTTTCTTAATCCCGTAAGAGACGATGTTTTCGATGAACGAGATTGGAGGTCGCTTACTGCTCCAGGAGTGGATATGTCGGGATATAAGCAGATAACAAACGAAACATATTCAATACCGTACAAAGGCCCCAGGGATCTCCGAGGCAAATATTTATACTGGTTCGACCAGTCTGAAATGGACAAGGTCAATGTAACTGAGCCGGATTTGAAGCCGTTTGGAGAATATACAAGGACTACTAGAGTAGATGGCCTGCCGTTTTACTTTACCGGAATTCCCAATGTGTTCAAGTGTGGAACTCAAGGCGGCAGTGCTTGTGAGGTACAACCATAGTTATGAAACGTTATATCTTTTTGACCTTAATGCTTTTACTTTATGGATGTGTTTCGCGAACAAGCTATCCCAAAACACAGCCACCCGCAACCGCGACTTCATTGCAAACGCTTAGTCCGCTCGATGCTAGCGGCTCATCAAAATTAGCAACTTCTTCGCCAGAAACATCGTTTTCCGTGACAGAAAGTTGTCCATCAGATCGATATGCTCTAGATAAATATTCTGGTTTTTCATCAAACGCAAATTTAGTCGGGTTGATTGACAACAAACTCATACTAACCAATATAAGTACTGGTACTACTGATATGTATGACGAAATTGTAATTGATAGAAAGCCTTTGATTTCGAGTATAGATGGTAAGTACATAGCGTATATGACTATCAACGGTAGCAAGAAGACGCTATGGGTGTTTATGCCTTCATCTCGTAGTTCGCCTAAATCTTATCCAATACCATCCGAAACTGTTTCAATAAGTTGGATCGCTAGCGATAAAATTGCATTGTGGAACTACCCTGATTCATATGGATGTCAGCAATATAACGGTTTTTTTGATCTAAATACGGAGGTTATTACTCAACCTGCAAACAAGATACCTGAGTTAGATCCGACAAGATGTAGATTGCTCCCATCCATTAGCGAAAACGGTTTAAAAGCCCTGTATCCTTGGCAGATACAAGATTTAAATACTGGCGCTATATCAGAGATTCATCTAGCCGATAATGTTGCTACCGATCCTCCGCGCTATTATTTAGATTGGACAAATGACTCAATTTCTATTATGTCCTTTAAGGAAAACTTACTCTCCTTTCAGTTAGACTTAACAACGAGTGATTTGAATGATCAGCCCATCAAGTTGCACACTATTCAACTGCCCGCCTTTGCCACAAAAGATTACTATTGGATATCGCCCATAATTGGATCAAATATAAGAAGTTTCGGCTGGGATTTAATTGGCTCAAGCGCCGACGCCCCAAGCAATTATATTAATCCAGACAATGGTAATTTACCGACAACCTTTTATGGGATCAATTTAGATATAAATCAATTTACAAATTACTGTTTAGATCGAAGTGTCCCATTTGATCCGGACAAAGCAAAATTTGCCAAAACAGTGCAACAGGGCTACTTTTCTCCAGACGGTAAATATTTAGCGTGGACTATATATAGCAATGCCGACTATACCCCTCCTATTGAAACACAAGTATTAGACCTTGAAACTGGTGTGGTAATAGTAATAAAGGATTTAGAAACATTTGGATGGATCATTCCATAAGATTCGTTTCTGTTGGTATCTCCGCTTACTACACCACACAACAAGGAGACCCTTCATCAGACTCAGGGCAAGTCTGGCAATATATATACGACGCCAATGGTAGTTTAATTTCAGACGGTGTGAAGACATACACGTATGATTCTGCGAATCGGTTAGTGCAAGTCAGTGATCAGTCATCAGTGACCAGTTTATCCTACAACGGACTCGGTCAACGCCTGAGCATGGACGCGGCAGGCGTGATCGCCACGTATGTTCTAGATGGCGATAGACCTCTCACCGCGGAATCCAACGGCAACACCACTTTTTACTTGTATGGTCTCGGCGCAATTGGCGAAGAAACAAACTCGTGGCGTTACTCCCTGCCTGATGGAACAAACACCCCGCGTCAACTGTCTGATGTGAGCGGTGACATTACCTTCTCGGCGCGGTACACTCCTTGGGGTGATACGCTTGATACATTCGGGGCTGGCGGTTTCACCTTCGGCTACCTCGGCGGCGTGCTGGATGCGACTACGGGATTATTGTATGTTGGCAATGGGCAGTATTACGATCCCGCCACTGGTAGATTCCTGACGCGAGATGTTTACCCGAACAGCCCCAATCCGTATGTGCCGCGGAATCCGCTGGGGACGATATTGGGTCCGCTGGCGGTGGTGTCGCTCTTCTACACGAGAAGGAAGAAAGGTAGCAAGGCCGGCACGTTCTTGGTGTTGGTATTGGCGCTCGGATCAGTGGGGATGACTTTGGCGGGGTGTGGAGGAGAGCAGCAACTTCCTGCTGGTCAAGCTACAGCAACTATTACGCCGATTAATACTCAGACCCAGTTAGTGGAAGCAACCTAGCAAACGGTGACAGTATGACTCTTGTTGTACCGGTTACACCTACGACGACGCCAAGTTATTTTTGTATAGCTGCAACAGTAACCCCTCCAGATCCTACTATTGACCCCACTCATCAATGGGATATATTAGATGATCCTGAACAAAGGCACTTCTATTTTAAACAATCAGTCTTTAGACATAAGAATGAATTACCCCCAGAAATTCCTGTCGAGCTATTAGTAGCTATGGGTTGGGCTGAAACAGGAGAAGCTCATTATTGGAACAATGATTATATTCCTAGTATTGGCTTACGTGATGGCATTCTACAGGTTACAGAGGCAAGTGGATTCCATGAAAAATGGGCGCGGGATAACCAAAACGGTGCTTTATACAATAATACTCCAATGGGAATTGAGTCTAATGTTATTGATGCAATCTCCTATTTGCAATATTTGAGCAGCAACATTGATTCCTATACTATTGGTTATGGAGAAGCATTTAACGATATTGAAAATTCACGCACTGTTAGAATTCTGCTTCACTATAATGGTGGACCGAATCCAATTTTAGTATATAAGAATAGACAAGGAAATCGAAATTACTTGAACAATGTTGCAAACATGTTGGAAGCTAGGGTCCCCGGAGATGTTGGGTGTGGAGATTCTGGACTTGTTGCATCCTTGAGAAAAGGTCAAGATATTGTGAACAACTTAGTAGGACCGTAAGGTAAGAGAGGAAATTATGTATAAAATTCTCGAACTAAAACTTGGGCGTCTCTTGTTTGTTTTGGCATTTCTGGTTACAGGTTGCCAATCTGTTGAGCCATCTTTCAATATAGTGTTCACAGCTGATCTCAATGGGAATCAAGATATTTATCGCATGAACTTGAGTAGTAAAACGCAGAACGCCTGACATATACACCAAATGTTACAGAACAGCTACTTCACGTATCTAGGAATGGGAAAGAAATCCTTTTTGATATCTTAGACAATAGTGGAGTTTTACCTAGAAGAGTCTATATTCTAAATACTCAAGATATGATTACAAAGAGTTTAACGGATGACCTTGATATTCTAAGTTACCCGGGTTCTTGGTCACCCAATGAAGAGCAAATTGCTTTTCTAACTCGAGATAGACAGTCATCCTTGATGCTTATGGATGCTAACGGTACTAATTATGTAGAAATCCCTTTATCAATCCGTAATGCTCCAACTTATCAATACCCCACGCCCATTCTTGACTGGACAATGGATGGAAAAAATATTATCTTTTCCGCAGGAAATTTTTTCTCAGAGCCCCCCCTTAAACAACATGTATACATTGTTAGACTAGAAGATTTTCAAATTAGGCAAATAACTGAAGCATCGCTTGGATTATGTGGAAATCCTATACGATCACCAGAAGACAATAAGATTTTGGTAACTTGCAAACTTGACTCGGCTTTATCATCAATATCATCACTTTATGTAATAGATTTGGATGACCAATTTGCAGCGCCAATAAGAATTGGACCTAGTGATACTTCATGTTTTGAGCCATCTTGGTCTCCTGATGGGAATCAACTTGCCTTCGTGTGCGATAAGGTAACTGATCTGATGGGGCTTTTTATCACTGATTCTGTTGGTAACGGAATTCACGAGATGAAATTAGAGAACTTCGCTATTCTAAAAGAGCCTGTTTGGTCGCCAGATGGAAAACAAATCGTCTATGTAGCTGGAGTTGATTCTGGACATACAAATATTTATTCGATTTCTCCCGATGGCTCAAACAACCATCCTGTAACGAATCAAGAAGCTTTTTATAGTATCGTGGCAGTTTACCCGTTACCCTAGACTTTCTATGTTGTCGCGCCTGAGCATGGATGCGGCAGGCGTGATCGCCACGTATGTGCTAGATGGCGATAGACCTCTCACGGCTAAGTCTGGCGGTAACACAACTTTCTATCTGTATGGTCTCGGCGCGATTGGCGAAGAAACCAACGCATGGAGTTACTCCCTGCCCGATGGAACAAACACCCCACGCCAACTGTCTGATCTGAGCGGTGAGATTACCCTCGCGGCGCGCTACACTCCTTGGGGTGATACGCTCGATACATTCGGGGCTAGCGGTTTCACCTTCGGCTACCTCGGCGGCGTGCTGGATGCGTCAACAGGATTGCTGTACGTTGGCAATGGGCAGTATTATGATCCGTCAACAGGCAGGTTCCTGACGCGAGATGTTTACCCGAATAGTCCCAATCCGTACGTGCCGTGGAATCCCATCGGCACGATTTTAGGTCCGCTAGCTGTGCTCTCGTTGTTCTATGGTCGAAAGAAACAGAAGAGCAAGTGGGACACGCTGATTATTCTTACGTTGCTTGGTATATCAATGGGCATCGGAGTGGTTGCCTGTACCCCTGCGCCAACATCACCATCTAGCTCTGCCAATACAGCACCAGCGATACCTGCACAGACTCAAACGCCTGTGCCAACCAACCCGGGAACTGTTCCCACCTTCCCAACTGGAACGCCACGGCTCCCGTTGAAACGCCAACGCCGATTCCCTGCCCAACGTCAACATCTACACCAATGTCTACTAGGGATTCATTACTTAATCTTTATGGTGTGAAATTAATAGACAGCGAACTTACATGGTCAGCGACTAATGAGGACAACGCCCGGATTGCAACGGAAGCCATAGCGAATAGGATAGGTTCGGCAGAAACTTTTCGTTCTAAGTTTAACGCAACTCCATCATCACCCATATATCTAGTTATGGGTAAACAAGATGTCGGCGATATAAATATAAGTGAATTTTGCGAAAATAATAATGATGATGGCGGATGTACAACTGGAAAACGTATAATAAACTTTAATTCATTATCTAGGTGGAATGATGGTTGTACTGCCCAACATAATATTGTTCATGAATTTGGCCATATATACAACAATGTTAATAATGGCACGCCAGCTTCTAAAATGGCCGATCTATCTATAAATCCAGAAGACTTTGTCACTAATCGCAAGGAAATAATCAAACCGAATGTTGATTGTTCCTGGGTACTCAATGATGCAATGACCCCACAGGAAACATTTGGGGACTTCTTCGTGGCTTGGACATATGATCAATGGCAAGAACCCCTTGTAGATAATTATCAAAACTTAACTAGGTCAGGAAAAGCCAGGCAATGGATGAATAATTTTATGGGAACTCCTTGATATGAAGATCTTTACTTCGCTAAAAAAGCATCGAAATGGAGCCTTAGATTTTGACCGAACGGTTAGAGCCGCTAATACAGTTTTGAAATTTGCTGATGATCTTGAAAAAATGGAGACAAAATGTTTAGTCGAACATTGTTTGTTACTTGTTTTCTATGCGCTGCCTTAGTTATCCTAAGTGCGTGTAAAACAAACGATACAACACAAGATACGAAGACAAAAGTTCCTAGTATTGGAACAATTGTTGTTGAGCCAATTGTCCCTACAACTACTGCAATTGAAAATTCACATCTTACAATAACGCCTTCACTTCCAAAGGATGATGCATATCTCTTGTTAGTTGATTTGCTTAGAAATAACAAGGGGTGTGATCTCCCCTGCTGGTGGGGAATTACGCCCAGTATCTCTTCCTCTTCAGATGCATATACCACATTAGTCACTTTTAAAAGCATAGCCTACGATGGGCTTCTTTATCCTACGGGTGGAGTTATCGATATTACATATCCTAAAGATGAATTACTCACAAAGATTAATGTGAAATTCCACTCTGATTCTAGTGGGTTAATAACTAGAATGTTGAAAATCTCCACGCAAGTTCTACGTGACCTTGGCAATAGAAGTTATGAAGAGATATACGATTCTTCTTCTTATATTGAATTGTTAAATTCTTATTCCCTTGCTAATATATTGGCCAAGTATGGACGCCCTTCTCAAGTTTTATTGAGGGCAGACATTTACAACTACACACAGTCAAGAGAAACCTTTGAAGTTACACTCCTGTATCCAGAAAAAGGAATATACGTTCGTTACAATTCTGTTGCTGAAAGAGTGGCAAGTAATATTATCGGTTGTCCCTCTATGGCTTTTGTGGAGCTATGGTTATTGTCGCCAGATGATAAAGATTCTTATGATGAATTTCTTTCAGTAAATGACGCTACATGGGAAGGTAATTTTCCATATACGAAACCTGTAGAAGAAGCTGCGTTAATGACAGTTGAAGAGTTTTACCAAACTTTTAGAGAACCTACCAATAATTGTTTGAAAACCTCACTAGATATTTGGCTAGAACAATGATTCAAGTTGGGATTTTTAAGTGTAGATGACCTACAACGGACTCGGTCAACGCCTGAGCATGGACGCGGCAGGCGTGATCGCCACATATGTTCTGGATGGTGATCGTCCTCTCATGGCTGAATCTGGCGGTAACACAACTTTCTATCTGTATGGTCTCGGCGCGATTGGAGAAAAGACAAGCGCATGGAGTTACTCCCTGCCCGATGGAACAAACACCCCGCGCCAACTGTCTAATCTGAGCGGTGACATTACCCTCGCGGCGCGGTACACTCCTTGGGGTGATACGCTTGACACATTCGGCACAGGAAACTTCACCCTCGGCTACCTCGGCGGCGTACTGGATGCGACTACGGGATTATTGTACGTTGGCAATGGGCAGTACTATGATCCCGCTACTGGCAGGTTCCTGACGCGCGATGTGTACCCGAACAGTCCCAACCCGTATGTGCCGTGGAATCCGCTGGGGACGATACTGGGTCCGTTGGCGGTGGTGTCGCTTTTTTACACGCGCAAGAGGAAAGGAAGCAAGTCTGGAACGTTCCTGGTTTTGTTGATTGTGCTCGGCGGTATGGGGATGACTCTGGTGGGGTGTGGGCTTCCAGCTGGTCAAGTGACAATAACTGCTGTTTCGACGCCGGGATCTCCAATAAATTACACCGCAACCTTTGATAATGGACTTACAGTTACTGGCACGCTACCCGCATCAAACGGCATGCCAACAGACGTGTTGGCGGTGCCGTGTCAAACACTAGAACCATCAACACAGACGCCAACGCCGACGCCTACTCCAATAATAGCTCCTATACCTAGCCCAGCCTGCATATATGATTGTTATGACTCCTATCTCACCTATGCTGCAGTGGTAAATCAATTGGGCCGTATACCGAGCATGGAAGAAGTTTTGTATATGACCGCCGACACTGAATACACAGCTTATTCTGGTACCGAAGATTTCGGGCAAGAAGGACTGGCTCGAACCTATTATTCCGTTTGCTATGTGAAAGATTATGTCAACGGCTGTCAAGATGATGAATTTTATAATTTTCTCGCTGGTTACGAGCCTTGGTCAGATAGAAAGCTTGACAATAATAAAAAGACGCCTACGGAGCGAGCACAACATCTGATCAAGGCACTCGGCAGTAATAAGGACTGGCTATGGACAGATGTAAGACAAATTACAGATTTTAACTACGCCAATCCATTAGGATGGACCCAAGGAAAGATCGGAAACCAACCATGGCAATGGTTTGGTCCTTTCACACCGAGTAAAAATTGTGCCAAAAACGTAAAGCCGAGCATAAGTATTGATGTTGGGAATGGGCTTGTGTTTTGGATGCTAACCGCTGACGGGAATGATAAGTTCCAGAGTTATTGCCCAAATAAATAGGAATAAATATATGAAGCACTATAAACAGATTAATCCAATTCTTTTGTATATATTAATCATCTGGATGGTTGGCTGTTCCTCACTGACAACAGAAAAATCGAATACTTTTATAACTGAAGCCGTCTCAACGCAATCGACAACTTCTTTTTCAGCAAATCAGTTTCAATTAACGTATATACAAAACCACGACAATTCTGGTGAACTATATATATCCGATGTCAATTGCATGACACAGGATAAGGCGTGTTTTGGCGAACCGAAATTGTCATTTGCTACTTTAACTATGCCAAATAGTGATGAAAATAAGCCAAGAGGCTTACTCACAGATTACAGTTGGTCGCCAGATGGAACTAGAATCGCCCTCACTTCAACCGGAGACATATTAATAGGCGACATAAAAGCGCAAAGTTGGGTCAATATAACAAACAGTTCTGATGTTGATGAATATCAACCTAAGTGGTCGTCCGACGGAAATTCTATTTACTATCGTGCTTGTCAGCGCACAACAGAAGGAAACTATGGAGGACATGGTGCCTGCCGTCTCTATCGCGCTCGTCTCACAGGAGAGGTGCAATTCAATTTACTCAACTCGAGGATTGATTACTACAATTCTTATGATGTATCGCCTGACGGTCAACAAGTCGCGTACACTTTGACAGATAATCAAGGTTACGATCAGATCTATCTAGCTGACATTAATGACTCAGATGGCCGTCAGATCACGGAAGGGCCAATGAACAACATAACTCCATCTTTTTCTCCCGATGGTAAGAAAATTCTATTTGTACGTCTTAACGAGTCTGAGGGTGTAAATTCACTGCTACAGTCTGATCTTGTTATGAAAGACTTAGATACAGGAGAAGAAAAAAACCTTACTCAAGAGTTCGAAGGTGATGTATTCTCACCTGCTCTTTCACCCGATGGAAAATGGGTTGCATTTACTTCTTTTGATAAGGAGTTAAACAGCAATATTTTTGTTGCTTCGCTTGGTCAATCGGTTGTGATTCAAGCCACTCATGGTAATCAAGATGCTGTTCCTTCCTGGCGATTATCCTTGAAACAATAAATAGTTCCTGAAATTAGTAGTTGTTCAACTGTTTGTGTCAAGACGTACCCATATGATTCTGTGAATCAAGTGATAGAAGTCGGTGAGCAATCTCTCCTACAACGGACTCGGTCAACGCCTGAGCATGGATGCGGCAGGCGTGATCGCCACGTATGTTCTAGATGGCGATAGACCTCTCACAGCCGAATCAGGCGGTAACACAACTTTCTATTTGTATGGTCTTGGCGCGATTGGCGAAGAAACCAGTGCATGGAGTTACTCCCTGCCCGATGGAACAAACACCCCGCGCCAACTGTCTGATCTGAGCGGTGACATTACCCTCTCAGCGCGGTACACTCCTTGGGGTGACACGCTAGATTCTTTTGGCACCGGTAACTTCACCTTCGGCTACCTCGGCGGCGTGCTGGATGCAACCACTGGGTTGTTGTATGTTGGCAACGGGCAGTATTACGATCCGGCAACTGGGCGTTTCTTAACCCGCGATGCAAATCCGAATAGCACAAATCCTTACGTACCTTGGAATCCGATTGGAGCGATACTGGGTCCGCTGGCGGTAGTTTCGCTTTTCTACAGGCACAAGAAGAAAGGAAGCAAGGCTGGAACATTCCTAGCCTTGGTGCTGGTGCTTGGGTCAGTGGGGATGACGCTGGCGGCTTGTCAAACTACAACATCTGGATATGATGTAACAGTTACCCCGTCTCCAGCTCAGCCGAACACTTATACGATTACTCTGACACCAACGACAGTGCCAGGTTCAACCCCTGCACCAACAGGAACACCCATTCCGACGATTACTATAACTTGTACCGTAACTCCGGTACCAACATCAACTTTATTACCGCCGCCAGCGAATCCTACTGAATCGCAAAGGATAGAATATATCAATTCTTTCGGGATTACGCTTGAAGGTAATTGGACTGGTAGATATCTCTTAAACTTGTGGGAAGCCTTATTTGATCATATTGGCTATATAAATCTGAAATACTGGATGGGAGGGCAGAAAGCGACCATAAAAACAGCGGGGGGCGCAGATTGTCCAGTAGATGAAAACGGAAAAAAGAGAGAATACTGCTATTATGGTGAAACGCCCTCTACTACAATTTACTTTTACGCTACGAATATGGTTAATCCAGTCGTAAATATGTTGCATGAAATGGGACATTTGGTAGATAATCTTTGGCAAGATTATTTTACAAGCAAATTGAAAAAAACAACTTTTACGGACGTAGACGGTAAATATTTGGCTGGCTGGAATACTACATCTTATTCTTATGCGTCCTTGCCAAGAGCCATAGTTAAATCCGAGGCATTAATAGCATCCCCGGCTGGCGGAGGAGATGCATGGCAACAAGGAGGTGGCACTCCACATTGGGAAGATTGGGCAGACATATTTTCTAATTCTATCCTTCTCAATATCAACAAGTCAAATAGCCTGGGCAAGCAGATGGATACTTTCTTTAGAGAAATGGAAAGCCATGTGATGGGAGGCGTTCCATGAAAAGATATTGGTATAGATATACATTGCTTTGTTTGTTCATTGTAGGCTGCGCCATGGCCAATGAACTTCCCGTCACAGTAACGGTTACAAGTGCTACAACGCCTTCCAGTGCGATGATAGGGACTTTGCGTCCCTCGCCCACATTTACCCCAACACTTTATCGGTTTGTGCTCCCCTTGATTACGATGTCATCTCAGGAATCTGAAAGCGCCCTGTTAGAACTCTTGAAAACAAACGGCGATTGTGCAGGCAAATGTATTGCGGGTATCCGCCCAGATACTATGACAGTGCAGGATGCCGCGCAAAAGCTGTCGCAATGGGGGCCAATGAGTATATTTGAGAACCCTAACGGAGAAACATATATTACCCTTGATCAAAATCCGCTCTATGGACAGGTGGCTGTGTATTTATCTATTGGAACATGGACAAAAAAATTAGAGACCATTGACCGCGTACGTATTCGGATTCAAGATTCCTCAGATATTTATCTGAGAGAAGATGCTTTATTGGCATACCGTGATACATTGCAGGGGTTTAGTTTGGACAAGCTTCTCAAGGCATATGGTGTTCCATCATATGTTGGTTATGACTTTACAACAAACGTTCAGGCGGGATCGCCATTGGAGGAAGAACCATTTTGTATGCGATGCATATACAATATGAACAAATGAATTTGGAAATACTTATAGGCGCATTGGCATACTATGATGGAGAGGCCCTGTTTTTATGCCCATCAAAAGACCCTCACTATCTGTTGATAGAAATAAATCCCGAACGCCCTTT
The DNA here is from genome assembly GCA_016716235.1 of Candidatus Defluviilinea gracilis. Classification (NCBI taxonomy): domain Bacteria; kingdom Bacillati; phylum Chloroflexota; class Anaerolineae; order Anaerolineales; family Candidatus Villigracilaceae; genus Candidatus Defluviilinea; species Candidatus Defluviilinea gracilis. The sequence goes on from JADJWS010000003.1 coordinate 592,837, forward strand.
GGCGGAATTGCAAAATATATTCCCTGTAACATGGGAAGCACTGACTAAAAAGGATTTGAATGCATATTATCAGACGTTTACAAGCGACAATGCCTTTGACATGTGTGTTACAACAAATCTAGAGCAAATCCAAACCCTGCAACCAAGTTTTCGTTGACATCAAAAACCCCTCAGAGAATTTCGTGCAACTGGATGCTCACAATGGCTTGAAATGGGACAGGCAAGCCAAGATGGAATACAACGGACTGGGTCAACGCCTGAGCATGGATGCGGCGGGCGTGATCGCCACGTATGTGATTGACGGTGATAGACCATTAACAGCAACCTCAAACGGCAACACCACCTTCTACCTCTACGGACTTGGTGCCATCGGCGAAGAGACAAACGCCCTTCGACAAGCTCAGGACAGCGCATGGAGTTATTCTTTGCCCGATGGAACAAACACCCCGCGTCAACTGGCTGATCTGAGCGGTGAGATTACCCTCTCCGCGCGGTACACTCCTTGGGGTGATACACTCGATACATTCGGTATTGGTAATTTCACCTTCGGCTACCTCGGCGGTGTGCTGGATGCGACTACGGGATTATTGTACGTTGGCAATGGGCAGTATTATGATCCGTCCACGGGCAGATTCCTAACGCGGGATGTTTACCCGAATAGCCCCAATCCGTATGTGCCGTGGAATCCGCTGGGGGCGGTATTGGGTCCACTGGCGATGGTGTCGCTTTTCTACAGCCGCAAACGGAAGCGTGGCAAATGGGATACGGTAATTGTCCTTGTGTTGCTTGGAATTACAGTAGGAATGGGTGTGGTTGCTTGTGCGCCCGCGCCAACGCAATCTGCACCTACTCCAGTATTGCCTCCTCCTAATGTAACTATCATTCCCGCGTCTACTCAGACTTCTTCCCCGACTGCGCCTCCTGCACCGACGATTGGGCCAACCCAAACTCCATGTCCGCCCCCATTCACGACTGATAATTCGTGGGGAAATAGTATCGCTCAGAAGGAAGCACATGTGCAAATGCTTATACCGGTACTCTCGAGTTATCAAGGCGAGAAATGGTGGGAAGGTGATTATCCGACAATGCAAGAGTGGGTTGCCTATTTGATCTATGCGGAAGGTGTAAATTTGGTTAACCGTGAGGATAAGAAACTGATGGCATGGATCTTACTTTATAAAATCCCCAATTCGGGCATAGCAGAATATACTCCTACAACAAATCCAGACGTTAGTACGGGTTATGAAAGAAATAATTTCACTATGAGCGATTGGAACAAACTAATTAATCCAGATCGATTGAAATTGGAGGATGCGTTCAAAATTATTCAAGAATCCATGACAACATATAATACAAAGGAACGTCCGTGGTATCTTTATTGGGTTTCACAGGATGAGATTGAATTTGCCGAAGGAATCACTAAAAGGGAGATTAAGTTCAACTATAAACATCATAATGCGCCTACTTGGGATGGTAAATACTTGGAATTTCTCCAGGCATATGAAGATTGGTATAAAGTGATATACCCAACGCCACCGGAGAAGTAAAAATGAGGACAACTTCTTTGTTATTGCTCGTGGCTGTTTCTGTGGGAGCGTGCTCTACGCTGCCCCAGAATACTGTCAATCCGTCGGCTACGACTGTTATGGTAACGGAAACTGGCACAACAGTCGCTCAAATTGCGCCTTCAAAAATTGCGACAGCAATACCTGATGTAACTACCCTTCAGGTAGAAAATTTCGATTTCTCTAACCGCGTTGTTGAGTTGTCCGATCTTAAATTAAAACCCACAACACGAATTTTGGTCCTTGACCCAAAATCAGATCAGGTTTTAGCAATCTCAGATAATTCCATCGACCCGGTCTTTAGCATACAATCAAAGGCAAATATACTCCGTAGTGGAATAAGTATGAGTCCCGACCGCCGTTGGTTCGCTTATTTAGTGATAGACGAAGGTTTCAACATATGGATAAGCTCTGTTGATGGCACTCAGCATTTTGTGGGTATAAAAAACGCCATTGGATCATCTTTTCGTTGGTTGAACAATGAAAAAATAATTGTTTATGATAGGCGAGGGCTTGGGTTAGATTGTCCGAGTGAAATGCAGATCTTCAATCCATTTTCAGGAGATGTAAATAATGTTCCAGATATTTCAACTCAAGGAAGTCAATACTGCTTTCCGATACCTTATTTTAATCCAGATTTTTCTCAAGTAATGTATCTTAATAGTGAACTAGGCTGGCAAATATACGATTACAGAACTCAAACATCCTATTCTGTCTTGCCGGGGTTAAACACAAGTCCGGGTGGTGAAAAATCTTACTTCTACTGGGGAAAAGATGGTCTGTCATTCGCTATACCTGATTCAGGTAAAATCACCTACGCATTTGATTTGCCCGATACTGCATTTTTATCTAAACCAACTGTAAGCACAATTTCACTCCCTAAAGGCATGGTGAATGAGAATGCCCTGTTTACATTTTGGATACCAGAAGACCAAATCATCGGATTGGATCTTGTTGCGACTGGCGAAAAGATTTTTTTGGGTTGTGACATCCCACAGACTTTTGCAACGATCAATTTGGCAACTCGGACACTAAATAATTACTGTTTGAATCGATCTTTGTTCTATGATCAAATTGGTGGTGCATGGTTTATGTATATTTCAGCCGACCATCGTTTCGTCGGTTGGACGATTCGCGAATTGCCAAGTAATGAAGAGCCATTAGGCGTTGTAATACTGGATACTGAGACAGGTAAGTTGAGTTACTTGGAGGGCTACGAACTTTTGGGATTTGGAGAATTGGGTCCATAAATTGCGAAGTATAGAAATCCGATTTGACCAACTACTGGTTCGTGAATTTTGATAGAACTGGGACACGAGATGGGCTTCAACGGACTAGGTCAACGCCTGAGCATGGACGCGGCAGGCGTGATCGCCACGTATGTGCTAGATGGCGACAGACCTCTCTCTGCTGAATCTGGCGGCAACACAAACTTCTATCTATATGGCTTGGGAGCGATTGGAGAGAAAACAGATGCTTGGAGTTTTGCTTTGCCTGACGGGACAAACATTCCACGTCAGCTAACCGACGCCAATGGAGAAATAACATTGGCGAGTAGGTATACACCTTGGGGAGATACTCTAGAGATTCGTGGCGCTGGCAACTTTACTTATGGTTATCTCGAGGGGATATTGGATGTGGCCACGAATCTGATCTATGTGGGGAATGGACAATACTACGATCCTACAACTGGTAGATTCTTAACAAGGGACGTAAACCCAAACAGCACGAATCCTTACACTCCTTGGAATCCAATCGGTGCAATCGTTGGTCCATTGGGGGTGATCTCGGCGTTCTATAGTCGCAAGAAGAAGGGCGGCAAAGGAGGAACGTGGATTGTTCTATTGTTGGTTACAGTGACAGTAGGAATGACTCTATCCGCCTGTGGAGGTGGCAATGGAACGCCTCCGTCGCCAAGCGTACCACCCGCTGTTCCTTGTCCAACACCTGCAACCAGCACACCTGCACCAACATCGACACCTTCAGCGCCCTCGCAGACACCAACACCACCCGTAACCTTAGAATGGTTTAGCGAAGATTTTAAATTAACCTATTATCATTATCCTTTGGAAAATGACCCAGTATTTGTTAATGATCCTTTGGGTTATCTTGTTAATGTAAAATTTTCTTATGGGTATCCTAATCCCGAGTATCATCAACATCGATATAGTTTTGTTTATGATCTGCAAAAAGGAGTCGTTAAGCAAGGGACGGGCATTACAGCCAATAATCAATATATTACTATCGATCACTTTACAACACTCAAACACTATAATATTTCGAATATAAACGATGTAAGGGTGGACGACTATTTCTTCTTGTATGAAGAAGGCGGAGCATATGCCCACTCTATACCATGGAAAACTGTTGGAAACAGAGATCCCAAGACTTCCTCCTGGAACAAAAATAATCATTGAGAAGTACAAGGAGTTTGGGGAGTTTACAGTAACTGATACTGGCACGTTATTAGCAGATCAAAATCATGTGGACATCTTTGTAGGTCCTATGCTTTGGAACGATGTCATTCAGCTTGGAAATGGCGCGCCTAAATCGAGAGTTGCCATAGTGAGGTGAGCCATGATCCCAAAGAGAGTATTTCTTACGTTAGTATTATTTGCTGTCGCATCGATAGCAATTGCAAGTTGTTCTACGTCTCAAGTATATGGAAAGATTGCATTTGTATCAAATCGAGATGGAAATTTCGAGATTTATGTTATGGACTCGGATGGCAACAACCAGGTTAATCTTACAAGAAATCCCGCCGACGATTCCTCACCTGTATGGTCACCTGATGAAAAAAAAATTTCTTTTGCGAGCAATCGAGATGGAAATTTCGAAATATATGTTATGAACGCAGATGGATCTAATCAAAAGAGATTAACCAACAATAAGGCAAATGATATGCCATTGGCTTGGTCTCCAGACGGAAAATATATCGCTATTCTCTCTAATCGCGATGACGTTATAGTAGACTCAAACCGGGGTATTACAAAGTCTGAAATCTATATCATGAACGTAGATGGTTCTAACCAAATGAGATTAACTAATGATCTAGACCTCTATCATACGATTTCTTGGTCGCCAGATGGTAAGAGTTTTGTAATTTGCTCTACTCCTAGGGCGGCCAGTGGCGCATATTATTTTGATGAAATCTATATTTCATTAGTATCTCGCAAGGAGATACTAACTCAAAGTACATCAAATAATTGCGATCCAGATTGGTCGCCGGATGGAAAGCACGTCGCGTTTGTTTCTAATCGAGATGGTCAATCTAATATCTACATTATGAATATAGATGGAACAGATCAATCTGCCTTAACCGATGATTCTTCTTATAATATAGATCCATCTTGGGCGCGTAATGGGCAGTATATTGTTTTTGCATCAAGACGCGACGGTAACTACGATATTTATGTGATGAATACAGATGGCACAAAAATTATTCAATTAACAAACGATCCTGCGGACGATTATATGCCTACTTGGTCGCCAGTACAGTGATATTCCTTCGCATACACCTACGACGCCTTGGGCAACGTGCTTGAACTGCAACAAAACCTCGGTCCCGGCACGATTATCACGACCTACACCTACGACGAAGCGAACCAACTCAACACCGCGCAACAAGGCAGTACTACTTGGCAATATACATATGACGCCAATGGTAGTTTAATTTCTGATGGTATGAAGACATACACATATGATTCTGCGAATCGGTTAGTGCAAGTCAGTGATCAGTTATCAGTGACCAGTTTATCCTACAACGGACTCGGTCAACGCCTGAGCATGGACGCGGCAGGCGTGATCGCCACGTATGTGCTTGACGGTGATCGTCCTCTCACCGCCGAATCCAACGGCAACACCACTTTTTACTTGTATGGTCTCGGCGCAATTGGCGAAGAAACCAGCGCGTGGAGTTACTCCCTGCCCGATGGAACAAACACCCCGCGTCAACTGTCTAGTCTGAGCGGGGAGATTACCCTCTCGGCGCGCTACACTCCTTGGGGTGACACGCTTGATACATTCGGCACTGGCGGTTTCACCTTCGGCTACCTCGGCGGCGTGCTGGATGCTACTACAGGATTGCTGTATGTTGGCAATGGGCAGTATTATGATCCGTCCACTGGCAGATTCCTGACGCGCGATGTAAATCCTGAAAGTACGAACCCTTATGTGCCTTGGAATCCTATAGGAGCGATTGTTGGTCCACTGGGGCTGATTGCACTGGTATTCGGAAGAAAGAAGAAAGGATGCAAGGATGGAACATTCCTGGTGTTGTTAGTAGTGCTTGGAAGCGTGGGAATGACCATTGCGGCTTGCTCTCCCGCGCCAACTCCTGTTCCCTCGCCAACAATACCACCGTCAATGCCGACTCCTTCTCCGATTCCATCACAAACACCGAGCCCAGCTGCGCCTCCATCGCCGACGCCGACACCTACATACAGCTGTCCACAAATATTCCCACCAGGACAAGGAGGAATTGCCTATATTACTATTGATGACGGCCCAGGTTCTTATACGGGTGCTGTGTTAGACGTGCTTGCCAAATACCAAGTCAAAGCTACATTTTTCTTGGTGGGTAAAAATATAGAACAATATCCTGGTGAAGTTCAACGTATCAAACAAGAAGGACATGCCATAGGTGTCCATTCTTGGTCTCATCCAAATGGACCAGCTCCTGCTCCATTTTGGAATAATCTTTCCACAGAGCAACAAACCAAAGAAATATATGATACGCAACAGCTTCTAGAGAATTTGACTGGAAGCAAAATCAATTTGTTCCGCGCACCAGGTGGTGCCGCTACAACTGCCAACATATCACAATTCTACAATTACAATTGGTCTCACGATACCTTCGACTATTATCTTCCTAACGGCGATCCTCAGGTAGTTGCAGATAATGTTTTCAAGGGAGTATTTACTAACTCCATTCCAATCGGCGAAGACGGACGAATCTATACTCAGGGTATTTCTATTGATGCGACGGGACACCCTCAACCAATTGTATTGATCCATTCTATTCATCCGGTTGATCCCCCGGCTCTAGAACGACTGATACTAGGATTTCAAGAACGACATTATAGTTTCGGAATACTGCCAAGGCCGTGCGATAGCCCAGGCACAATAACCCCCATTTCTTGGTAGCATGAATGCCGCGTTTAGACTTAGGCAGTCAAATATGAAAATCAAAATCTTTACATCAATATTGGCAACATTGTTTTTGGTGATAAACTCATCATGTAGTGCAGTTTATCCAACGACAACTATTACGAAAACAAGTACATCTCCCGATTCCATTCGTGATTCCTACAACGACGCACGCGAGAAATGGAATACTGGAGGAGTCGTAAATTACAATATTACTGTTGATGTATTTTCTTCCATTTTGCCTCCACCGTGCCAGATGATTGCAACTTTAGTTGTCATGGATAACAAATTATTTTCAATCCAAGAATTGGTTACACCAGTTACTATTGAATTGCCCGAGAACCAGTCTATTCAGAATCCAGAGTGCAGTGATTATGAAAGATACACAATTTCGAATCAATTTGAGTTTGTAGAGGATATTTTAGAGAACAGTTTATCCTACGAAATATCCTCTATAGAATTCGATTCGGATTATGGGTATATAAGTCATCTTGTCATTACTACGAAAGGCGAAGCTTACAAAGAGGTCCTGTTTACGGATTTCAATATTAGATAAGTAGTCATTGCCTGAGCATGGACGCCGCAGGCGTAATCGCCGCGTATGTGCTGGATGGTGACAGACCTTTGACAGCAACCTCAAATAACAACACCACCTTCTACCTCTATGGTCTCGGCGCGATTGGAGAAAAGACAAGCGCATGGAGTTACTCCCTGCCCGATGGAACAAACACCCCGCGCCAACTGTCTGATCTGAGCGGTGACATTACCCTCTCCGCGCGCTACACTCCTTGGGGTGATACGTTCGATACCATCGGCGCTGGCAATTTCAGTCCCAGAGCGCGTGCTTCAAGGACACCATACATAATCTTAACTTACCCCCATCACATCGTCCCCATCATCAACTTCGGACGGTACTGCAACGCCTCCGCCAAATGCGCGGATTGAATCTCTTCGCTCCCTGCCAGATCAGCGATTGTGCGCGCGAGTTTCAGGATGCGATGATACGCTCGCGCCGACAGGTTCATCTGGCTCATTGCCGCACGCATCAGGCTCTGACCTTCATCCTGCAACTGGCAAAACTGACGTATCTCCCCCACGCGCATATCGGCGTTGCAGATAATATCGGATTGCGAATTGGCAAACCGCTTTTGTTGAATGTTTCTTGCGGCTTGCACGCGCGCGCGGATGGCTTCGCTTGATTCGCCAATTCGATCTCCGCTCAGCTTTTCATAATCCACGCGCGGGACTTCGATGCGGCTGCGCCGTGTCAATTCTATCGAGCAGTGGACCCGATATTCGTTTTTGGTATTTGGTCACCAGCGCAGTTGCTCACGTGCATGGTTTTTGTGAATCGCCGTAGTAGCCGCACGGGTGTGGTTGGATATACGACCTAGACAGTATTCCCCCACACACGTGATGATAAACCGCCGTGCGAAATGCCGAACCAACAGGATCACATGTATTCCCCATATACGCGATCTCGTTTATCTTACTAATCGCATGTAAAAAGATCTCATTGCTATATACTCCAAGTAAATACAGCTATGCCAATACTTAAGAGTCAAGTAGAATCTTAACAGTAAAAAAATTCTGAACAAGATAAATATGAAATCCCATCGTAAAGAACTTTGGTTCAACATCCCCACCCGCCGCGGCTTTGTAAACATAACTCCGCAAGTAGAAACCTGCCTGCATGAAAGTGGAATCTTGGAAGGCCTTATTCTGGTTTCTGCCATGCATATAACGGCGTCAGTGTTCATCAATGACGACGAATCAGGCTTGCACCAAGACTATGAAAAGTGGCTGGAAAAACTGGCTCCGCATGAACCTGTCAGCCAGTACCGTCATAACGATACCGGTGAAGACAATGCCGATGCACACATGAAGCGCCAGATCATGGGGCGGGAGGTAGTCGTTGCTGTGACAGATGGTAAACTTGACCTTGGTCCTTGGGAACAGATTTTCTACGGTGAATTTGATGGTCGACGGCGAAAACGAGTTTTGGTGAAAATCATCGGTGAATAAAAAGTCCTCTCGGTTTTTTTCCAAGAGGACTCTCTTTGATGCTTTCAAATCAATTGGTAGGTTTTGATTTTGTTTTCGACAGGAGTTGAACTAAGTTTGGTGAAATCTCAAAGTGGTAAGTGTGACAGACTTGTGAATGCCATGCACATCTCCGCATCCGTTTTCATCAACGACGATGAAACAGGCTTGCATCACGATTACGAACAATGGCTCGAGAAACTCGCGCCACATGAACCTGTGAGTCAATACCGTCACAACGACACAGGCGAAGACAACGCGGACTCTCACCTCAAACGTCAGATCATGGGACGCGAAGTTGTCGTCGCGATCACAAACGGCAAGTTAGATTTCGGTCCGTGGGAACAAATTTTTTATGGCGAGTTCGATGGGAGGCGAAAGAAGCGCGTGCTTGTGAAAATAATTGGGGAATAAAGCACTCTCACCACGAAGGGCACAAAGAGGCACTAAGGAAAATCGTTTTGGGTTTAGTCCGCTTCAGCGGGCTTTGTATGAATAGCACGGGGGTTCATCCCCGTGCGGGCATGACGAGGCGAGAAACTTGCAGGAAACTGAATCAACCGTCCCTGCGAATGCGCCGCACTGAGATTTGTCGAAGTGAGGCAAAAAAATCGTCCCGAAGGATTTGAGTCCTTCGGGACGGTTACTTTCTACGGGCAGTTGATCCGATAGACGATCAATTGCTCGATCTTTTGGGTTGCGTCTACCCTACCGCCGCCTTTGTTCAAGCCGACGATCTGGAAATCAAACCAACCCGGGTCTTGCCGTGAATCGGGGTTAACCATTTCACCGGTAAGCACCATCGAGAACACGCCCGGGCTGACTTCATCCATCTTGCCTGCGGTTCTCCATGGAGAATCATAGAGCGCTTGCGGGTAATCTCTTATCCGATAGAAGAGTTCGGCATCTGTGATATCGATCAATTTGGCGGTTGCCGTAAAGGTCAGTTCGCGCGTTACGCAACGCAGTGAGAATTCATTGCCCGATACCGAAATGTTGTTGAACACACCTTTGCCCAGCAAGTCATCCACCACGATGGCGCCGCCGGTAGCCGCAGTGGTGGGCGCGACAACAACAGGCGCTTGCGTGGGCGGAATGGCGGTCGGTTGCGCGGGCACAGGCGAAGCCTCAACCACCACTGTGACAACCACCGGTTGCTGCGGCTCTTGCGGGGCTTGAGTCGGTTCGACCACCACAGTCACAACGACGGGCTCGGGCGCCACCGGCTGGGCAGTGGGAGTCGCCGGCGCGGCGCACGCGGTAAGCGCGACCGCCAACAAGATAAATAAAAGTCTCTTCATTTTCTTTCACTCCTTTTTGGATAGTTAAACAATCTTAGCCCGGTGTCAGGTATGTGTACACGGCTCAATTCGATTTCTACTTTTCATTTTCGATAGTTTGGTGGCTTCTTGTCGCGAGGCATCATCCCCCAAAGTACCCATGAGGCTCTGATATAATTTTCACCATGCTCACGCCCGACCAGATCGAAAACAAACTGGATCGCGTCCTGTTGAGAGTGCAAAAGCCCGGTCGCTATGTGGGCGGCGAACTCAACACACGCTCAAGGTGGGACTCGGTTTCAGACCCGGGTCGCGTTCGTCTTCCCCGACATTTACGACATCGGCGTTTCGAACGTGGGACTCAAGATCCTCTACGACCAAGTGAATCAACGCGACGACGCGCTCGCCGAACGCGCCTACGCTCCGTGGCTGGATATGGAAGCGCTCATGCGCGAGCACGGGATTCCGCTGTACGCGCTCGAATCAAAACGACCTTTAGCCTGCTTCGACCTCATCGGCTTTACCCTCCCTTATGAGACTCTCTACACCAACGCGCTCAACATCCTCGACTTAGCCGGCATCCCTGTCCGCTCCGCAGACCGCGACGAGACCCACCCCATCATCATCGCCGGTGGACATTCCACCATGAACCCCGAACCCATGCACGCGTTCATTGATGCGTTCGTGATCGGCGAGGGGGAAGAGGTGATACACGACATCATCAACGTAATTCAGAGAGTCAAAGGTCAAACGTCACAAGTCGCAAGCGACCTTCGACTTTCGACATTTGACCGCAACGAATTACTTCGCTTACTCGCGCGAATCCCCGGCGTCTACGTCCCCACCTTCTACGAAGCCAATTATCTCGAAGATGGCACCGTTTCGCACATCGAGCCGACGATTCCCGAAATTTCAAAAGTTGTCACCAAGCGCGTTGTTGCCAAACTGCCTCCGCCGCCGACGAAGTTCATCGTCCCAAACATTGACATCGTCCACAACCGCGTGTCAGTGGAGATCATGCGCGGATGCACGCGCGGGTGCCGATTCTGTCACGCAGGGATGATCACCCGCCCCGTCCGCGAAAGACCCGTAGATGAAGTGGTCGAGGCGCTCGAGGCAGCGGTCAAATCCAGCGGCTTTGAGGAGATCGCGCTGTTGTCGTTGTCTTCGTCCGATTACACCAACGTGTTGGAGTTGGTCACGAAGGTCGGAGAAAAATTCGGCGGCACGCATCTCAAAGTTTCGTTGCCATCATTGCGAATCGAATCGGTCTCGATTGACCTGATGGAAAAACTCAGGGACAAACGCTCGGGCGGATTCACGCTCGCTCCCGAAGCCGCCACCGAACGGATGCGGCGCATCATCAACAAATATATTCCCGATGAAGATATCATCAACACCACGCGCGAAATTTACTCGCGCGGCTGGACGACGATCAAGCTGTATTTCATGATCGGTCATCCGAGCGAAACGCTTGAGGATGTTCAGGCAATTGCGGATTTGTGCAAGCGCGTCATCGCCGAGGGACGCAAAGTGGCGGGGATGCGCGTCAAGTTGAACGCGGGCGTCAGCACGTTCGTGCCAAAATCGCAGACACCGTTCCAGTGGGTTTCATGCGACACGCCTGAACAGATCCGCGCCAAGCAGGCATTGCTTCGCCGCGAACTGGGACGCGATCGAAGCATCAAACTGAGTCTCACCGACGCGGAAGATTCGTTCCTCGAAGCGTGGCTCTCACGCGGCGACAGAAAAATGGCGGAGGTCGTTTACTCCGCATGGAAGAACGGCTCGAAATTCGACGCGTGGCAGGAGGGACGAAAATACGACGCGTGGATCGCCGCCTTTGAGGGACACGGACTCGACCCAATGTTTTACACGCACCGCCAACGCCGAACGGACGAGGTCTTCCCGTGGGAACACATCACTGCCGCTGTTCGCAAAAACTTTTTATTCCAAGATTTCCGTCAATCGCTCGAGGGGCAGATCCGCGTGGATTGCCGCTTCGATTGTTTCGCCTGCGGCATCCTGCCGACGTTCGCGCAAATGCGACGCGAGAATCCCGGCGATGTGTGGAAGTGCCCGGAGGTGAAGTCGCCTTCGCGGAAAGTGATCAGTGAGGCAGTTGCAAGTGATCAGTTAGCAGTGAACAGTTTACCAATGGTCGGGGATTAACGCGTACGTTTTTCGATGAATAAATATTCCGTACGCCCTGCAAGAACCAGTGACATTGAAGCAGTATTCGATCTTGTTTCGACACAAAGGACGATCGACTTTGGCTCCGCGATGATCTCGCTGGACGACTTGCAAAAGAGATGGAGCAAATTCGATCTTGAGAACGATACCATCACCGCATTTTCAGAGGACAGTTGGCAGGTTATGCGGAACTGCGCGATGGCGACCTTCGCCTTTTATTTATCTGGCAGATCGAAATAACATTGACCTCGGTTTTCCAACTCCTGTCATTGCTTGAAAAGAAAGCCGCTTCACGCGCCAAAGAAACATTTCAGCTCATTACACAAATCAGTGAAAAGAACCAGCCGCTTCTGCAACTCTTCGCATCAAAGGGATATCACTCGAATCTTTCTTTTCTCATCATGGAATCATCGTTGAGCGAACGACCTGCGCCTGCACGTTGGGCGGAGGGGATTCGCGTCCGAACGTTTGAACGCGGCTTGGACGAACAAGTCACGTACCAGACCGACGAGGAAGCAGGGAAAGATAAGGGCTATCACTCTCCGCTTAGCTATGAAGGTTGGGTCAAACGCATGGGCTTGGATCGCGAAGATTTCGACCCAAGCATCTGGTTCCTTGCCTGCGCTGGAAATGATGTCGTTGGCGTCGCACTCAACGTACACGATCTGGAAGGTAGCGTCGCCTGGGTTGACCATTTGAGCGTGCGACGCGAGTGGCGCAACAAGGGAATCGGCAAAGCCTTGTTGCTATATTCCTTTGGTGAATTCTACAAACGAGGACTCAAGACTGTAAAATTGAGCGTGGACTCAAAGAGCCTGACCAATGCGCCGAGGCTGTATGAAAGCGTGGGGATGAAGATCGTCCAGCAATATCACATTTACAAAAAAGAACTCCAGGTGTGATAGGATTCGGCGTTACCTGCCATGATAAAGAAACAATTCATTGACAAATTAATGCGCGAACGCGACAAGTTCGAGTTGACCTTGAACCGCGTCGGCTACTCGCGCCGCATGACGTTGAAGGGCGTAACAGAGAAATGGTCTATCAAGGATATTCTCGCGCACATCCTGGCTTACGAACTGTATATCGCGGATCGTATGAACGAAATTTTGCATGGACAAGAGTACACGCCTTGCAAGACACAATCCGCGTTGGATGCTTTCCTCGAGGAGTTCGGCTATCCCGATTTCGGCTCTCCCCTGCTGGATGACGACGCGCCAAATGCGTGGGTGGTGGAAAAATATAAAAATGTTTCGCTGGAGGATGTTGTCGCGCAAGAGATTCAAGGCGTTTTCATCCATCGTTACGATGCTCGAAACAATGCCGCAGAAGTTGATTGATGAGCATAATCTCTTCGACCGCATCGCCAACAACACGTTCAAACATTACCGTGAGCACCTGAGGGACATTCGTCAGTGGCTCAAAACACACGCGGTGAATGCCAAGTAGAGCGAGATATTATCTCGCTATACAAACATCATGCGGATACGAATCACATTTTCCAAACAGGGACCGCTTCGCTACACGGGGCATCTCGACTTGCACAAGTTGTGGGAACGCGCCGCCCGCCGCGCCGAACTTCCGCTGGCGTATTCGCAGGGATTTCACCCACAGCCGAAGATGAGTCTCGCGGCGGCGTTGCCGTTGGGGTTTTCGTCCACGTGCGAGATGTTAGACATGCGTCTCGAACGCGACGTTGAGTTGGACGGCTTACCTGCGAAATTGAACGCGACCCTGCCGCCAGGGGTTCGAGTGTCAGGCGTTGAGCAAGTTGACGAGCGCGAACCAGCCTTGCAGACGCAGGTCGCTTCGGCGGAGTATCAAGTCAAATTGGCAGAGGCAGGCGGAGGGTCCGATCTGAAGCGCAGGGTTGAGTCCGTTTTGGAATCCGAATCCATCCTCCGAGAACGTCGCGGAAAGAAGTATGACTTGCGTCCGTTGATCGAGTGGATGGAAGCGATGGATGATACAATCGTGATGAAATTGGCGGCGCGCGAAGGCGCAACGGGGAGACCCGAAGAGGTGTTAGATGTGTTGGGCATCGCGTTCGATGAGACGAAGATCGAGCGGACACAGTTGATATTTCGAGACTCTTCGCTCAGAGTGACATAAAAATTAATTGGAGGAGAGATGGCATTACTTGGAGCGTTTTTCTTTGGTTTTGTGCCGATGTTTGTGTTCGCGGCATTCGTGAACTGGCTGGATCGTTATGAAAAAGAGCCGAAGCTATTGCTCGGCGCGGCGTTCGTGTGGGGCGTGGTGATCGCCGGGGGCGGCGCGTATATTTTGAACACGGTGTTCGGTATCGGCATCTATGTGCTGACGGGTTCGGAAAGCGCGGCAGACTTCGGCACAACCTCCATCGTTGCGCCGATTATCGAGGAAGCGTTGAAAGGGCTGGCGGTGGGCGTGGTCTTCCTGCTTTTCCGTAAGGAGTTCGATTCGATCCTGGATGGCGTCGTCTACGGCGCGATCACCGCCATGGGGTTTGCCGCGATCGAAAACGTGTTGTACATTTACCGCAACGGTTTTCAGCAAGGCGGCTGGGAAGGTTTCTGGATTCTCGTGGTAGTTCGGGTGGTCTTGGTGGGCTGGATGCATCCGTTCTTTACGGCGTTCACCGGTATCGGCTTCGCCGTGGCGCGCATGAGCAGAAACATGCTGGTAAAGATCATCGCGGTGCCGGCGGGTTATGTGGTTGCCGTGCTCACCCACTCGTTCCACAATACCTTCGGCTCGCTCGTCGGCGGTGAGGGTGGGTTCTTCCTCGGCATCCTCGCCGATTATTTCGGCTACTTTTTCATGACGGCGTTCATCATCTGGATGATCATCCATGAGCGCAACATTTTGAAGCGGCAGTTGGTAGAGGAAGTGAACAGCGGGACGATCTCGCAGCAGCAATATCAGACCGCCATTTCGTTCTTTCAGTTCAACGCGCATATTTCGGCGCTCACCTCGGGGAGTTTCGGTCCTACAAAGCGTTTTTATCAAGTATTGGGCGAGCTGGCGCACAAAAAAGAGCAACGCGTCAGGGTAGGCGAAGAAACAAACAACACAGAGATCATTAACGGCTATCGTACCGAGTTAACGCGGCTGGCTCCGTTGGCGAAGGCGTGACCAATCACACGATGCCGCCGCAGTTCACCTGCGGCGGCATCGTTCGCTTGTGATAAAATTTTTAACCCGCCCCCGTAGCTCAGTGGACAGAGTGTCGGCCTCCGGAGCCGAAGAGCGCAGTTCGAGTCTGCGCGGGGGCGCACAAAAGACCGCCGCGAGGCGGTTTTCGTTTTGATCAGTTGGGCGGGATGGCATCCCGCCCAACGAAACTGATTTTATTTTGCATTACAATTCAAGCGCAATGAAAAAGTTTATTTCGATCTGTTGGCTGGCGATCTTTTGCGCGGGGTGCAGTTTTTCTGTGGATGTGATCGAAGCGGACACGCCAACCGCGTTGGTCGTCACGTCGACGTTACCGGCCTCGCCGACCTCGAAGCCCAGCGAAACGCCGCTTCCGCCTCTTCCCACGAGTACAGTTGCTCCGGCGGCGGGGACAACATCCACACAGGTGAATGTGCGCGTCGAACCGTCTACGGCGGGCGAAGTGGTTGGCATCATCCCGGCAAACACGAACGTGGAGATCATCGGCAAAGACCCCGGCGGGAATTGGTGGCAGATCAAGTACCCGCAGGCGACGGAGGGGAAAGGCTGGGTAACGGCGGAGTTCATCGTCACCACGGGCGAGCCAACTGTCCCTGTGGTGGGAGGCGCGGGGGTGAATCCGAACGGCGATCATGTGGCGATCATCCAACAGCAACTCAATGTGCGCAGCGGACCCGGCACGAGTTTCAATTCCATCGGCACGTTGAACGCGCGGGATGTGGTCACGCTGACGGGCAAGGATGCGAGTGGAGCATGGTTGCAGATCGTCTTTGCGGCGGGACCAGACGGATTGGGTTGGGTGAATGCGGCGTTCGTTCAGGCAACTCGTGTAGATTCGCTCCCGATCGTGACAGACACGGGGCTGGTGATCGGCACCGGCACCCCGGAAAATACCGCCAGCCCGGCTTTGCCAACGGTTGCGCCTGCCGCGCCGGATCATGATTCGGCGGTGGCGCCCGCGGTGAATATCACATTGACCTCGGCTGGGGCGAGTTCGTTTCAGTATTCGAGCGATGTCTCCTCCCCCATCGGCGACGCGGAGGATTGGATTCAGTTCAAGACTTTTTCGGTGAATACGAAATTGGAGTTGGAGTGCGCGGGGAGCGGCTCGTATATTGCGGAGTTGCTGTTGAACTATTCGGTGGTGGAGTCGCTTGTGTGCGGGAAGATCATTTTGTTCCTCAGCGACCCGGGCGGGGTGTATGCGGTGCATTTCGTTTCGTCGCCTACCGGGGGGTTGGAGTATACAAAATACACGTTGAAGGTGGAGGCGATCCCATGACCTTTGTTTTATTGCATTTTGATTGTGCCAGTTTGTACTAAGAAACCTTTTATGGTAGAGTTAATCGAACAAACATTCAGGCAGTTTTTTGGACGCTGAAAACGTTGATTCAAAAGCGTATCTCTGCGTTTTTCCGCGTGGGTCAGTGCTCTACAATTCGAGTCAGATAACTTTACACTCAACGAGGGATGTCCTGCATGGCTACTGAGAGGATACCGGATATTATCATCGGGCGGTTGCCCATTTATTTGAGGGCGTTACAACGGCTGTCTGATCAGGGGATTCAAACCACTTCGTCGCAGGATTTGGGGGCTATCGTGGGCATTTCTGCCGCGCAGATCCGCAAGGATATTTCACAATTCGGCGAGTTCGGCAAACAAGGGACGGGGTATTCGATCTCTTACCTGATGGAAAAATTGCGAAGCATCCTCAAAATGGATCGCGTTTGGGATGTGATCATCGTGGGCATGGGCGACATCGGTCACGCGCTGGCGCATTACGAAGAATTCAACAAACGCGGCTTTCATGTGAGCATGGTGTTCGATAACGATCCTAAGAAAATCGGCCGCAAAGTGGGGGATTTCGAGGTGCTCGATTCGGCGAATCTGGCAGAGAAGATCAGAAGCCAAAAGATCAAAGTGGCGATGCTGTGCGTGCCCGCCTCTTCGGCGCAGGAAGCCGCAGACCAACTCGTGAAGGCGGGCATCAAAGCCATCCTCAACTACGCCCCGATCAGTATCAATGTGCCAGAGGATGTGAAGGTGCAGTATGTGGACCCGGTCACGCATTTGCAGAGGATGACGTATTATCTGTAGAGATGAATTAATCTGACGCCGTCTAATCTGCCACGTGGCGTATTATGCGGCGGCGGTATAACCCCTAGTTAGGCAACCCCTTCCAATTTATAAGGAAATTTTTAAACGGCACATGCAACCAGAGCGATTATCGAGAATTCCCGTTTATGAAAGTCCCTGGGTAAACCTGTATCTTGATAAGGTGAAATTTCCAAATGGGCTTGTGATTGAAAAATATCATCTTCTGGATTTTCCTCGTGCCGCAGTCGCAGCAATTGTAGAAAACGATTCGAGAAATATTGTGTTTGCCCGTATTTCCCGCTATACGACTGGCTTAACTGAATGGGAACTACCCGCAGGCGGCGTGAAAATTAACGAAACTGAAATTGAAGCCGCCAAAGGAGAGAAACATGAGCGAATCAAATCGTATTAAGTACTTACGCATCACGCTGTGGGTTGTTGGATTTGTCGCTACTTTTGGGCTTTGGCCTCTCACTCAACTTTGGCCATCCGGATGGTCATGGCATGCTGAGGGACGCTCCTATTATCTAGAGATGATCATCGGCATTTACGCCACGCTGGGAATATTTCTCATCCTTGCTGCTCGAGATCCGCTCAAACACCTAAGCCTTATTTGGTTCACCGTGTGGTCAAGCGTGGTACATGGAGGCATTATGGCTGTGCAGTCATTCGACAGCATAAATAACATGGGGCATCTCTATGGGGATGTCTTGGTGCTGTTTGCTGTTGCCGCTGTATTAGCCTTCCTCGCCCCGCACAGCGATACAATCGCTGGCTCATAATTTACTGACGGTACAAGTAGACTGCTATCACAAGGAGATTCTTTTATCATGAACGAACTTCCAACGGGCGCGCGAGATTTTGATTGGTATTTTGGCGCATGGCATGTCCATAATCGGATGCTGCGAAAGCGGTTAGCCGACTCAAATGATTGGTGGGAATTTCCCGCGACGGATGTTGTTAAACCCATATTGGGCGGGCTGGGGAAATATATGAGACGGCTTTCGCCCGCACCCCCCCGCCGGCTCCCCCTTCCGTTTTTTTTCCTCCCCCCAGATGGGGATTCTGGGGGGGGGGGGGGGGGGGCAGGGGGGCAGCGCCCAAAATGGGGGGGCCCGGGGAGGGGGGGGGGCTTTTTCCCGGGGGGGGCCTTTTCCCCCCGGCGGGCCCGGGTTCGGTCCTCCCGGGGGGGGGGCGGGGAAAGGCCCCCACCGGGGGGGGGGGGGTTCCTTTTTCCGGGGGCCCTTGGGAGGCCTGGGGGGAGGGGGGGCCCCCGGGGGGGGAAGGAAAAAAGTTTAATTTCGGGGGCTTTTTCCGCCCCGCCCAACCCCCAGGGAGGCCGGGGGGGGCCCCCGGGGCGGGGGGGTCCCCGGGCCGGGTTGGGGTTTTGGGGCTTCGGGGGCCTTCCGGCCCCCGCGGGGGGGTGGAAAAAAGGACAATTCATGGATTACCCAGCAGGAAAAGCGCCTCTCACATATTTCACTTTCTTGATCGTGTTATCTCTTGCATGTAGTAGCATCACAATATCCATAGACGACAACCCGCCCCCGTCTAAACCCTCTGCGCAGACTCGGCAAATTGGTTTTAATTTTTGGGGGCAAGTCCCATCGTCGCCAAAAGGCGATTTGTCCGCCAGGCGACACTTGTTCCTGCACGAATATTCCATGCCGTCAGATGGATTTATTAACGGGATCATGTATCTCAACGACAGCGACAAAGCCGTCGAACAATTCGACTTGCTGATCCTGCGACCCAACGATGATGGCTGGAAGGTCGTCTATCGCATTCACGTATCCGACGACTCGCCCTCCGCCCAAACAGGGACCACGGTGGTAAAACTGTCAAGCTCTTTAACCGTCCAGAAAAATGATATTTTTGCTCACTGGCAGGATACTCCGAACGGCGCAATCCCCCTGAACGCTGACGATTCATCCGTTGACGGGTTTAGCGTGGGGCAATATGGTTTCCAATCTTCTCAAGTTGAAGTGGGGCAGCAAATCGACATCGATGGATTTCTCGGCGAGCGCGATTACTTCATCGCTTTGATGTTTTCAACCAATCAGTGACATGAAGGATAACGCGCAATCCACTCGAATCAAAAATTTGACACGCATCAATACTAGTTGAGTTTATTTCTTGGGCTGCCCACGAAAAAACGCTGATTTTGCGTTCCTCAGCGCAAACCAGCGTTTCTCTGTGCCTCAGATAAAATCTAAGAGGGAATCTTGATTACTTTTCAGACTTGCGGCAAACTACGCCGTAAAATGTTATACATCGGGATCGCTTTCACTGTGCCCTCCACGACGCACGTCATCGGCGTATCGACCAAATAGGCGGGGATGCCCAAAGATTTCGTCAGCAATTTATCGATACCGCGCAAGAGCGCCCCGCCGCCGCACAACGCCACACCGCGATCGATGATGTCCGATACGAGTTCGGGCGGAGTCTTCTCCAACACGCGGCGACCGGTCTCGACGACTGCCTTGAGCGGGTCTTGCAACGCTTCGACGATCTCGCCGGTCGTCAACGTGACCGGGCGCGGCAAACCGGTCACTTGGTCCTGTCCCTGCACTTCCATGCTATTCTCGGTATCCTGCGGAACCGCCGCGCCGATCCTTGTCTTAAGTTGTTCGGCGGTCACCTGCCCGATCACCACGCCATATTTCCTGCGCACATAATTAACGATGGCATCGTCGAAATCCATACCGCCGGAGCGCAGGGTCTCCGCAGAGACAATGCCATACATCGCCAGCACAGCCGCCTCAGTGCACCCGCCGCCGAGGCAGATCACCATGTTACCCGAAGGCGAACCAATCGGAAGGTCCACCCCGATCGCCGCCGCAAGCGGTTGTTGAATCAAAAACGCCTCGCGGCTTCCAGCCTCCAGCACAGCTTCGTATACTGCGCGCCGCTCCACGCTGGTGACTCCGTTGGGAACGGAGATCATGACGCGGGGGCGAAAGATGCGCATGCTTCCACTAGCGCGTGAAAGCAGGTACGAGAGAAGCGTCTCGGTGATTTCATAATCCGCGATCACGCCGTTCTTCAAGGGACGCGCCACTTCGATGCTCTCCGGCACGCGGCCGTACATATCGCGCGCCTCCTGCCCCACCGCCACCATCTTCTGCTCAATCGCCTCGATCGCAACGATGGTCGGCTCCTGAGCCAGCACCTGAGTCGAATCAGCCAAGCGGGTGAACATCGTTCCCAGGTCGATACCCAGGTCTTTGGAAAACATTGCCATTCGTGTTTTTCTCTTTCCCGTTTCGTTGGAAGTGAACCGATGATACCTGAAAGACAATTCATTGTCTAGCAGAATGTTTTAAACTTCATAACCCTTGTCATCTGACAGCATTGCGCTATCATTAGCTCGAAAAATTTTGAATCAAATAAAAGGAGATTCAAATCCTCATGAAGCGCTATTGGAAGGTCGCCGTTCTTGCCAACATCAAGGATGATTCACAGCCCAAGCCGGAGGGCGTCCCACCGGATGCCTTCTCAGATTTCGACCACATAGAAACTATTGATTCGCTTCGTGCCGCCATTGAAACTGACGGCCACAAAACGGTCTTCATCCAAGCCGACAGGGACTTGCCCTTCGCGTTGCGCGATCACCAACCGGATATCTGCTTCAACATCGCCGAAGGACTCGGCGGCGACGCGCGCGAGGCGCAAGTGCCAGCCCTGCTTGAAATGATGAGCATCCCCTATACCGGCTCGCGCGTGCTGACCAACGGCATCTCGCTCGATAAAACCCTGACAAAACGCATCTGGCGCGACCGGCGGTTGCCCGTCGCGCCGTTTCAAGAGTTCATCGTCGGCGACGAACCACTTCGACCCGAATTAAAATATCCGCTCTTCGTCAAACCGGCGCGCGAAGGCACCGGCATGGGCGTGGACACAAAAGCCATCGTCACCAAAGAAAAGGAATTACGCGAGCGGGCGCAATATATCATCAACACCTATCAGCAACCTGCGCTGGTGGAGGTCTTTCTACCTGGGCGTGAATTCACCGTCGGCATCCTGGGGCGCGCCGATGCGAAACTCTACTCGCGCAACCCTGAGTGGTATGAAAAAGACGGCTTCCACCGTTTCCCCATCCTCGAATTGGATATGACGCGTTCCGTTACCCCGAACGTGTACAGCAATGCCTCCAAGTCGAAAGAAGTAGGTGAAGAAGGCGCTCCCGGTTATTTCTGCCCGGCGGTGGTGGAACCCGAATTGGAAAAGAAACTCCGCTATTTCGCCTTGCGCGCGCATCAACTGCTCGGCGCGTTGGATATATCGCGTACCGATATCCGCCTCGATGATGAGGGCAACCCGCGCCTGCTCGAGATCAACACCCTGCCCGGGCTCACGCCTGATTACAGCGATTTGTGCTTGCAAGCCAAAGCAGAAGGCATTCGCTATGAGGATCTCATCCTCGATATTTTGTACCTCGGCGCGTCGCGCTGGGGCATGGTTTCTCCGCGCGAAGTTCCTACAGTAACGAAGAGTTAATATTAAATTGGGACGCAGATAAACGTTGATTTACCCTGAAAAGAAAAATCTGCGTTTTCTGCGTTCATCAGCGTCCAAGTAAAATTTGTTTGTCAAACCCACACAAATTCCACATAATTCCACCAACATACGTGAACTCTGCAACGCGGCAACTTGGTATACTGACCGTATGTCAAAAACCATCCTCGTTGTAGACGATGAAAAGCGGTTGGTCTCGCTGGTAGAGAGTTACCTCAAGCAAGAAGGCTATCGCGTTGCCACCGCGCACAACGGAAAAGAAGCGCTGACCGCCGCGCGCCGCGACAAGCCCGATCTCATCGTGCTTGATGTGATGATGCCCGAAATGGACGGTTACGAGTTCATGCGCAAACACCGCGCCGAGAGCAATACGCCGATCATCCTGCTCACCGCCCGGGTGGACGATGAAGAAAAAGTTGTCGGCCTCGAAGTCGGCGCGGACGATTACATGACCAAGCCATTTCGTCCGCGCGAATTGGTGGCACGCGTCCGCGCTGTGTTACGCCGCGCGGGAGAAAAAGAACCTTCTGCCAAAGTGTTGAAGGCGGCAGATATCGTCTTGGACCGAGACACGCGCACGGTTAAAGTAGGGGAAGAGTTCGTTGACCTCACTCCTTCTGAATTCGACATCCTCACCGCGCTGATGGCATCGCCCGGACGTGTCTATTCACGGCTCGACCTGCTGGACATCATCCAGGGAGTCCGTTACGAAGGCTACGAGCGCACTATTGATACGCATATCAAAAACCTGCGCGGCAAAATAGAAAACGATCCGCGCGCGCCGCAATATGTCGAAACCGTGTACGGTGTTGGCTATCGATTCAAAAGAGAATAAGTGTTATGCGCTCCATCTCCTCGAAATTAATTCTGGCATTCCTCAGCATCGGCATCCTCAGCATCGTCATCATCGCCGTTACAGCCACATGGAACACGCGCGCCGAGTTCATCCGCTTTCTCAACGATCAATCACAAACGGACACGATCAGCGAGCTTTCGAACTATCACCTTGAGAACGGTTCATGGGACGGGTTGCAAATAGATTATTTTTCAAATCAACCCAAACCGGGCTACGGACCCGGCCCGAATCACGCACATGCAAAATCCTTTGCGTTGGCAGATGCAAACGGCGTAGTGATCCTCTCGAACGGAAAATACAGACCCGGCGATACACTTTCACCCTCTGACCTTTCGGCGGGAACCCGGCTGACCGAAAACGGAACTGTGATCGGTATCTTCGTCCCAATGAGCACACCGTATCAAGGTCAACCGCGCGAACTCGAATTCATCGAACGGATCAATACCACGCTATTTTACGGCGCGCTCATCGGTGCAGTCTTTGCGTTAGGATTGGGCATTTTCCTCTCGCGCACGATCACGCGTCCCATCCGCGAACTGACCCAAGCCACACACGCGGTTTCGGAGGGCGATCTTTCGCAACAGGTCACGGTCCGTTCCCACGATGAACTGGGTGAACTTGCCAAAGCCTTCAACAAAATGAGCGCGGAACTGTTGCGCTCGGTCAACGCCCGCAAACAAATGACCGCCGACATCGCGCACGAACTCCGCACGCCATTGAGTTTGATCTTGGGGCACGCGGAAGCAGTGCACGACGGCGTGTTACCTCCAACAAAAGAAAACTTCGAGATCATCCGCGAAGAAGCCGCGCGACTTGAACACCTCGTCAACGATCTGCGGACATTGTCTCTTGCCGACGCGGGCGAATTGACCATCAATCTGCAGATCATTGAGCCAGACCGATTGATTCAAGAAGTGGCATCGCTTTATCAATTCGAAACACAAAAGAAAAATATCTCGCTTGAACTGGATATTGCTTCGCCTCTTCCCACCGTTGAGGTTGATCCCGCGCGGATAACGCAAGTCCTCACCAATATTCTGGATAATGCCCTGCGCCACACGCCCGAAGGCGGGAGCATCGTCCTTTCTGCGAATCAAGCAGGCGATCATGTTGAC